>JAJBTJ010000153.1 GCA_020860905.1 Parabacteroides sp. | reverse complement strand
TATAATATCTGTAGTTTGTTTTCGCAGATGTAAAGATAATGCATTTATACCGACAAACGATGTCGTTTTGCCGTATCCCGGAATATTCGCCACCCGGTTGCAATGTATATCAAAAAAATTTATCCGCCCTATTCTCACGAACGGAACGGATAACCTAACTTACATCTAATACCATGTAAAACACTTTACCTTATAACAATCGAAAAGCCGCCTTGGTTTAAACAGGTCTTTTTTAAGCCTCTACCTCTTACTCCTCGGAACGAAAGGGTGGCTGTCCGAAAAAAAGAATGAATTAAAGCGCTAAATGTTATGATATATGCTGCAAAAATTTTACCTTCGCATATTGTTAATTCAAAGATAAGGTCCTAAACAATATGGATATATTAGCCTCCGATTATACAATTCTTATTGTTGATGATGTTCCTACCAATGTGATGCTTGTACAAGCAATCCTAAAAAAGCAGGGATATACTTTGCTTACAGCCGATAACGGGCCCAAAGCCCTGGAAATATGCGAAGCCAAACTGCCCAATCTCGTTTTACTCGACATCATGATGCCCGGTATGGACGGCTACGAGGTACTTAAACGCTTAAAAGACAACCCCAAAACCAATCATATTCCAGTGATTATCATGTCCGCGCTGAGCGATATGCAAAGTATCGTAAAGGGATACCTCAAGCGGATTAAAAGCGAACTGGAAGATACGATAGAATCGCGCGATAAGCTTTATTCGGTCATCGCACACGACTTGCGCTTGCCCTTAGGCTCGCTCAAGATGATGAACAATGCTGTAAGCATGATGGTGGATAAAGAGAAAATCGGAACGGAGGTGTACGAAATGATCCAGATGATGAACAAAACATCGGAGGAGATTTTCCTGTTGCTCGATAATTTATTGAAATGGGCCAAGAACCGCCTGAACAAACAGCGCATCTACAAACAACCTACCGATATAAACAGTATTATCGACAGCACAGTGGAAATATACATTCCCGTTGCCGCCCAGAAAGAAGTGAAAATCGTTCCGGAAGGATTGGGCACGGAGCTGGACGGCGTAGTAGATATCGACATGCTGAAAACCATTGTGAGAAACCTGGTTTCGAACGCTATCAAGTTCAGCGAACCCGGAGGAAGCGTAGTGGTAAAAACCCGCAAAGACGGCGATTTCGTTGAAGTCAGCGTAAAAGACAACGGTATCGGAATCAAACCGGAAAACCAGGATAAGCTGCTAAAGCCCAATACCCACTTTACCACCTACGGTACCAGCAACGAAAAAGGATCGGGCTTGGGGTTGATGTTATGTAAAGACTTCGTAGAGCTTCACGACGGTAACTTATGGTTCGAATCCGAGCCGGGAAAGGGAACTACTTTCTTTTTTACCCTGAAAGCATTTAATCAGGAACCGACGGCTGAGGCTTGATACGGTTTCTCTTTCAAAAGAAACGAAGGTAGAAATCTCGGCTTTCAGGCGAAGGCTCGGTTTCTTCCCTTATCAGGGCGATTCAGGCCGTTACTACGGTAGAGTTCTTTTTCGCTCGCTGTGATGTCACCGACGGTGTCTACCGGCGGTTTTTATTTTTTGGCTTACCTCAAAATCCCGGTTAAGAGAAACCTATATCCCACTTATTCGGATAATACCGGACATAATGTAAAAAAGTTGGAGGGCTACATCCCGACATCCATGTGCTAACAACGACATTCCGTCTCCTGAAAAAGAGTATTCTGCAGATAACACGATAAAGGCAACCGATTCATTGAAAATCGGTTGCCTTTATCGCATCTCTAAGCATGCCTATTCGGATAGTTTATATAGTTTGAGCTTGTTATAAAGCGTTTTCCTGTCGATACCCAACAGCAAAGCCGCTTTCGACTTGTTTCCGCCCGCTTGCCGGAGCGCCTCTTCGATTAATTCCCGTTCGTGCTCTTCGTCACGTAAGGTCTTCAGCTTAGCCGGCGCCGCCTGGGGCACCTCGAGCAACTCGCCCGGCAACTCGTTCCGTGTGATATACTTGCCGGTAACCAATAACGTAGCGTATTTCACTACATTCTTCATTTGCCGCAAATTACCCGGCCACGTATAGGCCAGAAACACCTGAATAGTTTCCGTATCGAATCCTACCACCGACTTATGCAACTCTGCGTTTGCCACATCGAGGAAATGATTGGCAAAAAGAAGTATGTCGTCCTTCTGTTCCTTTAAATCGGGAATACGGATGGTAAACTCGTTAATCCGGTGGAACAAATCCTCCCGGAACTCCCCTTTCTCGATTGCCCGGCGCAGGTTTTCATTGGTAGCTGAAACCAAACGGACGTCAATGGGAATTTCCTGGTTCGTACCGACGGGCTTGACTTTCCGTTCCTGTAACGCCCGGAGCAGTTGTACCTGCACCTCGTACGAAAGATTCCCTATCTCATCCAGGAAAAGCGTACCACCGTTCGCAGCGACGAACGCCCCGGTTTTATCCTGGATAGCCCCCGTAAACGAACCTTTCACATGTCCGAAAAACTCCGATACAGCCAATTCCTTCGGGATAGCGCCGCAATCCACAGCGATAAACGGCGCGTCCTTCCGCTGGCTTTGCCGGTGAATCAAATGGGCTACATACTCTTTGCCGGTACCGCTGGCCCCGTTAATCAGCACCGACATATCGGTAGGTGCCACCAAACGTACATAATCGTACACCTGGCGCGCTTCCCGGCTTTGCCCTTCTATATAAACGGCGGGCGAAACCTTCTCCTTATTTGCCTCTTCCGGATTTTTTCCGATCAATTCCTGCATTTTCCGGAGCAACTCGTCGGGATTAAGCGGTTTGGCTATATAATCCGAGGCACCCAGCTTGATAGATTGCACGGCGGTTTGTATATCGGCATAGCTCGTCATCATAATAAGAGGCAAGGCGGGGCGAGTTTCTTTTACCCATTTCAACAATTCGATACCGTTGTTATCGGGCAAACGCAAATCGGATAGAACGAGGTGGTATGTTTTTTGCTCTACAGCCCGCTTCGCTTCTGCCACGGAAGCTGCCGTATCGACACCGAATCCTTTCTTTTTCAGCCAAGTGGTAAGCATCAGTGAAAACGTTATATCATCTTCAACGATTAGAATGAATGGCATATGTGTATTTTTGTTTCTTTCGATTTTTCATGAACAAAGTAAGCAAAATTACCGCACTTCAGAAAGATTTTAATAAAGTATAAGTTTTCACCGGCCTTTAAAAAGCCGTTCCCTTCCGGCAAACTGTACTATCTCTACAAAAAAAGCCGGACGGAAACAGCCCGGGCGTATTATTTCCCCGAGCATTTCCGGCCGGCCTTCGAAGAAAAAGCTACCGGCAAAACAGCCGGCAGCCTGTCCTTATTTACTTATCCTCTTTTTCAATCTGTTCCTGTACAATTGCATCCACTACTGCAATCACCGTCAAATTGAATATATCGCGCGTGGTACTGGCCACATCTGTAAAGTGAACCGGCTTGTTCAGCCCCATCTGGATCGGGCCGATGGTTTCGCCTACTCCCATTTCGAGCAGCAATTTATAGGCACTGTTGGCTGAGCTCAGGTTCGGGAATACCAGCGTATTCACATCTTTCCCTACCAACCGGGTAAAAGGATACGTGTCGTCGCGGAGCTTTTTATCCAAGGCGAAATTAATCTGCATTTCGCCGTCGATTACCATATCCGGGTAAGCGGCGTGCAGGTAGTCGATGGCTTCGTGTACTTTCAGCGGGCTACCCTGCTTATCGGAGCCGAAGTTCGAATACGAAACCATCGCCATCACCGGGTCGTGGGCGAAGAACTTAACGGCGTCGTGCGTGAGCCGGGCAATATCGATCAGCACCTCGGTAGAAGGATGGCGGTTGATAAGCGTATCGGCAATGAAGAACGTACCCTTCTTGGTACTTACGATATGCATCGCACCGAAATGTTTATACGAAGGGCGGATACCGATAATCTGCTCGGCCAACTTAGTGGTTTCGGAGTACCGGCTGTAAACCCCGGTGATAAAAGCATCCGCGTCGCCGGCAGCTACCATCATCATACCGAAATAGTTACGGTCGAACATCTTTTCGTGGGCCTCGTCGAGAGTAAATCCTTCGCGCGCCTTCTTTTCCGACAGCAGATGAGCATAACGCGAACGGCGTTTGGCTTCCCGGTCGTGGCGCAGGTTAACAATTTCGAGCCCTTCCAAACTGATATTTTCTTCGCGGGCAATACGCGCCAGCCGTTCTTCGTTTCCTAACAAAACAGGCTGGCATATGCCTTCGGCTTTGGCCTGGGCTGCCGCTTTCAGCATGTTGATGTGGTTCGCTTCGGCGAATACCACCCGTTTAGGATTGGCTTTAGCCATATCCATGAAGCAGCGCATCAGTTTGTTATCGTAGCCCATCATTTCGCGCAAGTGATTTTCATAACCTTCCCAGTCGGTAATTTCCTTCCGGGCTACTCCCGAAGCGATAGCGGCTTTAGCCACGGCCGAGGATACGCGGGTAAGCAAGCGCGGATCGAGCGCCTTGGGCAGGATATACTCGCGACCGAAGCTCATACGTTTCAGCCGGTAGGCGGCATTCACCACATCGGGAACCGCTTCCTTCGCCAAAGCGGCGATGGCCTTTACGGCAGCCAGCTTCATCTCTTCGTTAATGGATTTGGCGCTTACATCCAACGCTCCGCGGAAAATATACGGAAAACCCAATACGTTGTTAATCTGGTTGGGGTAATCGGAACGCCCGGTAGCGAAAATCAAGTCGTCGCGCGAGGCTTTGGCATCGTCGAACGAAATTTCGGGATTGGGATTAGCCAGTGCGAATACAATCGGATTGGCATTCATACTCCGTACCATATCCTGCGTAAGTACATTGGCGACAGATAATCCGAGGAACACGTCGGCACCCACCAAGGCTTCGGCCAATGTGGTGATATTCCGGTCGGTAGCAAAGAATTTCTTCGATTCGTTCAAATCGGTACGACGCGTGGTAATTACCCCTTTGCTATCGCACATCACTACGTTTTCCTTCTTTACTCCTAACATCATATACAAACGGGTGCACGAGCTGGCAGAAGCGCCGGCACCGTTTACCACCACTTTTACGTCTTCTATTTTCTTACCGGCGATTTCGAGCGCATTCAACAAGCCGGCGCCCGAAATAATGGCAGTTCCGTGCTGGTCGTCGTGCATTACGGGAATATCCAGCTCCGCTTTCAGCCGGTTTTCGATTTCGAAGCACTCGGGAGCTTTAATATCTTCCAGGTTAATCCCTCCGAAAGTAGGCGCAATCGCTTTCACAGTCTGTATAAATTTCTCCGGGTCTTTTTCATCCACTTCGATGTCGAACACGTCTATTCCGGCGAATATCTTGAAAAGCAATCCCTTTCCTTCCATCACCGGTTTGCCGGCCAACGCACCGATATCGCCCAGCCCCAATACGGCAGTACCGTTCGAAATAACCGCTACCAGGTTTCCTTTCGCCGTATAATCGTAAGCGGTTTGCGGATTCTTCTCGATTTCCAGGCACGGCTCGGCTACGCCGGGCGAATAGGCTAAGGATAAATCGTGCTGGGTACTATACGGTTTCGTAGGGATTACTTCTATTTTCCCGGGCTTGCCTTGTGCATGATACTGCAAAGCCTCCTCTTTCGTTATTTTTGCCATTGACTAATAAGATTTATAGTTTTCCTTTTTCAGATGCAAAAATAACATTTTATTATTTAGAAGTCTGCTTTTATGACATATTTTAGCTTTTGCTCTACATTCCGCTATAAACAGTATCCGTTAATTTTCGTATTTTTGCTCCGGGCACACACAGACAAGCCGCATTTCCGGGTAAGCGGGCAAGCATGCGCTGCCTTCGGGTTGCACTTCTTTTATTCCAGGAAGGAAAAAAGAAAAACAAACTGTCGTATCCCGTATAATACAGAAAACCGGTTCCTGTTCGCGACGGCCTGCATGGCAGATTACGCAAAATATTTCATTTGCCCGTCTTCAGCTTGTACGACCTTGCAACTGACGTGTTAATTATTAAAATAGATACCATGAAGCAAATTATCAGTAAAAGCCTGTTCGTTTTTCCTCTTTTAACTGCCGGGATGCTACAGGCACAGGAAAAAACGGCTCATCTGAACCTGGTTTTCATCATGGCCGACCAATGGCGCGGCGATGCGCTGGGCTGCCTCGGACGCGAACCCGTAAAAACGCCCTGCCTCGACCGATTGGCTTCCGAGGGCGTGGTATTCAGTAATTCTATCAGCAGTTATCCCGTTTCGTCGCCGGCACGCGGCATGTTGATGTCGGGCATGTACCCTGTTGCCAATAAAATAACCGGGAATTGCAATTCGGCTAATGCGCCCTACAACGTGGAGCTTCCCGAAAATGTACGCTGTTGGAGCGATGTATTGAAAGATAAAGCATACCAAACCGCCTATATCGGCAAATGGCATTTGGATTCGCCGCACGAGCCGTATGTAAACACAGCTAATAATAAAGGAAAAATTGCCTGGAACGAATGGTGCCCGAAAGAGCGGCGCCACGGTTTCGACCACTGGATAGCCTACGGTACGTACGATCAGCATTTACATCCCATGTACTGGAGCACAGATGCTCCACGCGACAGTTTTTATTATGTAAACCAATGGGGTCCCGAGTATGAAGCCGACCAGGCTATCGTTTATTTGAATAGCATCCGGCAAGCGAATAAACCGTTCGCTCTGGTAGTTTCGATGAATCCGCCCCATTTCGGCTACGAGCTGGTACCCGACAAATACAAAACGTTATACAAAGACCTGGATGTAGAGGCTTTATGTGCCGGACGCCCGGATATTCCGCCGAAAGGCACGTCGATGGGCGAGCATTTTCGTACCAGCATCCCCAACTACTATGCCTGTATCAGCGGAGTAGACGAACAGATAGGACGGATTGTAAGTGAATTAAAGCGGTTGAATCTGTTCGACAACACGATTATCGTAGTTACTTCCGACCACGGTACCGATATGGGAACGCACGACAATATCGGGAAAAATACATTTCACGAAATGTCGATGCGGATTCCGATGATTATTACCTGGCCGGAAAAGCTGGAGCCCCGGCGCGACGATAAAACAATGATTGCGTTCGCCGACCTGTATCCTACTCTGCTTTCGCTGATGGGATTCCGGAACGATATTCCGGCCGAGGTACAGACTTTCGATTTATCGGCCGCCTTGTTAAAGGGTGAAGAAAGGGCGGAAGTGATACAGCCGTACTACCGGATAGAACCGTCGAATATCCGCACGGGATACCGCGGATTACGAATGCAGCGGTACACTTTCGCCATCCATGCTACCGACGGAAAGCAAGACGAAATGATTCTTTTCGACCGGCAGACCGACCCATGGCAATTGGAAAACATAGCCGGCCGGAACCCCGACCTCGTAAAAAAGTTCAGCAACCAACTGAAAGAATGGCTCGAAAAAACAGACGATCCGTTTGTTACCTGTATCGAATAACCCGCCAAAATTCATAACAATAATACAATCCGGAGAGGCGGAATTACTTTCCTTAAACCGCCTTTCCGGATTTCTTTATCACAGCCAATCCACTTTTCCTGTTTTCTCCCCGTACCTCGAACTCATATGCCCCTATCTACCCGGCATTATCCAAGCTGGGTTTAGCTACCGCCTCTCTTATTTGGAATTTTCTACAAGAGAAGAAAGCATGACTGTCGGCAGACGCCTTTGGGGCGAGCGGAAAGAAACCCGCCGTGGTAATAGCCTAAACCGCTTGAAAAGCAAAAGCCAGCCTTTAGTAGAAACTCCTTTTCCTTCAGCAGAAAGAAAAAAAAAGACCGCGGGATTCACATCCAACGGCCTTCAACACTAACCCTTAACTTTAACCAATGAAAAACAATAATCTACAATCTATCTGTTTATTGAAGCTATCGCAGCTTCGTAGTTCGGTTCTTGTGCGATTTCAGGAACCAGCTCGGTATAGATAACTTTACCATCCTCGTCGATTACTACCACGGCGCGAGCTAATAAGCCCTCCAAAGGCCCGTCGGTAATAGTTACTCCGTACTTGTCGAAACAAGGGCAACGGAATACAGAAAGGGGCATTACGTTATCGATTCCCTGTGCTGTACTAAAACGTTCCTGCGCAAAAGGTAAATCTTTCGAAACAGCCAGCACCACCGTATCCGGCAATGAAGCAGCCTCTTTGTTGAATCGTCTTACCGAGGCAGCGCACACATCCGTGTCTAAACTCGGGAATATATTCAATATAACTTTTTTTCCTCTCAAATTGTTCAATTCGATTTCCGATAAATCGCCTTTCACACCGAAGAAATCGGGAGCCTCCGCCCCTACTTCCGGCAATTCGCCGTTCGTGTGAATCGTATTTCCTTTTAAAGTAATTGTCGCCATATTTATCGTTCTTCTTTTTTCGTTTTGTAACCGGTGTCTTTCGAACCGCTTTGTACCAATAAAACAAGAGAGAAGGAAGAAGGTTGTAGCATTAACTTATTTTATGATTTTAATTCCCTTTTACCCTGTTTCTTTGCAGTACGCGGCAAAAGTATGTAAAATAATTTTCAACAATCCTCTCTGGGAGTACTTTTTTAGCTGATATAGGTAATAAATATATTTCATGTAACTTTGGAGGAAATTAGAAGTAAAAATGGAAATAACTCTTATCGTTTTAATAGCAACCGGCATCCTGTTGCAACTCGTATTACGGACCCGGCAACCCGATCCCCGGAAAGCCGTGCAACGCAGCCTCG
>JAJBTJ010000075.1 GCA_020860905.1 Parabacteroides sp. | reverse complement strand
GCCGATGGTACTGCGTCAAGTGGGAGAGTAGGTAGCCGCCGCTTTTAGAAGAAGAAAGAGACTGGTTCCCGTGTAAAGGGAGCCGGTCTTTTTTTTTGTATGTATGGGTGGGTTCTGCGGTAAGTGGGGGGCTGGCCTTTTTTATTTGTATATTTCTTGCTTTGTAAAACCTGCGCTTTCATAATGGAAAAAACATTCCATTCAAAAAATGTTCGTATCTTTACCCTCGTCGACATTCATTTCAAAAGATAATCGCATGAAAAATCTGCCAAAACACACTTTCACGTACTTTGTAACAGGAGCGATCGTTTCCTTACTCGCTATATCCTGTTCTCCTCGTCAGGAATCTTTATCTGTGGATGTTATTCCGCAACCAGTCCGGATGCAATCTGACAAAGGAGTTTTTAGAGCTGATGAGTCAACGCTCCTTTACTTGCCCGGGCCGGAAACAACGTATTATATGTTGGGTGAGGTGTTGAATGTCAATTTGGCTTCTTATATTATAGGAAAAGAACTGAAAATAGTATCCGATATTCCTGCACAAAACGCAATCCGCTTCGAATTGAACGAATCCCGGTTTACTGGTAAACCGGAGGCATACGAATTGCGAGTAGATAATAACGGTGTTGTGGTGGAGGCCGGTACCGATACAGGATTGTTTTATGGCTTGCAAACCTTGCTGCAATTGATTACCCCGCAAGGAATTCCTTATGTTTCCATTCAAGACGAGCCCCGGTTCAACTATCGCGGGCTGCATTTGGATGTATCGCGAAATTTTTTTCCGAAAGAGTTTGTATTGAAATTAATCGATTTGATGTCGTTTTACAAGCTCAATACGTTTCATTGGCACCTGACTGACGGCGCCGGATGGCGTATCCAACTCGACAAGTATCCTAAGCTTACCCGGGATGCCGCTTTCCGGGCTGAGGCCGACTGGAAGACCTGGTGGGATGGCGACCGCAAATTTGTTCCCGAAGGAACCGAAGGTGCTTATGGCGGATATTATACCAAAGACGATATCCGGGAAGTAGTGGCATATGCCGCTACCAAACATATCCGAGTCATTCCGGAAATCGAGATGCCGGGGCATTCCGAAGAGGTATTCGTGGCTTATCCTGAGTTGTGTTGTACGGGTAAACCTTACACTTCGAGTGATTTTTGCGTAGGAAATGAAGAAACTTTTACTTTCGTGGAAAATGTACTTACCGAAGTGATGGAGCTTTTTCCTTCCGAGTACATCCATGTGGGAGGAGACGAAGCCGGCAAACAAGCCTGGAAAACCTGTCCGAAATGTAAGAAGCGGATGCAGGAGGAAGGATTGAAGAATGTAGACGAATTGCAAAGTTACATGATGCGCCGGGTTGAAAAGTTCTTGACTGAAAATGGCCGGAAATTAATCGGTTGGGATGAAATACTGGAGGGCGGACTGCCGGCCGAGGCTACGGTGATGTCGTGGCGCGGAGAAAGCGGCGGAATCCAAGCTGCGCAATCAGGACACGATGTGATAATGACGCCGGGCGGCTATCTGTATTTCGATTTTTACCAGGCCGACCCGAAAACGCAACCGGCTGCTATCGGCGGCTATACACCTATAAAGCGGGTGTATAGTTACGAACCTGTTCCGGATACGTTGACTGCCGACGAAAAAAAACATATTATAGGGATACAGGCCAACCTCTGGACGGAATATATTCCGAACGTAAAGCAAGTAGAATACATGCTGTTTCCCCGGGTACTGGCTTTGTCGGAAATAGCCTGGTCGCCTCAGGAATCGCGGAACTGGAACGATTTTAAACGTCGCTTGAACCGGCATGTCGCTTTGTTACAAGCGATGGACGTAAATACTTTCCCCTTGTCTTACGAAATCGAAACGACCATGCAGGTCGATACCGTGCGGAAGGTAATTGAAGTGACTTTAGACGCCGAGCGCTATCCGGCCGAGATACGTTATACCGTCGATGGTACTGTGCCTTCTTCCGGGTCTTCGCTTTACGAACGTCCGATTGTAGTAACGGATTCGGCCCGGATTGTAGCCGCTATTTTCCAAGACGGGCAATTAATGGGAACACCCACGGAGAAGAAAGTGGATTATCACCGGGGAATCGGAAAGAAAATTCATTATAACAGCAAATTGTATAGCGGCTACATGGCTGGCGGTATGAATGCTTTGTTAGACAGTTACCGGGGCGGCTTTACCTATCTTGACGGGCGATGGCAAGGGTATCTGAACGACTTGGACGCCGTGGTGGATATGGGAGAAGTGACGGATGTACGCCAGGTATCGGTTCGTTTCATGCAACTTACCGGCCCCGGCGTGTATCAGCCCGGACAGGTGGAACTGCTTACGTCGGAGAACGGTACGGACTTTGTTTCCCGTCAGGTTATCCCTACCGAAATTTCACCCGAAACGAGCGAGCTGGCATTCCAAGAATATATGTTTAACGGCGACTGGAAAGCCCGCTACGTCCGCATCAAAGCAACCGAAGTGAACAAAGGCTTTATCTTTACAGACGAAATCGTAATCTGGTAAAATAAGTAATAAATATAAACTGAATCTGTATGAAGAAACAATTCATGATGTGGATGCTTGGCTGCACCCTGACGGTGACGGCACAGCAGCCGGTAGATTATGTAAATCCGTTTATCGGCACTACCAATTACGGAACCACGAATCCGGGAGCCGTTTGTCCGAACGATCTGATGTCGGTCGTTCCTTTTAATGTAATGGGCTCGGACGATAATAAATTCGATAAGGATAGCCGGTGGTGGTCGACGCCATACGAAAATACGAACAGTTATTTTACCGGTTACTCGCACGTCAACCTGAGCGGCGTAGGATGTCCCGACGTAGGAAGTTTATTATTGATGCCTACTGCGGGCGAATTGAATGTAGATTATAAGGAATACGGAAGCCATTATACAAACGAAATAGCGCATCCCGGTTTTTATTCGAACGAGCTCACGAAATACGGCATTAAAACCGCAGTTACCGCTACCACCCGCACCGGTTTGAGCCGCTTCGTTTTTCCGAAAGGGCAGGGAAATATCCTGCTGAACCTGGGAGAAGGGCTTACGAACGAAACGGGAGCTACCGTCCGGATTGTAAACGATACGGAAATAGAAGGCAGCAAACTGTTGGGCACCTTTTGTTACAATCCCCAGGCGGTTTTCCCTATTTATTTCGTGATGAAAGTTAGCAAAGCGCCCAAGCAGATGGGGTACTGGAAAAAGCAACGGCCGATGAAGGGAGTAGAAGCCGAATGGGATATTTATGCCGGTAAATATAAACTGTATACCCGGTATACCCGTGAGATGAGCGGCGACGATGTAGGCGTTTGGTTTACCTACGATACCGAAGAAAACGAAACCATCGAAGTGAAAATGGGTGTTTCGTTCGTCAGTATCGAGAATGCCCGGTTGAATATGGAAACCGAGCAACCGGGGTTCGATTTCGAGAAGGTGGCGGCAGCCGCCCGTACGGCCTGGAATAACGACCTCTCCCGCATCCGGGTCGAAGGCGGAACGGCAGATGAAAAAACGGTATTTTACACCGGGCTTTACCATGTGTTGATTCACCCCAGTATTTTACAGGATGTAAACGGCGAATACCCGGCGATGGAATCGTTGGAAACGATGAAAACATCCGGTAACCGGTATACGGTGTTCTCTTTGTGGGATACTTACCGGAATGTACACCAATTGCTTTCGTTGGTTTATCCCGAGCGCCAGATAGAAATGGTGCGTACGATGATCGATATGTATAAAGAAAGCGGCTGGTTGCCGAAATGGGAATTGTTCGGACGCGAAACGCTTACGATGGAAGGCGACCCTTCGATTCCGGTTATCGTGGATACCTGGTTCCGGGGCTTACGCGATTTCGATGTGGAAACGGCTTACGAAGCGATGAAAAAAGGAGCCACTACGCCGGGCGAGTTCAATTTGATGCGCCCCGACGCCAACGATTACTTCACCAAAGGCTATGTACCATTGCGCGAACAATTCGATAATTCGGTTTCGCATGCCCTCGAATATTATATTGCCGACTGGAATTTGTCGCAGTTCGCCGCCATGTTAGGGAAAAAAGAAGACGCCAAACTGTTTTACGACCGCTCGATGGGCTACAAGCACTATTACGACAAAGAGTTCGGTATGCTACGTCCGATTTTGCCGGACGGAACGTTTTATTCGCCGTTCGACCCGTTGCAGGGATTGAATTTCGAGCCGAGTCCCGGGTTCCATGAAGGAAATTCCTGGAATTATACCTTTTATGTACCCCATGATGTGTATGGACTGGCCAAATTGATGGGCGGGAAGAAAAAATTCGTCGATAAACTGCAAATGGTATTCGACAAAGGGTATTTCGATATGGCTAATGAACCGGATATTGCCTATCCCTACTTATTCAGCTATTTTAAAGGAGAAGAATGGCGCACTCAAAAGCTGGTGCACGAACTGTTGAAAAAATACTTCCATAATGCGCCCAACGGATTGCCCGGGAACGACGATACCGGAACCATGTCGGCCTGGGCCGTATTCAGCATGATGGGCTTTTATCCCGCCTGTCCGGGAAGCATGGATTATACGTTCACCTCTCCTTCGTTCGATAAAATAACCATTAAGCTGGACACCCGGTATTATCCGAAAAGCGAGTTGACGATAACTACCGATAAGAATCCGGAGGAAGATATTTATATTAAAAGTATCGAGGTGGGAGAAAAGAAATACAATAGCTATTTTATCTCTCATCAGAAGTTGGTAGACGCCGGCGAAATCCGTTTCGATTTGAAAAAGAACAGATAAGGAACCCGGTTCATAAGTAAGCGGGAGTATGCTTCCGGAACAGGGATACTCCCGTACAGGAAAAAGATAGAAATAAAGCCGGCGGAAAAAAGGAAATCACTCCTCTTTTTTCCGCCGGCTTTTTCTTTTCCGCTGTATCGGGCAGGGATAGCGGCAAAAAGGCCGCCTGTTTTTTTCATCGGCTTTGCTACAAAGTGCATTTTTGCCAGGAAAAAATCAGAACAGACTGATTAGCAAAACGATATTCAGTATGGTAACCAAGCCGCCGAGCGTAAGTAAAACGACGTTCGTCGATTTGGAATTGGCATATTTGCCCATTACTTTTTTGCTCGAAGTAAGGTACACTTGCGAAAAAACAGTAATCGGCAATTGCACGCTCAGGAACATTTGCGAAAGGATAAGCCCCCGGAACGGGTCGCCTACCACGAAGATAAGCAATAATGCCGGCAGGAAAGAAAGCAACATCCCGATTTTGGTGTGCACATCTTTCGGCTGGTAAGCCTCGCCGAAAAAGCCGGCGAAAATAGAAGCCCCCGCAATTCCCGACGTGATAGTCGACGAGATACCCGCCAACAAAAGCGCCTCGGCGAAAATAATGCCCGCGTTGTTACCTACTAACGGCACCAGTAATTGCTGAGCCTGGTCAAGTTCGTCGACAACGATATGCTTTTGGAAAAAAGTAGAAGCCGCCAGGATTACCATCGCCGAGTTAATCGCCCAGCCGATAGTCATAGCCAGCAACGTATCGTAAAATTCGTATTTCAGTTGTTTCTTGATAACCGCTTCGTTTTCCAGGTTCCATTCGCGGCTCTGGATTACTTCCGAGTGCAGGAACAGGTTATGAGGCATTACCACCGCCCCTAACACGCCCATGATAATGAGAATGGAGTTTTCCGGAAACGTAGGCGTTACCCAGCCCCGCGCCGCTTCGACCCAATTTACGTCGACCAGTATCAGCTCGTATAAAAAGAAAAGCCCGATAATGGAAACGAACATGATAATCCACTTTTCTATTTTTTTATACGTATTGGAAAACAACATAATAAGGCAAGCCACAGTAACGATAACCGCCCCCGCTTTAATCGGTATCCCGAACAACATCCGCAAAGCGATAGCGCCCCCCAGTATTTCCGCGAGCGAAGTAGAGATACTCGCCAATACAGCCGAAGCCAGAATCGGCCGGCTGATTTTGGGCGGCATGTATTTCGTCGTGGCTTCGGCCAGGCAAAGCCCGGTAACGATTCCTAAGTGTGCCACGTTGTGTTGGATAATAATCAACATGATAGACGAAAAAGTAACCACCCATAACAAAGCGTATCCGAACTCGGCTCCGGCAGCCAGGTTAGTCGCCCAGTTTCCCGGGTCGATAAAACCGACCGTAACCAACAAGCCAGGCCCTATATATTTTAGCAAATCGAGCGCCCCGGACGACGGGCGGTGATTGATTTTCAGCTTTTTCAGCAAATTCATATCCGATAATATTTTATTTGTGCTTCTTATCGAGTTGAAGATAACCCCGCTTCCCGGGTAAAAACAGCTTGGCCCGAAACAGGTGCAAGTACAGCCTATCTTCGCTTCATTCTTCAAAACAAAGAAGAGCGCCGACCGGACACAAAAGCAAACTCGCTCGATTAGGCCCGGGTACACCCTACCTCCGCTTTACTTTTCCCAAAGCAAAGATAACGATTTTTTACGGAATTAGCGCAGCAGAAGAAACGAGCGCCCTATTTGAAAGTAAGGATAAAAGTCGTAAGCCCGGTAGCCGGAGACGATTTCAGCGAGATACTCCCGCCCGACAAACGCATAATCTGCCGGGAAAGCGAAAGCCCGATTCCCGAGCCCCCCTCTTTCGTAGTGAAAAACGGAATAAAAATATGCTCGGCCACCTCCGGTGAAATCAGCGGGCCGTTGTTAGCCACCTCGATAATCACCGATTCTTCGCGGCTACAATACGCTTTTACCAGGATACGCCCGTCCGGTTGCCCTCCGATAGCCTGCATGGCGTTTTTCAGCAAATTGAGCATCACCTGCGAAATCAGCTTCTCGTCGGCATACAGAATCAAGTCGTCGGGTTGCACATCGGTTCGTATCGAAATATTCGGATAACAGTCGTGGTGGCGAGCCAAGTCCACCATCTGCGCCATGAACTTCCGCACATAAAACAACGTAGGCTCCGGCGTAGGGATGCGCGTAAACCTCCGGTACGAATCGACGAAAGCCATCAGGTTCTTGCCCGTCGTGCCGATTACCTCCAGTCCGTGCCGGATTTCCGGATGCGTATCCCCGTGTATTTCGAGCAACGTGTCGCTCAACGAAGTGATAGGCGTAACCGAATTCATAATCTCGTGCGTCAATACCCGCGTGAGGCGAATCCACGAGTCGATTTCCTTTTCGTCGAGCTCCTTGTCGATGTCGTTCAGGGCGACGATACGCAACCGGCTTTGCTGTACGGTAATTTCCGAGGCCCTTATCGACAAACATACGTTTCCCCGCTCGTTCATAAACGAAACCTGCACTTTTTCGCCCGGATGGATGGCCGTAAGCGAAGCCGCCAGCCGCTCGTCGACCCGGCCGAGTTGCGCCACATGCGTAAGCACCGCTATCCCCAGCAACCGCAACGCTTCGTTGTTATGCTGGAAGATATACCCTTTCTCGTTGATTACCAGTACACCCGTATTCACACAGTTCAGTATCAACTCGTAATATTTTTCTTTCTCCGCCGCATCCGCTTTCGCTTTCAGCAGTAAATCCTTGATACGGTTCAGCGTATGGCTTACCATATTGTCGCTGTTCGACCACGACGACGCCGGGAATTTAAAAGCGAAATCGTCGTTGTCGATGGCATCGAACATAAATGCGATTTTCCGGGCGTTCCGGTCGTATTGCTTGTAAAGGTAATAAACGGCCATACCCGCAGCGCACACGCTTATACCCGTCCAGACCCACTCTGCCCGAACGGCAAAATAAGTGGCCGCCGCCGTGAAGCCCAGCAACGGCAACAACAGGAACGTAAGCGTATGGGTAAGACGTTTCAGCATCGCGGTACGAATAAGAACAACCGGTTATATATTGTACTTTTTCATTTTGTTGTAAAGCGTCTGCCGGCTTATTCCCAGTTCGGCGGCAGCAGCCGACAGATTTCCTTCGCACTTTTCGATACCCTTCCGTATCATATTTTTTTCCATTTCTTCCAGCGTAACCAAGTCTTTTTCCTCCGGCGCCGGCTCTTCTTTTTTCTGGAAAGTGAAACTATCCGGCCCCAGCGTCCGCCCTTCGCTGATAATCACCGCCTTTTCGATAGTATGTTCCAGCTCCCGGATATTCCCGTACCAAGGATAAGCCATCAATTGCGCGGCCGCTTCGGGCGTGATGCGGAACAACGGTTTTCCGTAACGCGCACAATATTTCGCGATAAAGAGGTCGGCCAGCGGCAGAATGTCGAGCTGCCTTTCCCGCAGCGGCGGGATTTCGATGTGAATCGTATTGATGCGGTACAGCAAATCTTCGCGGAACTGCCCCGCCTCCACCATCTTTTGCAAATCGCGGTTCGTAGCGCACACCAGTCGGATAGATACCGGAATGGCGCGCGAGCTGCCCACCCGGGTAATCGCCCGGCGCTGGATAGCAGTAAGTAACTTCGCCTGGAGCGGAAACGACAAATTGCCTATTTCGTCTAAAAAGAGCGTTCCCCCCGAAGCCGTTTCGAACATGCCCGCCCTGTCGGCGCGCGCATCGGTAAACGCCCCCTTTACATGGCCGAACAGTTCGCTTTCGAACAACGTTTCGGTAATCGCCCCCATATTCACACACACCAGCGGCGCCGTTTTCCGTTTCGAAAGCACGTGGATTTCGCGCGCCTGCATCTCTTTACCCGTACCGTTCTCGCCGGTAAGCAAGATGTTCGCATCGGTTTTCGCCACTTTGGCTCCCAGCGAGCGCAACCGCAGCCTCACTTCGCTT
>JAJBTJ010000327.1 GCA_020860905.1 Parabacteroides sp. | reverse complement strand
GGGTTAAGCCGGTTGCATGCCCTGTGAAAAAAGGGTATAAAAGCCACTACGGCCGTTATACCTGATAGCAAATACACAAGCGAGAATCATTCCGGTTAAACGCCGGCGTTCTGTTCCGTTACGTATGCCGCCCGGATGCAGGTAACACACCTATATAGTATTGAAATGTAATCACAATATCTCGGTTTGCTTGATAATTGAAAGGAAAAATGATATTTTTCTTTTAAATCCTTTGGCGGTATCAAATATTGCTTTACCTTTGCATCGTTAAAACAAAAACAGAGCAAGATGTTAAACAACGTTCTATCCAACATTATTCTCGTCGTGGTGCTTCTGATTATGAGAAGTTAAGGAGAAGGGTGTGCAGGATGTTGTAGCATGGAAAGATATTCGTAGAGCCTTTCTCCTAACCGGAGGAAGGCTTTTTAATTCATAGTAAGAGGAGAGTATGACAATGAAGAATACGTTACGCAGTTCGTACAGTACCGAAGGCCGCCGGATGGCCGGAGCGCGCGCCCTTTGGCGGGCCAACGGCATGAAAGCCGACCAAATGGGGAAACCGGTTATCGCCATCGTCAATTCGTTTACGCAGTTTGTACCCGGGCACGTGCACTTGCATGAAATCGGCCAGGTAGTGAAAGCCGAAATCGAAAAGGCCGGATGCTTTGCCGCCGAGTTCAATACCATTGCCATCGACGACGGCATCGCCATGGGGCACGACGGCATGCTGTACTCTCTTCCCTCGCGCGACATTATAGCCGACAGCGTAGAATACATGGTGAACGCCCACAAAGCCGATGCGATGGTGTGCATCAGCAATTGCGACAAGATTACCCCGGGGATGCTGATGGCCGCCATGCGCCTGAATATTCCCGCCGTATTCGTTTCGGGCGGTCCGATGGAAGCGGGCAACCTCGACGGGCGGCAACTGGATTTGATAGATGCCATGATCGACTCGGCCGACGAGTCGGTTTCCGACGAAGACGTAGCGAAAATCGAGAACGCCGCCTGCCCCACCTGCGGTTCCTGCTCCGGCATGTTTACCGCGAACTCGATGAATTGCCTCAACGAAGCTATCGGGTTGGGATTGCCCGGCAACGGTACTATCGTAGCCACGCATGCCAACCGGCTGCAATTGTTTAAAGATGCCGCCCGGCTGATTGTAGAAAACGCCTGGAAATACTACCGCGACGGCGACGAGTCCGTTCTTCCCCGCAGCATCGCCAGCCGGCAGGCTTTCCTGAACGCCATGACGCTCGACATCGCCATGGGAGGCTCCACCAACACCGTGCTCCATTTGCTGGCGGTGGCACACGAGGCGGAAGTCGATTTTACCATGCACGACATCGACCGGCTTTCGCGTATCACCCCCGTGATTTGCAAAGTGGCGCCCAGTTGCTCGTACCACGTGCAGGATGTAAACCGTGCAGGCGGCATCCTGGCTATTATGGACGAGTTGAGCCGCGGCGGTTTAGTCGATACGTCGGTTAAGCGGGTCGACGGGCTTACGCTGGCCGAGGCCATCGCCCGGTACGGCATCCGCCGGCCGGAGGTGTGCGAAGAGGCTGTTACGAAATACAAGAGTGCGCCGGGCGGCAAGTTCAACTTAGTGCTCGGTTCGCAAAACGCCCTGTATAAAGAACTCGACACCGACCGCTCGGCAGGCTGTATCCGCGACATCGAGCATGCATACGTGAAAGACGGCGGCCTGGCGGTGTTGTACGGCAATATCGCGCTCGACGGCTGTGTAGTGAAAACGGCCGGCGTCGACCCGTCGATTTTCCGTTTCAGCGGTCCCGCTAAAGTGTTCGACTCTCAGGAAGCGGCCTGCGAAGGCATCCTCCGCGGAAAGGTGGAAGCGGGCGATGTGGTGGTAATTACCTACGAAGGCCCGAAAGGGGGCCCCGGCATGCAGGAAATGTTGTATCCTACCTCGTATATCAAATCGCGCCACTTAGGTAAGGCGTGTGCCTTGATTACCGACGGCCGCTTCTCGGGCGGTACCTCCGGCCTTTCTATCGGGCATATCTCCCCCGAAGCAGCCGCCGGCGGAGCCATCGGCCTGGTGAAAGACGGCGACATCATCGAAATCGATATTCCCGCCCGTTCCATCCGCGTACGGCTGAGCGATGAAGAACTGGCCGCTCGCCGGCAGGCCGAAGAAAGCCGGGGCGCGAAAGCCTTTACCCCTCCCAGCCGGGAACGGGTTGTATCGAAAGCCTTGAAGGCGTACGCTAAAATGGTGTCGTCGGCCGATAAGGGCGGCGTGCGGATAGTAGAGGATTAACGCAAATCTAAACGAAAATCAATATATGGAGAAAGAAAAGATAACCGGTTCGGAAGCGCTGCTCCGGACATTGATTGCCGAAGGGGTCGAATATATTTTCGGTTACCCCGGCGGGCAGGCTATTCCTTTATACGATTGTTTGTACGATTACGAAGATAAAATCAAGCACATCCTGGTGCGTCACGAACAGGGCGCTACCCATGCCGCGCAGGGATACGCCCGGGTTTCGGGCAAAGTAGGCGTGGCGTTGGTTACTTCGGGCCCCGGAGCTACCAACACCATTACCGGTATTGCTGACGCCATGATGGACAGCACGCCGATGGTGGTGATTGCCGGCCAGGTGCCGTCGCCCCTGCTCGGAACGGATGCTTTCCAGGAAATCGACGTAATCGGCATTACGCAACCTATTACCAAATGGGCCTACCAGGTACGCAAGCCCGAAGAAATAGCCTGGGCGGTTTCGCGCGCTTTTTATATTGCTTCTACCGGAAGGCCCGGCCCGGTGGTAATCGACTTTGCAAAGGATGCGCAGGTAGGTTGGGTAGAATACGAGTATAAAAAGGTGGATTTTATCTGCAGCTATCAGCCCGTTCCGGAAATCAGCTCCGCATCGGTTGCCGAAGCGGCCGGCCTGATTAACCGGGCGAAGAAGCCGTTTGCCTTGATAGGGCAGGGGGTTATCCTGGGAAACGCCGAAAAAGAAGTGCGCGAATTACTGGAGAAAGCGGATATTCCGGCCGGTTCTACCGTACTCGGCTTGTCGGCCTTGCCTTCCGGCCATCCGTTGAACAAAGGCATGCTGGGAATGCACGGCAACGTGGGGCCTAACCGGAAAACGAACGAGTGCGACGTACTGATTGCCATCGGCATGCGTTTCGACGACCGGGTAACGGGCGACCTGAAATCGTACGCCAGGCAGGCGAAAATCATCCATTTCGATATCGACCTTTCCGAGATAGGAAAAAACGTGCCGGTGGATGTACCGGTGCTGGGCGACGCCAAAGAAACGGTGGCAGCCGTAACCAAGCTGGTGGAGGAAGCCCGGCATACCGAATGGATACAGTCGTTCGAACCTCACGAGCGGGAAGAAAATACGAAAGTGATTGAAAAGGAACTGGCGCCGGCCGATGGCCCCCTGAAGATGGGCGAAGTGGTGCGGAAGGTTTCGGAAGCGGTAAACGACGACGCTGTATTGGTAACCGATGTGGGTCAGAACCAGATGATGGGGGTACGGTATTTCCGGTACAAGCAAACCCGTAGCGTAGTAACGTCGGGCGGTTTGGGTACGATGGGATACGGGTTGCCGGCCGCTATCGGCGCCAAAGTAGGCGCACCCCGGCGTACGGTTTGCTTCTTTACGGGCGACGGCGGTTTGCAGATGACTATCCAGGAGTTAGGCACCGTAATGCAGGAGAACTTGGCCGTGAAAATCATCGTGCTGAATAATAACTTCCTCGGCATGGTACGCCAGTGGCAGGAATTGTTCTTCCGGAAACGGTATTCGGCAACAGAAATGAAAAATCCCGATTTCGTGGGAATCGGCCGTGCATACGGTATTCCCGGCAAGGCGGCCTCTACGCGCGAGGAGCTCGACGAGGCGATTCGGGAGATGATTGCGGCCGACGGCCCTTACTTGTTGGTGGCCAACGTGGAAGAGAGCGGGATGGTGTATCCGATGGTGCCGGCCGGAGGTGCGATTACCGATATATTGATGGGCGACGAAACGAAAAAGGAGGACTGACCGATGGCAGAAAGAAAATTATATACCGTTATCATATTTTCGGAAAATACGGTGGGGCTGCTCAACCAGATAACCATTATCTTTACCCGCCGGCAACTGAATATCGAAACCTTATCGGTTTCGCCCTCGGCGATTAAGGGCATACACAAGTTTACCATTACCACGTTTTCCGACCAGGATACCATCGACAAGGTGGTGAAGCAAATCGACAAGCGGGTGGATATACTCAAAGCCTATTACAATACCGACGAGGATTTGGTGTACCAGGAAATAGCGCTTTATAAACTGAGCACCGAGGCGTTTATCCGGATGGGCGGCGTGGAGGATTTGATACGGAAATACAATGCCCGTATCCTGGAAATGAACGAGGTGTGCGTGGTGTTGGAAAAAAACGGCCATTACGAAGAAACGCAGGCGCTTTTCAAGGAGTTGAGCGATTCGATCGGGGTGTTGCAATTTATCCGTTCCGGACGGATTGCCATTACCAAGTCGAAAGTGGAGCGCCTCAGATATGAGCGATATGTTGGCCGATATGGAAGCTAAACTGCAACGACGTCATGGAGAAAATAGGAACGTTTGATTTTGTAACCGAGTCGTATCTGCTCGATTTCCGGGGGCGTGTCACGGTACCGATGATTGGAAATTACCTGTTGCATTGCGCCGGAGAGCATGCCCGGCAGCGGGGATTCGGGTTTAACGATATGACGCAGCGGAGCTGTGCGTGGGTATTGTCGCGTATCGCTATCGAAATGACGGAATACCCCGGGATGTCGGAAACGATTTCCATCCGTACGTGGGTCGAGGAAGTGGGGCGTTTGTTTACCGTGCGTTGCTTCGCCTTGTATGCCGGCGACGGCAGGAATATCGGATATGCCCGTTCTATCTGGGCGGCTATCGATATGGAAACCCGGAAACCTTCGGATTTAACGGCGTTGGGCAACTTACAGGAGTATATTACCGATGAGCCGTGCCCTATCGGGAAACCGGGGAAAATCGTACCGGCCGAGTCGGGTACCGACGGAGTGCCGTACCGGGTGAAATACAGCGACCTCGATGTAAACGGCCATTTCAACAGCATGAAGTATATCGAGCATACGTTGGATTTGTTCGACCTGGCGATGTTCGAGGAAAAAGAAATCGCCCGCATCGAAATCAACTATATCGCGGAAGGACGGTACGGCATGCCGCTTTCGCTGCATAAGAAGGAAATAGCGCCCGGCCGGTTCGTTACATCCGTTTGCGACGAAGAGGGAAAGGCGATTTGCCGTTCGGCCGTAAGTTGGCGATAGGAAACGCCTTTTACCGGGCGGCGGCGCGTAGCGGAAAAACACGCTTCCGTATGTTCGCGCCGGAGTAAAACAGGAAAGAAATCAGTTTTTAATCTTTTTAATAGTAAAGTAACATGGCAGTAATGAATTTTGGCGGAGTGGAAGAAAATGTAGTCACCCGCGAAGAATTTCCTTTAGACAAAGCGAGAGAAGTGTTGAAAAACGAAACAATCGCTATCATCGGCTACGGCGTACAAGGTCCCGGACAAAGCCTCAACCTGCGCGACAACGGATTCAATGTAATCGTCGGGCAGCGTAAAGGCGGCAAAACGTGGGAAAAAGCGGTGGCCGACGGCTGGGTGCCGGGCGAAACGTTGTTCGATATAGAAGAAGCGTGCGACCGGGGTACGATTATCCAGTACTTGTTGTCCGACGCTGCGCAAATCGAAGTATGGCCCAGAATCAAGAAATATCTCACCCCGGGCAAAGCGCTTTATTTTTCGCACGGCTTCGGCATTACCTATAAAGAACGTACGCATATCGTTCCGCCGGCCGATATCGACGTGATTATGGTAGCTCCGAAGGGGTCGGGTACGAGCTTGCGCCGTATGTTCCTGCAAGGACGCGGGCTGAACTCCAGCTTCGCTATCTTCCAGGATGCCACCGGCCGCGCCTGGGAACGGGTAGTCGCACTGGGTATCGGCGTAGGTTCGGGCTATCTGTTCGAAACCGATTTCAAAAAAGAAGTGTACTCCGACCTTACCGGCGAGCGCGGTACGTTGATGGGGGCTATCCAGGGATTGTTGCTGGCCCAGTACGAAACGTTGCGCGAACACGGACATGCACCGTCCGAAGCGTTCAACGAAACGGTAGAAGAGCTCACGCAATCGCTGATGCCGTTGTTTGCCGAAAACGGAATGGACTGGATGTATGCCAACTGTTCTACCACCGCTCAACGGGGTGCCTTAGACTGGATGGGCCCGTTCCATGATGCTGTGAAGCCGGTATTCGAAAAACTGTACAACGAAGTGGCTTGCGGAAACGAGGCCCAGCGTTCTATCGATACGAACAGCAAGCCTGATTACCGCGAGGGATTGGAAAAAGAACTGGCGGCGCTTCGCGAAAGCGAGATGTGGCGCGCCGGGGCGGTGGTGCGCAAACTCCGTCCGGAAAACAATTGATTTGTTCTTTATTTATATTTGGAAAAGGCGGCTTCCGGGCCGCTTTTTTCTTGCTCGCGTTTTCCGGAACTCTTGCCTGGCTTTGGCGGAGGATGGAGGTTGCGGAGAAGGGTATGCCGTGTTGCCGGTACAAAGCTGTAAGGAAAATTTATCTTTTTGAATGTAAGAATGGAATAGAAGCTTGTAGTTTTATGTGCTCCCGTTGAGTTTTTTTCTTGCTATAAAGCGAAAGTTAAACATTAAGTATTAATTTTGTTACCTTCTGAAGAACCGGATTAAAAGGGATACCATGAAAAAGTACGAAAACTATACCAGGGCACAGTTGATTGCGCGCATCGAAGAATTGGAGGCCGTTTCGTCGGAAACCGGGCGGTTGCACGGTGAATGGGCGCCTCCGGAAAGTTTCGCTGTTTCGTATGACGAGATTTATGCCATAAATCCTGCCGGCTACCTGACGTACGCTAACCGGATTGCCATAGAGCATTACCAACTGGAGGCACCTTGCAACCAGTACGGAATCTGGTCGATTAATCCGGAGTTTACGCCGGAAACGTGGTCGGAGTGGCTGGCGAAGATAAAACGGGAGAAGGTAGTGCGCCTTCAGCATACACATCATTTCCAGAACGGAGCCATCGTTCTCTTCGAAGTGAATGCTTATTATATGAATAATCCGGAATACGGAGAGGTTGTATTGTGCTTTGCCCGCAACATGAGCGACGCGTTGTGTATCCAGCGTAAAACGAATTTCCTCAACTTATTGATGGATACCATCCTGTCGAATATCTTTGTGGCGATTGCCGTGAAGGAAATATTCGATAACTTCAATTACATTTATTTCAACAAGGCGGCCGAGGAGTTTCTCGGCATTCATGCGGAGGAAGTGTTGGGTAAATCCGATTTCGAAGTGTTTCCCGACCCGCGCCGGGCGCACGAAATCCATACCGAGGATTATTCTACTATCAAGAACGGACGTTCCGAAAAGCTGACGGTGGAGTACGAAAAGCCGGACGGCCGGGTGCGTATGGTAAACATCCTCCGCTTGTTGATTAAGAATCCCGACGAAGGAGCCTCGCCATTATTGCTGGTGATGCTGCTGGACGTAACACAGCAGCGGCAAAACGAACTCGACTTGATTAAGGCGCAGGAGGCCGATAAGATGAAAAACGCCTTTATCGCCAATATGAGCCACGAAATCCGTACGCCGTTGAACGCCCTGGTCGGCTTTTCCACTTTGTTGGCCGAAACCGATAATGTGAGCGAACGGCAGGAGTATTTGTCCATAATCCAGAAAAACAGCGATTTGTTGCTTCAGCTTATCAACGATATCCTAGATTTTGCAAAAATCGAGTCGGGTGCGCTCGATTACCATTTTGCGGAAGTGGAATTGAAAAATATCTGTCATGCGGTATATGTAACGCAATCGCTGAAAATGACGTCCGATGTGGCGTTGTTGTTCAATGCCGACAGTTTGCCTTCCGTGCGGGTTTGCACGGATGCGCGGCGTATCGAGCAGGTGTTGCTCAACTTCCTCTCCAATGCGATAAAGTGCACTTCGCAAGGATTTATCATGCTGTCGTACGAGTTGGAAAACGACTTCGTACGGGTGTCGGTAACCGATACGGGGTGGGAATCCCCGAAGAAAAACAACAAAGTGTATTCGAACGCTTTGTGAAACTGGACGATTTCAGGCAAGGTACCGGCCTCGGCCTTTCTATTTGTAAAATGATTGTAGAGCGGCTGGGTGGCCAAATCGGAGTTCGTTCGAAAGTAGGGGCGGGCTCCACTTTCTGGTTTACGTTGCCTTTACGTAAGGAAACTCCGGTCGCCGGTGCGTTATTCCAGGAAAAAGAAAAGAGTTTCCGGTCGCTTGCACCCGACGAGGCGTTGCCCGGACAGTATACGGTACTGGTAGCCGAAGACGTGCTGGAGAATTATCTATTGTTGCAGGCTATCCTGAAAAAGCAATACCGGCTGGTGTATGCTACGAACGGTCGCGAAGCGGTGGAGTTATTCCATGAATTTCAGCCGGATTTGATTTTGATGGATATTAAAATGCCGGAAATGAACGGGTTCGAGGCGGTGAAGAAAATACGTGAAACCGCTCCCGATTTGCCTGTCATCGCCCTTACGGCGTTTGCTTACGAAAAAGAAAAACAGGAGGCGATGGATTGCCAGTTTACCGATTACCTGGTCAAGCCGGTCGACATTCCTTTGTTAAAGCAAAAACTCAAATTTTATTTGAAATAATAACGGGATAACCGAAAGGTATGCCGGGTTATATCGGATTTTGTATAAAAAATAACTATATACGTATGAAAAC
>JAJBTJ010000145.1 GCA_020860905.1 Parabacteroides sp. | reverse complement strand
ATACCATTTTTAGCGAGCGAGGTGTCAGCCCTTGACCTTTTTTGCATCCTTTTTTCTGTCAAGATAAAAAAGGATGACCGCCGGTAGGCGCCGTCGGCAGACGCCCCGCGGCGAGCGAGAAAGCATCCTCGCCGTGGTAACAGCTTAAATCAGCTTCCCAGTGAAAAGTGCCCGTCGAATTACTTTTTTGACAATTGTCAAAAGAACTTTTCATAACTGTGGTGAGAACTTTTGACAACTGTCAAAAGTACTTTCGATAACTATCAAAAGTACTTCCGGCAACCGACCGTTTAAAACAAGCCACCCCTACTCCGGAAGAAAACCGCCCCCCAGAAAAAACACAGCCACGCCATAACGAATAAAGCCCGGACTTACCTTAAGCCCGAGCCTTATCCCCCTTCCAAAAGCCCTTTGGATAACCTTACTTTTTATCTTTCAGGCAAACAAATCGTTCAGCGCTTCGCTCATAGAAGGATGCGTAAAAACGAAATCCCGCAGGAAACCGCTTTCCCGGCCCGTTCTCATGGCCATAGCCACCGTATTAATCAGTTCGCCCGCTTCGGGGCCGAACAAAGTACAACCTAAAATCCGGTTCGTACCGGCCTCCACCACCGCTTTAAAGATACCCTCCGTTTCATTCAAGGTATGCGCACGCGGAATAGCCGCCACCGGCAGCTTTTTCACCTTTACGTCGATTCCTTTTTTACGGGCATCGTCCTCGTTCATCCCGATACGAGCCAGCGGCGGGTCGATAAAAACCGAATAACTTACCGGATTCCTGTCGCCGGCCGTCCGCGCTCCGTCGCCGAACAAATCCTCCCGGATAATACGATAATCATCCAGCGAGATATAGGTAAACTGCAAACCGCCTTTTACATCGCCGATGGCCCGGATAGCCGGATTCGAAGTTCTGAGGCGCGCATCCGTCACGATAGCCCCCCGTTCGTCTACTTCCACCCCGGCCGCTTCCAGGTTCAAGCCGGCCGTTGCCGGTTTGCGCCCGGTAGCCAGTAAAACCGCATCCGCTTCTACCTCGAAACGCTCGCCGATTCGTGCATCTTCGTACGTTACCACCGCCCCCTGCAACGAGTCACGGACCGCCGATACACGCGCGTTCATCCGGAACACAATTCCCTTCTTCGTCAAAGCGGCCTGTACGCTTTCCGCCACATCGCGGTCTTCCCGGGGAATCAACCCGGAAGAACCTTCCAGCACAACCACTTCCGACCCGAAACCGGCATACATCGAAGCAAACTCCAGCCCGATATACCCCCGCCGATAATTACCAACCGCCCGGGAAGCTCGGTAAGGTTCATCAGCGTAGTACTGGTATATACATGGTTCGATTGGTACACTCCCTCGATGGGAGGAATCACCGTTTCCGCACCGGTATCGATGTAAATGGCCGGCGCCTCTATCATTACCGTTTCGCCGGGCATCGTTACAGCTACGCAGGCAGGCGAAACGAAAGCACCCGTCCCCGTGTAAACCGTTATGTTTTCATGGTCGGCCAACTTGTGGTAGTTTTTATTCCGGAGCAATTCTACCACTTCGTTTTTACGTTCCACAGCCTGCCGGTAAAACTCCTTTTTTTCTTCGGTAGAAAAATAAGGATGCGCAGCCGCTTCCTTTGCCTCATATACCAGCACCTTGGTAGGGATACAGCTGATATTGATGCAAGTGCCTCCGTACATTTTATCGCTTTTTTCGATAACGGCTACTTGCTGGCCGCGTCCGGCTAATTCGGAAGCGAGGGTTTTCCCGCCCTTTCCAAAACCGATAATAATGGAGTCGTACTTTTTCATCTTACTTATTTTTGCAGTTTGCCGTTCAATATTCTACGGGCGCAATCCGATAATACCACCAAAGCGCCCACCAGGATAGCCGTATCTTTTATAACCAACCGTCCGGCGCCGGTAAGCAACGGGAAACCGGATTCGCCGCTACCCAAATCGGGTACCCACACTTCGGGCGTAGTAACCAGGAAAGAAAGCGTTCCGAGGGTCATAATAATAGCCAATACGGCGCCGATTAATCCGATTTTGGGAGAAAAAATTCCCATGAATACCAAAATGCCGATACCCATAATCAGAATACCGAGGCCGTGCGAAAACCCGTAGGTATTGTTTTTTACATGCCAGTCGTGCTTGGCCTGGTCGAATTCGCCCTCTTTCAGTTTATAGCTTTTATACTCGGGTGCCGTGCGGGTATAAAAAAAGCTCATAAACGGGCTGTTCGCTACAAAAGGCACGATTCCTTCCGCTTCATAATTCCAGAACTTCAACCCGCCTATCCAGACGAATATAATCAGAATCGCCACCCGTATCAGGTTAATCCCAAACTCCCGGGAAGAGGCTGCAATCGTGAGAAACCGGTTAAATAATTCATTCGCTTTTGTGTTCATATTCTCCGTATTTTTAATTGGTTCGACTTACGATGCAAAATTCTTTCTTTTTTACCGTCCGTACCATAACGATTTTCCCTGATAAGTTAGCGATTCTTCCCAATCGACGAATTATCCGCCGGAAACCTGCAAAAAGAGGCGGGAGCGCAGCGCTTATAAATCGTTCATTATAAAAGCACTGCACTCCCGCCCCTCCCGACCGCGATTTCCCGGCGCCGATTCCGTTACACTTGCCCCTTCCCGACCGGGTTTTATTGAATAAGCTCCTTCATCTTACGGATAAGCGAGCCTTCGCCATAGCCGCTCCACACGTCGCGTATCGTACCGTCGGGCGCAATCAGTACATAATGCGGTATGCCCTTTACCTGGTAGCGGGCGGATAAACCGGTACGGCCGCTACGCAATTCGTTCCATTGGTTGCCTGGCAGTTTTTTGTCGCGGATAAACTTTTTCCACGCGGCCTCCGGGCTTTCACTGATACTTACGATAGCCAGCTTGTCGCGGTATGCATCCGCCACTACGGCCATTTCCGGGAATGATTTCAGGCACGGGCCGCACCCCTGGCTCCAGAAATCGAGCAGGATGTAGTTACCTTCGAATTCCGAAAGACGATGCAGGCATCCTTCCGTATCGTACAAATCGCCATCCACCATCTTATCGCCCACCCCTACCGTAGAGGCGGGATAAACATAAGCGGCGATTTCCTGTCCGACCGGCGTTTGCCTGTCCGCTTCCGGCATACGGGCAAACAATTCTTCCACTTCCGCCCGGTAAGGCATTACGGATTGATGCGGAAGATTCGAAGCGAAAAACCGCAACTTTTTCATCCATATATCCGTAACCGGCGCGGTTTTCATATACTCCAACTCTTTTTTCCAGATAGCCAGCTGCAGCGGACGCTCCAATCCACGGATGGAATCGACCCGCGGGAAGTTTTTCGTTATAAACGCCTCGTCGCTGCTATGCTCGTTGAACATCTGCCGCAACAAATCGTATTCTTCCACTTCGTATTCCATCAGCTTTGTTTGCTCGGGCCGGGCAACCGCATTGTATCCGTTTTCTTCTTTTTGTTCGCTCAAACGGCTTTCGACTTGCCAGTTTTTTATCAATTTATCTTTCCCGGTAATCTCCACGTATTCGCCCGGCGCCACCCATACGGCGAGCATCGTTCCCGGAAACCCTTTCTCATTACTCGCCACCAACAAAGATTTCAGCGCCGATACGGTATCCCGGAAAAAGAACTCGCCGTTTTTCAACGTGTCGGCTGCTACCGATAAAAACATATTGCCTTCTTCTTTTTCGAGCCGGATGACGGTGCCGTCGGGCACGTTCTCCAATTTACCGTGTATCAGGTATTCGTTTTCCGGAACAGCCGGGCGGTTAGGCGAGCAAGCCGTTATACATCCTGCCGCTACGGCCATTGCCGACAGGAAGAGAACCTGTTTTTTCATATCCATACGAATTTACTTTTTAATCTTCGGGGCCCCCGGAACTTCCCTTCCGGTTCCACCTGGCAGTATGCCCCTGTGCTGTTTATCTCCCCGCCTGCTTATTCTTTCTTTTCCCAGGCAACGCCCCCACATATAAGCAAGCATCCCGGAATAACGCTGGTTTGCGCTTCCGGACACGGCAAAGTAAAGAAATAATCCCGAAAAATCCGCCTTATTCCCGCCCTTCTTTCCAGCGGGAAAAAAATTAATTTAAATCCCTTTGCGCCGGCATACGCGCCGGGCTCGCCTAACAAACGGGCGCCGGCAACTGTTACATATTATCCCGGAAGGATTAAAGCGTATGAAAATGAAAGCGATGATATTGAAACGGTTCGGCGGAGCGGAAAACTTCGCCGTAGAAGCTATTCCCGAGCCGGAGCCGGGCAACGGGGAAGTACTTATCGAAGTGAAGGCGATAGGTATCGACCCTATCGACATCAAAACCCGGAAAGGGGAAGGGATGAGCGAATATGTAAAAAACGAGCATCCGATGGTGCTGGGGTGGGATGTTTCGGGCGTAATCATCCGTATGGGCGAAGGGGTGACGGAGTTCGGTGCCGGCGACGAAGTATTCGGCACAATCAATTTCCCGGGCCCGGGAAGTTCGTACGCCCGGTTTGCCAAAGCGCCTGCCGCACAATTGGCTCGTAAGCCGGCTAACCTGTCGTACGAAGAAGCGGCCGCTGCCACCCAATCGCCGTTAACGGCCTGGCAGGCGCTTATCGACACCGGACATATCGAAAAAGGACAGCGCGTCCTGATTCACGGAGGGGCGGGCGGTGTAGGCAACTATGCCGTGCAGCTTGCCAAAAAGAAAGGGTGTTACGTTATTGCCACGGCTTCGTCGGCCGATGCGGATTTTGTTACAGGTTTAGGGGCCGACGAAGTAATCGACTACAAGAAACAGCGATTCGAGGAGATGGTGAAAGACGTCGATTTTATACTCGATACGGTGGGGGGCGAAAATTTCGTACGCTCGCTGAAAGTGCTGAAGCCCGGCGGTACGATTGTTTTGCTGCCTTCCGACAAAAAGCCGGAAGCCGACCGGGCGGCGCACGAACAGGGTGTAAAGAATTATAAGCACATCCTGATGCACTCCGACGGGGAAGCGATGCGCCGCATTGCCGGCATGCTGGCCGACGGCGACTTACAGGTACATATCGACCGTATTTTCCCATTCGAACAAATACCGGAGGCGCACCGGGCGATGGAGGGCGGAAAGATAAAGGGTAAAATAGTAATCACGGTAGAATAAAGAAAAAGATGGATACGTTGAAAGGGAAAAAAGCCATCGTTACCGGCTCGAGTTCCGGTATCGGAAAAGCAATCGCCTATTTGTTCGCGAAAGAAGGGGCGGAAGTGGCGGTAACGTACAACTCGGGCGAAGACCGGGCGAAGGCTGTACTGGAGGAAATTGAAAAATCCGGCGGGAAAGCTCGCATTTACCGGTTAAATGTGGCCGACGAGGCCGACATCGAGCGGTTCTTCGCCGCCGTGGAGCAGGATTTCGGCGACATCGACATCCTGGTAAACAACGCCGGCATCAACGGCAGCCTTACGCCGGTGGAGGATATGACTACGGAGCAGTGGGACAACGTGGTGAAAGTAAACCTGTACGGGCCGTTTTTTTGCAGCCGCGCGTTTTTGCAGCTAAAAAAGAAATACGGAACGTATAAGGGGAGCCGGATTATCAACATCACGTCGATTCACCAGTATATCAATGTGTGGGGTAATGCCAATTACAACGCCGCCAAAGCGGGGATGCGGAATTTAGCCTACACGATGGCGCTCGAACTGGCCGACCGCGAACTGACGGTAAACAACATTGCGCCCGGCATGATTCTTACGCCTATCAACGAGCGGGTAACGAGCGACCCGGAAAAACTGAAAAGGGCGGAACAGATTATTCCTTTCCACCGGGGCGGAAAGCCGGAGGAAGTGGCGAACGTGGCGTTATTCCTCGCTTCGGCGGCCAGCTCGTATGTTACCGGAAGTACGTATACGGTAGACGGCGCTTTATCGATTCTCGGACCGGATGCCTGATAAAATAAAAAGATGAATCTGATAGAATGGCTGGTAGCCTTTATCCCCGTATTGTCATTCGGTTTGGTTCCGGTTATCGGAACCGTAATCGGCGGGAAGCCTACGGAGCAATCGATGGGTATTGCGCTGGGTGGTTTCGTATTCGCTCTCGCGGTGTTCGTTTTCCGAAGGCCGGAGCTGTCGGCGTTTATCTTCGCGGTCAGTTTTTTATCAGGCGTATTCTGGTCGATAGGCTCGGTAGGCCAGTTCATAGGAATCAACTACCTGGGGGTTGCCCGCGCCACGCCTATCCTGAACGGCGGCCAGATTATCGGCACATCGCTGTTCGGCGTGATGTTGGGCGAGTGGGCTTCGGCTCCGGCCAGGATGTACGGGTTTACGGCGTTGGCGCTTATTATCGCCGGCATTTTTTTTACTTCGTATAAACAAAATAGCCCGGACGGCGAGAAGCCGCAGTGGAAAAAGGGTATTCTGGTTAACGTGGTCGCGGCGCTGGGATTCACGGCGTATGTGGGTATCCTCAAATATTACGGAATCGACGGCTGGAACAGCATCCTTCCGCAATCGACGGGGCAGATTACGGCTATTGCGGTTATCAGCCTGGTGATGTTCAAATCGCGGCCGTTCACACGCCTTTCGCTCCGCAACGGTATTATCGGCCTTATCTGGGGCGTTGGCAATATCGCCTTGCTGCTTTCGCAAGCGCGCCTGGGTCTGGCTGTAGCTTATCCGGTAAGCCAGGCGGCTGTAATCGTTTCGGTTTTCGGTGGCGTACTGGTTAACAAGGAACGCAAAACCCGCAAGGAGTGGGTGTACGTGGGAATCGGCATGGCGCTTATTTGCGTGGGGCTGTTTTTGATTTATTTATCGGGGAAAGGATAAGCAAAATAACTTTTACACATTTTACAACTATTATTGTGTAAAGCTATTTTAAAGACCGGGCGGATGCTACGATTCGGTAGTTCCAGCCAGGAAATTGCATCGTTTTGCCGGCATAATTCTACTCTTTTTTTCTCAATACAATGTAAACGTACAACGGCTGTAATATAACTGATTTGCAAACTTTTATTTTGATTATTCTGATATTTTTCGCTACTTCGCATTTGTTATGGAATTATCAGAGGAACAAAATAAATTAAAGGAAGTAGCCGCTGGAAATGTACAAGCTTTCGAGTGCCTGTTTTTCCATTATCAGCCTCGGTTACTAAATTTCCTTACCGGCCTGACGCACGATAAAGAAATTAGTCGCGATATGGCTCAGGATTTGTTTCTCTCGCTGTGGAAAGAGCGCGAAAAGCTTAAAAATATCCGTTTTTTTTCCTCCTATCTTTTTCAGATGGCTCGTTTTACCGTATACGACTACTTTGACCGGCTTATCGTTTCGGAAAAATATACAAACGAATATCTGCATGAGGCTTTTGCCGCCGAATCCGAAGAAGAAGCCTTATTCGTTCGCGAATTACAATCGCTCGTCAATCGTACGGTCGAACAAATGTCACCCCAGCGAAGTAAAATCTATAAGATGAGCCGCGAAAAGGGTTTGTCAAACGAGGAAATCGCCACCCGCCTCAATTTAAGTAACCGTACAGTCGAGAATCATCTGACCACCGCCCTGGCTATTCTCCGGAAAGTTATTTATCTTTTCTTGGTTATGAAGCTGTAATTTAAACTGTCCGTTATTATAAAAAAATCGATAACCGGATTGATACTGCTTTTTGATTGTTTTTGTAAAGTTGAAAAAAGTGCATATAAGGTTGTGTGTATTGCCGGAGTAAGCCTACTCCATTATAAAGCACAGGGATTTTATGGAAAACGACAACAATACAAAACGAATCATACAACTTTATTTCGGAAAACATTTTTCCCGTCCGGGGCGTCTCCTGTTCGGATGCTGGTTGCGGACGAAGGACAGGGCTGCTGAAAAGACAGCTATATTACAAACCTTTTGGGAACATTCGGCGGCAAAAGCGACTGCCGAAACCCGCGAAGATTGGGACGCCCTGCAAAAACATTTGCAAGTGGAGCCGGTTCGCCGGAATTCAGTCCCGATGTATCGCCGATGGATAAAATACGCGGCCATAATCGCCTGGATGCTATTGACAGGAGCGGCAACCTTTTTTGTTACAAATCGTCTGAAGCCTGTCGGGCATGTGGAAATGGCGGAATTGTTCGTTCCCTATGGCGAAAGCCGGCAAGTCGTTTTACCGGATGGTTCGCAAGCCTGGGTCGATGCAGGTTCGTTGCTCGTTTACCCGATAGACTTTACGGATACGGAAACCCGTACGGTTTACCTGACAGGCGAAGCCTCGTTCATAGTCCGGAAAAACAAAGAAAAACCTTTTATCGTAAAAACGACTTATCTGGATGTACAGGCCCTGGGTACGGTATTTACAGTTACTTCTTATCCGAGCGATTCTTGTACGCGTGCTACCTTGGAAGAGGGAAGCATCAGAGTGGATGTAAAAGAGGGAACGCATGCTCCTGCTATTTTACAACCCGCCCAGCAGTTGAGTTATTCACATGCAACACATCAGGTGAAAGTACAGCCTGTCGATACATCTTTATATAAAATGGAACGAAGCGGTTATCTGATATATGAAAATGTTTCTTTTAACCGTTTGATGACATCTTTGGAACGGAAGTTTAACGTGACGATACACTATAATTCCCGGAAGTATGCGGATGGATATTACAATGTGAAGTTCGCTCCGGAGGAATCTATAGAGGATATACTGGCTGTTTTGCAGCAATTGATAGGTATTCGCTATCAGGTGGAAAGCAACATAATATTTATAAACTAAAATAGAAAAGGAGAATGAAATGAACAAAAGAAAACCGGAAAGACAGAAAGTGCGAAAATCCCTCTTTCCG
>JAJBTJ010000188.1 GCA_020860905.1 Parabacteroides sp. | reverse complement strand
CTCCCTGAGAGCAAAAAAACCCTCCCTTTCCACAAAAAACTTTTCTTTCATGATTTTCTTGCAACCGAAAGAAATGAAGACGCCAGTGGGCACCCCCGCGGCCGGCGAAAATCAGCAAATCCGAGGCAATTGCTCGCCGCTCAATACATCCACGATGCGGTAATTGTCATACCGGGTTTTCATCCGTACCAATCCCCCCGTTCCCGATGTTACCATTCCGATAACCACCGCTCCCTTCCCTTCGTCGAAACTGCGCAATACCGACAAGGCCTTTTCCGCCGCTTTCTCCGGCAGAATCGCCAATACCAGTCCTTCGTTCGCTACATACAAAGGATCCAAGCCCAATAACTCGCAAGCACCCCGTACAGCCTCCGGCACCGGCAACGCCTCCTCCTCCAACAAAATTTCCACTCCGGCAGCATGCGCTATCTCGTTCAGCGTACCGCTTACGCCGCCCCGCGTAGGGTCGCGCAGCACATGTACATCCGGTACCGCTTCCAGCAAACCGGCAATCATCCGGTTCAGCGAAGCCGTATCGCTTTGCAGCGCCGTTTCGAAGCCCAGGCTTTCACGAGCCGAAAGAATCGTCATGCCGTGGCACCCGATCGGGCCGCTGCACACTACCACATCGCCCGGAGCGGCCTGTTCCGACGCGATGCGGATTCCCTCTGGCACCGCCCCTATCCCGCTGGTGTTGATAAACAACTTGTCGCACTTGCCCCGTTCCACCACTTTCGTGTCGCCCGCTACGATTTGTACGCCCGCTTTCGCCGCCGCCTTCTGCATCGAGCAGACGATTCGCTCCAGCTCTTTTAAAGGCAACCCTTCCTCTAAAATAAAACCCGCCGTAAGATAAAGAGGCGTGGCGCCGCAACAAGCCAAGTCGTTTACCGTGCCGTTTACGGCTAAATCCCCTATATCGCCCCCCGGGAAAAATACCGGGTCCACCACGAACGAGTCGGTCGAGTAAGCCAATCGGACGCCGGGTGGTACGGAAAAGACACATCCGTCATGGTCTTGCGCCAGCAACGGATTACCGAAAGCCGGATAAAAAAGGTCGGCAATCAGCCGGTGTGTCATCCGGCCGCCGCCCCCGTGGGCGAGCAATACGCAATCGGAACCGGTAAAAGGTATCGAACAGTCCATCATTCCCTTGATTTATATCGGTAATAAGCGGCACACACACCTTCCTGCGAAACCATCGGCGCCCCTAACGGACGTGCCGGATGGCAGTCGTTCCCGAAGTGAGGGCAGTCCGCCGGTTGTTTCAATCCACGCATAATCGCTCCGGCCATACAGAACGTCTGCGGCCTTTCGCAAGCAGGTTCCCCTGCTTCGTTCTCCGCCCGTATGTCCGTAGCGAACCGTTCGGCAGCCGAGTAAGCAGCATATTCCGGCAGTAGGCGCAGCCCGCTCTGCGGAATCAGGCCGATGCCGTGCCAAAGCCGGTCGCACGGCTCCGTCATTTCTTCCAGCAAGGCACGGGCTTTCAGGTTTCCTTCCTCCGGAACCACCCGTTTGTAAGCATTCTCTACGCAACTTTCGCCGGCCTCCAACCGGCATACGCACCGGTAAATGCCGTACAGCAAATCGGCCGGCTCGAAGCCCGTCACCACCATCGGGCATTTATACTGTCCGGCCAGCCGGTGATACGGCCCGTTTCCCGTAACGGCGCATACGTGGCCGGCCGTCAGGAATCCGTCCACCCGGTTATCCGGAGCGGAAAGGATGGCCTCGATAGCAGGAGGAACGGTAAAAAGCGAGGTGAGAAGCGAAAAATTGGTCAGCCCGCGGCGAAGAGCCGCGCGGAGCGCCATCAGGTGTATCGGCGCCGTGGTTTCGAAGCCGATGGCGAAAAAAACGACTTCTTTATCCGGATGTGCCTCGGCCAGCGTAACCGCGTCGAGCGGAGAATAGAGCATCCGCACGTCGGCGCCCTGCGCTTTAGCCCGGAGCAAATCGTGCCGGCTGCCCGGTACCCGCATCATGTCGCCGAACGAAGTGAAAATCACCTTCGGAAGCGCAGCCAGGCGCAAGGCGGTGTCGATGGTTTCTACCGGCGTAACGCATACGGGGCAACCCGGGCCGTGCAACAACCGGATTTCCGGAGGCAGCATTTCCTCGAGCCGGTACCGGGCGATAGCGTGTGTTTGTCCGCCGCATATCTCCATGATATGCCACGGGCGCGTTACCTTTTCACGGATGGCGTGCACCAGGGCCCGCACCGGTTCGTTACTCCTGTATTCGTCAACGTGTTTCATCTTTTTTTGCCAGTTGTTCGGCTGCAGACCGGAAAGCGGGCGGCGTTTGCTCCGCTCCGGCAGCGTTTGCTACCGTAAAGGCGGTACCCGCATGCGGCGGTACGCAATCGCCCGGTTATACGGCTTGCCCGGGCGGTACACACCGTTTCGATAATTCCCTCCGAAGTCAACTTTTGCCATAGCAGGCTGTTTTATAGAAGGAGACTTTCCCGGTATTGCCGGATACCCGCCCGATGATATAACAGTTTTTATCCGGATTGTTTCAAAGATAGCGATTATAATCGGGAAGAAAAGGAATTTACCGGTAGAAAATAGCTGTTCGCCGGCAACGGCCGTTCTCCCTTCCTGTCCCGCAGGGTCCGGGCGAGAGGCGGGCGACCCCTCTTTTACCCGGCGTTTTCTTTCCCGGAAGAAAAGAAGCCGGATGACAAGCGGAAAACGGAGCACGCCCCGGTTTTACAACAAAAGAATAAGCAAAGACACCTATGAAATATAAACTCACGGTATTATTGGTACAAGGCTTGGTGCAAGGCGTCGGTTTCCGGCCGTTCGTGTACCGGGTCGCTGCCGAAATGGGCATCCGGGGCGAAGTAGACAACCGGAACGACGGCGTCTACATCCGGGCCCAGTTCGCGCCCGGGCAGCAAGAGCGCTTTCTGGAGCGGATAAAAACGGAACATCCTCCCGTAGCTTCCGTATACCGCATCCTGGAATTGGAACCCGAGAGCGCCGACCGCCCTTTTACCGCCTTCACCATCGTACTCAGCCGTTCCGGTTCCGACGAAGTGACGCAGGTATCGCCCGACATCGCTGTGTGCGAGGCCTGCCTGGCCGACCGCCACACGCAACCCCACCGGCTCGGTTACCCCTTTATCAACTGCACCCATTGCGGCCCGCGCTTTACCATCCTCCGCGATTTGCCTTACGACCGGGCGCGTACTACGATGGCCGGTTTCCCGCTGTGTCCGGACTGCGCCCGCGAGTACGATACGGTGTCCGACCGCCGTTTTCATGCGCAGCCGGTGGCGTGTAACCGGTGCGGCCCCGTGTATTACGCCGATTGGCAGGGCAAGCGGTATACCGATTATGCAGCCTTGCTCGCCCTGTCGTGCCGCCTGATTGCCGCCGGCGAGGTGATTGCCGTGAAGGGAATCGGCGGCTATCACCTGGTTTGCAACGCGTCCGACGAAGCGGCCGTGGAGCGGCTGAGGCAAGTAAAAATGCGGGATACCAAGCCGTTCGCCGTGATGTTCCGCGACGGGCGGACCGTCCGGGAGTATACGGTTTTGAATGCGGTGGAAGAGGCGGAACTCGCCTCGTGGCGGCGCCCCATCGTATTGCTGGAACAACAAGGGCGCTCGCTGGCGCCGTCGTTGAATCCGGGCATGCACACCCTCGGGGCGATGTTGCCCTATATGCCGCTTCATTACGATTGGTTCGACCGGTTGCCGCTCCCGGCTTTGGTGATGACCAGCGGAAACCGGAGCGAGCTGCCGGTGGCGATAGCCGCCGCCGAAGCAGAAACCTGGTTCGCCGCCCAAGTACCCCTGGTATTGCATCACGACCGGGAAATATACAATCGGGCCGACGATTCGGTATTGCAGGTATGCGGCGGCCGTCCCCGGTTGATACGCCGGGCACGCGGGTATGTACCCGAACCTTTGTTTGCCGATGAAAACGTAGACGGCATCCTGGCGTTCGGCGCCGAGAAATCGGGCGCATTTGCGTTGGGCAAGGCGGATACGGTATTGCAAAGCCAGTATATCGGCGACCTGAAGAACTGGGAAACGTTTTGCTTTTACCGGGAGTCGCTGGAGCGGTTCCGGCGGTTGTTCCGTTTCGCTCCGCACGTGTTGGCGTGCGACCTGCACCCCGATTACTTTTCGTCGCGCGAGGCGGAGAAGCTGGCGCACGAAGCCGGGTTGCCCTTGCTGCGCGTACAGCATCATCATGCGCACGCTGCCGCCTGTATGCTCGAATACGGGTTGCACGAGCCGGTCGTGGCGTTGGTGATGGACGGTACGGGGCTGGGCGACGACGGCGCGGTATGGGGAGGCGAGTTTCTGTGGTGCGACCGGCAACGGTACCGCCGGCTGGCTCATTTCGACTACATACCTATGCCGGGTGGAGATAAAGCCGCGACGGAGCCGTGGCGCATGGCGGTAGCGTATGCCTCGATGTACCGGGCGCCTCTGCCGCCCGGCTTCGAAGAACGCATCGGCCAGGAGCGGATTCAGCGGTTAAAACGGCTGATAACGAAGAAAGTCAATACGCCGTTCACATCGAGCGCCGGCCGGTTGTTCGATGCGGTGGCCTCGCTTACGGGGATTTGCGATGTGGCTACCCGGCGGGCCGAGGCGGCCGTGTTGCTGGAGCAAGCGGCCGGCCGGGAGGAAGGCGAGCCTTATGCCGCGGCGCCGGATACAGGCGCGACGCTTTCGTTCGGAGCGTTGATAGCAGGCGTGTGCCGGGATATGAACGAAGGAGTGCCGCCTGCAACCGTTTCCGCCCGGTTTCACCGTACGTTGGCGGGGATGCTGAAAGAAAAAGCCTGCGCCCTGGTACGGGAAACAGGCGCCGGCAGCGTAGTGCTTTCGGGCGGCTGTTTCCAGAACAAGCGGCTGGCCGGAAGTTTGCAGCGGCTCTTGGAAGGAGAAGGCATACGGGTGTACCTGCCTTCGGTTATCCCTTGCAACGACAGCGGGATAGCGGTAGGCCAACTGGCCGTAGCGGCGGAATGGTTGCGGGCCGGAAAAGATAAACCGGAATAAACACTTATTTTATGCATGAGTTGTCGATTGCCGAAGGTATCGTATCGCTGGCAGAAGAACAGGCGCGGAACCGCCGGGCCGCCCGGATAGAAGAGGTAGAACTGGAAATCGGGTGCCTGGCCGGCGTGGAGCCGGGCGCCCTGGATTTTGCGTTGGAAAGTGCGGTAAAGGGTACGTTACTGGCCGGCGCCCGGCTGGTACGCCGGTATATTCCGGGCGAAGGGAAGTGTACGGATTGCGAGGCGGTATTCCCGCTCCGCTCGTTGCCCGCCCCGTGCCCGGCGTGCGGCTCGTGGTGGGTGGCGGTAACGAGGGGAAAGGAATTGAGAGTGAAGTCGGTGGTGGTTTCTTTCGAAAAAGAAACGGCGCCCGGCACCGAACAATAAATAACAAGGTATTAACAACTAAAATCAAAACAGGTATGTGCGGAACTTGCGGATGCGGAGCGCATCACACACATGAACACGAACATGAACACGGTCATGCGCATCATCCCGGCGCTGATTCGGTGGTGATTCAGGTAGAACAGGATATTTTGTCGCGGAACAATTTGCTGGCCGAGCGGAACCGAGGCTATTTCGAGGCGCTCGGAATCTTTTGCCTCAACCTGATGAGCTCGCCCGGCTCCGGCAAAACCACGTTGCTCGAAGCGACTATCCGGCGCCTGAAAGAGAAGAAAGCGCTGTATGTAATCGAAGGCGACCAGCAAACGTCGAACGATGCCGACCGGGTTGCCGCCCTCGGCGTACCGGTTTTCCAGGTGAATACCGGAACCGGTTGCCACCTCGATGCGGCGATGGTAAACCACGCGGTGAAACACCTCGGGCCCGCCCACGGCTCCGTGCTGTTTATCGAGAACGTGGGCAACCTGGTGTGCCCGGCCCTGTTCGACCTGGGCGAAGCGGCGAAGGTGGTCATCGTCAGTACTACCGAGGGCGACGACAAGCCGTTGAAATACCCCCATATCTTCTGCGAAGCCTCGGTATGCGTTATCAATAAAATCGACTTGCAACCTTACCTCGACACGGATGTGGCCACGTTACGCGAAAATGCGCTGAAGGCGAACCCCGCCTTGCAGGTGTTCGAAGTGTCGGCCGCCAAAGGCGACGGCATGGAGGCGTGGTGCGATTGGATAAGCAGCCCAGCCTCCTGACGGCGGCCCTGCCGTTTGTACAGGCTTTCGGACAGAAAATACCGGTACGCGGCAGGTGGGCCTTTCCTGCTTCCCATTCCTGCGGGGCGAAGAACAAAATCCCTTCCGAATCTGTTCAGGAAGAATACGTTAATGGATAATCAAAACCTTTCGGCTATGAAATACGATTTGGCCATCATAGGCGGCGGCCCCGCCGGATATACGGCCGGCGAACGGGCCGGCGAGAACGGCTTGAAAGCCGTGCTGTTCGAAAAGAAAACCGTGGGAGGTGTATGCCTGAACGAAGGCTGCATCCCCACCAAAACCCTTTTGTATTCCGCCAAGATACTCGAAACCATGCGGAAAGCCTCCCGCTTCGGCATCCGTTCCGACGGGAAGCCCGAAGCGGATTTGCCGCAGATTATCGAGCGGAAAAACCGCATCGTGCAACGGCTGGTAGGCGGCGTAAAGATGAAGCTGTCGGCAGCCGGCGTTACCGTGGTAGCCGGCGAGGCCGTGCTCGACGGCGAAGAAAACGGCGCCATCCGCATCCGGTGCAACGGCGAAACGTACCAGGCTGCCTACGTGCTGCTGTGTACCGGTTCCGAAACCGTGATTCCCCCTATCGAAGGGCTCGACGGAACAGGCTACTGGACCTCGCGCGAGGCGCTCGAAGCCACCGCTTTGCCCGAATCGCTGGCCGTAATCGGCGGCGGCGTAATCGGGATGGAGTTCGCCTCGTTCTTCAACGCCCTCGGGGTACGGGTGAAAGTCGTCGAGATGATGCCCGAGATATTGGGCGCTACCGATAAGGAACTGGCCGCCCTGTTGCGGGCCGACTGCAAGAAGAAAGGCATCGAGTTTTACCTGGGTACCCGGGTAACCGCCGTCGACGGCCGGACGGTGCGGGGCGAAAAAGACGGCAAGCCCCTTTCGATAGAAGCCGACAAGCTGCTGGTAAGCATAGGGCGGCGCGCCGTATGGAAAGGGCTCGGGCTGGAAAGTCTCGGCATCGCAACCAACCGGAACGGCGTAACCGTGAACGACTTTATGCAAACCTCGCATCCCCGCGTATATGCCTGCGGCGATATAACCGGCTACTCCCTGCTGGCGCATACGGCCTATCGCGAGGCCACCGTAGCCGTTTCCCACCTGGCGGGCGGCGACGAGAAGATGGATTATCGCGCCATCCCGTCGGTGGTGTATACGCAGCCCGAGTTGGCGAGCGCGGGGTTGACCGAGGAAGAGCTGAAAGCCGCCGGCGCCCCCTATACCGTGCGGAAAATCCCCATGACTTACTCCGGGCGCTATGTGGTGGAAAACGAATCGTTCAACGGGCTGTGCAAGCTGCTTCTCGACCCCGGGGAGCGGGTAGTGGGATGCCACCTGGCCGGTACGCCCGCCTCGGAGTTTATCGTTGCGGCCGGGATAGCCGTAGCGCGCGGATACACCGCCGAGGCGTTCGGCTCGTTCGTATTCCCGCACCCCACCGTTTCGGAAATCCTGTACGAGTGCGTACACAGTTGAGGCGGCTATGTGGTGCATCGACAATCCGTATACCGACCCGGCATTCAACCTGGCCGCCGAAGAGTACCTCTTCAAATCGGTAAACGAGCCCGTATGTATGGTGTGGCAGAACGAGCCTTGCGTGGTCGTGGGGAAGCATCAGGACACGGCGCGCGAGGTAGACCTGCGGCTGGCGGAGCGGCGGCGTATCCGCGTAGTGCGCCGTATCACCGGAGGCGGCGCGGTATACCACGATGCCGGCAACCTGAATCTTACCCTGGTCGGCGCCCGCGAGCTCGTGATGCCGGCTACGCTGCCGGAACGCATGCGCGACTTCCTGCTCTCGCTCGGCCTCGACGCCCGGGTCGACGAGCGGAAAAACGTGTGCATCGGCCGTTTCAAGGTATCGGGCAGCGCCCAGGGCGTGTACAAAGAACGTTGGCTGTTCCACGCCACCCTGTTGTTTTCCACCGACCTGCATTGCCTCGACGCCGTACTGCGGGCCGGCAGCGACACGTACCCGGCGAGCGGCGCGTTCGCTGTGGAATCGGTGCGGAGCGCGGTAGCCAACGTAAGCGCCTACCTGCCGCCGTACATTTCGTTTCCGGGGTTCCGCCGCCGGCTGCGCGATTATCTGTTCGACGCCTTTCCCGCCGGCGTCCCCTACCGGTTCACGCCCCGCGACCTGGCCGCCATCGGCCGGTTGAAAGCCGGCAAGTACGACTCCCGCACCTGGAATTACGGCTCTCCCTCCCGTCCGTCGCTTCCGGCGGAAAGCCGCTATGCGGCGCCTTTGCGCTGAACCGGCAACATTCTTTCTCCCCCCTTTGTTTTAACTACAGGAAATCAACCGTATATAAATTCATTTAATCAGAACCGAGCTATGCCTACATTCGAGATAAAAATGCCCAAGCTGGGCGAAAGCATTACCGAAGGAACGATTGTCTCCTGGTCAGTCCAGGCGGGCGACCGGGTAAAAGAAGACGATGTGTTATTCGAGGTCACCACCGCGAAAGTAAGCGCCGAAGTGCCGTCGCCGGTAGCGGGCACGGTGAAGGAAATCCTCCATCACGAGGGTGATACCGTGCCCGTAGGAACCGTGGTGGCGATTATCGACCTGTCGGACGGCGACGAAGCGGAAGAAGAAGAACCGCAGGCAGCCTCCCGCCAGGAACCCCCGTCCGAACCTGCCGCAACCGCCTCCGCGCCATCCTCCCCCGCCGCACCTC
>JAJBTJ010000206.1 GCA_020860905.1 Parabacteroides sp. | reverse complement strand
ACAAAGTTAAGTATTATCGACTTATTTTTATACGGATACAAAGATATGAGCGTATACGACGGGTTCCGCACCGTAGCTTTCCGGCCGGCCGACTTAGCGGCCGACTCCGTTTTAATGGGAAACGATAACTATCCGGTTACGGGCGACCGCAACGGCAACGTCTTCTTCCGCTCCGACCACTCCCTGCTCCGGTACGATATGCACAAGCAAACCTTCGAATGTGTACGCGAGCACGACGTAGAAGCCCTCGCTTCGTGCAACGGACACGTGTGGGCCGTGATGGCCGACTCGCTTTTCTGCTGGGATACGGCCGCCCGGGCCTGGCGTTTTGCCTTCGCACCTCGACTCCCCGAACCAGGCACGATACAGAAACTCCATGTTACCGCCGATTCGGTTTACTGGATAGGCACCGACAACGGGTTGTACGTTTCCCGGCAGGGTGCTCCCGTGCAATGCCTGGTGCCTCACGAAGATATTTACGACTTTTTCCCCGATTCGAAAGGAAACCTCTGGATCGGCACCCGCCTGAACGGGTTATACCTGCGCAGGCCGTCGGGGGAAATGGAACACTGGAAGCACGACCCGCGCGGCCTGCATACGGTTTCGAGCAACCAGGTGCGCTGCTTCACGGAAGATAACCTCGGAAACATCTGGATAGGCACGTTCACCGGCCTCAACAAATACGACCCGGTTACCGGCCGTTTTACGTTTTATACCAAAGACGTGCTTCCCGGCAGCCTGACTCATCCCTCCGTTTTCGCCTTATACAAAGATATGCAGGGAAGCATTTGGGCGGGTACCTACTACGGCGGAGTGCACTACTTCAATCCCGAGACGGATATTTTTACCTATTATCCCGAAAATTCCGGCCGCGACAACTGCCTGAGTTACTCGTTTATCGGGAATATGGCAGAAGACCGCGACGGCAACGTGTGGATTTGTACCGAAGGAGGCGGCCTGAACCGGTTCGACCGGAAAACCAGGACGTTCGAACATTTTTACTCCGGCGCGCCGGGCAGCGGCCGCATCGCCCACAACAACCTGAAGAGCATCTGCTACAGTGCCGCCCGCCATACCTTATATATAGGCACGCACCGGGGCGGCCTTTCCATTTACGACATAGCCGCCCGGAAGTTCCGTAATCCGTACTACGAGTCGGCCGCATATGCCGCCCTAGCGGGCGACGTAGTAAACGTAGTACGGTTGTATCAGGATAAATACCTCATTCTGCTCACGCAGAAAGGAGCGTTCCGATACGAACTGGAAACAGGCCGGGTCGCACCGTTCCTGCAAGGCCGGGTAGACGGAGCAACCAGTTTGCTCGTCGATTCGGCCGATAACCTGTGGCTTACGCAAGGCGCCCGTATCCTGAAAGTGAACCCGTCGCTATCCGACAGCATCGAAGTATACACCAACGCCACAGTGGCGGCCTCGCACTTTTCGTTCTCCTGCCTCTACGAGTGCCCCGACGGCCGGATTTTCTGCGGAAGCCTGGGCGCCGGCCTGTTCAGCCTCGACCCGCGTACGGGCCGCTTTACGCAATATACCGCCGCGAACGACCTCTTGCAAAGCGATTATTGTTACGCCATCGCCCGCTCGGTACAAGGATACCTGGTTATTTCGGGCAACAAAGGGATTACCTTTTTCAACCCGGATACCCGGATTGTCAAGGCAGTCGATTTAGGTACCGGCCTGCCAGTTACCGGCATCAACAACGGTTGCGGCCTGCTGGTGTGCCACGACGGCGAAATCTTCGTAGGAGGTACCGACGGCGCCACCTCTTTCTTCGAGCACGAACTGTTCGCCTCGGCCAAAGATTACCGGCTTTATTTTTCGGGAATGTCGGTAAACAACGAGCCGGTGTCGCCCCGGAACAATCCCGGCATACTGCCGGATGCGTTGCCGTTTGCCCGCTCTGTCCGGCTCGACCACCGGCAAAACGACCTCACCGTTACGTTTACCTCGAACAACTACGTCAATACGTTGAAAAAAACCTCGTACGAGTATAAGCTCGACGGGTTCGATACCAAGTGGATTTCCACCGGCGCCCGCGAAGTAACCTATACCAACCTGAGCCCGGGCAGCTACACCCTGCTGGTACGCGAAAAGCAGAACGACCCGGCCGTTACGCCGCAAACCATCCGGTTAGGCATTACTGTCCGGTCGCCCTGGTACGCCACCCCGTGGGCTTACGGGTTGTATGTGGCGCTCACAGTGGGGCTCATCGCCGGGTTTATCCGCTTCAAACAGTCGCAGTGGATGCTGCGGAACTCGCTCGCGCTCGAGCGGAAGGAAAAAGAGAAAATCGAGGAGCTGAACCAGGCCAAGCTGCAATTCTTCTCGAATATCTCGCACGAGTTCCGTACGCCGCTCACCCTGATTATCTCGCAAACGGAATTGTTGCTGCAAGCCGACTCGCTCGCCCCCTCGTTTTATAACAAAATACTGAAGATTCACCGCAACACCCGCCAGTTATTCGCGCTGATTACCGAACTGCTCGATTTCAGGAAGCTGGAGCAGGGACACGTTACCCTGAAAGTAAGCGAGCAGAACCTGGTTTCTTTCCTGAAAGAAATATACCTTTCGTTTTACGAGTATGCCGGCACGCAAGGCATCCGGTACCGGTTTACCTGCGAGCCCGGCGAAATAACCTGCTGGTTCGACGCCCGGCAGATGCAGAAAGTTTTCTACAACCTGTTGTCGAACGCCTTCAAATACTCCAGGCCGGGCGGCTCTGTTGAAATGGTCGTGGGCGAAACGGAAAACGGGATTGTGGTGAAAGTAATCGATAACGGCATCGGCATTACCAAAGAAGCCATCGACAAGGTGTTCGACCGCTTCTACCAGGCAGCCGACAGCGTATCGGACGTAACGGTTACGGCCGGAACCGGCATCGGCCTGTCGCTTACCAAGAGCATCGTCGAACTGCATCACGGCAGCATCACGGTAGAGAGTACGCCGGGCTACGGCAGCATTTTCAGCGTAACGCTGCAAAAAGGGTGCAACCATTTTACCGGCGACACCCGTGTTTTTACCGCCAGGGGAGAAACGGAGAAAACGGAACCTTCGCTTATTCCGCCGCTGTTTTTGCCGGAGCCGGCGCACGAAACGGAAGGACCGGAAGAAACGGAAGGGTTACCCGAAGCCGGCAGTACCGATAAGAAACGCATCCTGCTGGTAGAAGATAACGAAGAACTGCTGCAAGTGCTTTCGGCGTTGTTTACCCCTTATTACCAGGTTACGGTAGCCCGGAACGGCGAAGAAGGATTGGCGCAGGCATTGGCATGCCGGCCCGACCTGATTGTGAGCGATGTGATGATGCCCCGGATGAGCGGCACGGAAATGTGCCTGAAGATAAAAGGCCATTTCGACTTGTGCCATATCCCGGTGGTACTGCTTACCGCCCTTACCTCGGTAGAGCAGAATCTCGAGGGGTTGAACCGGGGCGCCGACGATTACGTAACCAAGCTTTTCAATGCCCGGCTGTTGGTGGCGCGCTGCAACAACTTAGTGCGTAACCGCATCATCCTGCAAAAAAAGTTCGGCCGGCAGGAAGATTTCGATACCCACTCGCTGGCCGGTAACCCGCTCGACCAGCAATTCCTGGATACCGTACAAGCCATTATCGAAAAAAACGCCGACAACCTCGATTTCGATATCAACCTGCTGGCCCGCGAAGTAGGCGTGAGCCGCAGCTCGCTGTACGGCAAGTTCAAGGCGCTTACGGGGCTTACCCCGAACGATTTCGTGCAAAACTGGAAGCTGAAGAAAGCCGCCTCGTGGCTGAAGTCGAACCCGGAGCTGCAAATCGCCGATATTTCCGACCGCCTGGGGTTCGGCTCGCCCCGTTATTTCAGCCGGTGCTTCAAAGCCCAGTTCGACGTTACGCCGATGGAGTACCGCAAGAAGAACGGCCGTTAACGTAGTTTCGTACGGATTCGGGTAACCCGGCGCGTAGAAGAGAGCGCCCGGGGCGCGAACCCGCTAACGTCCTTTCCCGGGTACCGGTTCGCCTGGCCGTCCGGGTGTTCCGGAGTGGCGGTTACGTTCGAGGCATTAACCGGCCGGAATCCGCCAAGATGGAAAAATCCTCGCCCCGTCAGCGGTACAAGCCGTTCCGGAAATCGCCGCCGCATTCTTTCAATAAAAGTTCCCGGAGTGCGGCCGTCCATTCGGGAAACCGCTCCGACAAGTCGGTGCGCTCCTGCGGGTCGTCGGGCAGATAAAACAACTCGAAAGCCTGTTCGGCTGCATAACTCCGTAACTTCCAACCGTCGCTCGTCAGGATAGCAGGCCCTTCCATCGAACTGAATACCAGATAGCGCGAGCCCAGGCTTTTCCCTTCCAAGAGAGCCGGCAGCAACGATTTACCGTCTTTTTCCACCGGAAGAGGCACTCCCAGCCAATCGGCTACGGTAGGAAGAAGGTCGTAGTTGGAAACCACCTCCCGGCAAACTACCCCTTCGGGAATCGACCCTTCGCCGTAAAAAACCAGCGGGATATGGATGCCGCCTTCGAGGTTGCTCCGTTTCAGGCCGGCCCTTCCGGCGTTTCCGTTAAATACGTCGCCGGCCGGGACGCTGTAATACTTGTGGGCGTAGTTATCGAACAGCTCGCCGTTCGTAACGTCGCGGTACGGTTTTTCGCAGCGTCCCTTTTGCGCGTAATAAATTTCGTGCCCGTTGTCGGCCGCAAAAATAAAAATCGTCCGTCCGGCGATACCCAGCCGCTTTATTTCGTCCATGAGCTTCCCCACCGTGTCGTCCAGCCGCTTTACCATAGAGCCGTATTCCTTTTCGATAGGCGTGAGGTTCGGATTGTCCGCCAGCTCGGGATATACGGCCGGTACCGAAACCGGCCCGTGCGGCAATTGCGAAGGATAGAACAGGAAGAACGGTTCGTCGCGATGGTCGCGGATAAAGCCGATAGCTTTTTCGTCGAACACATCTTCCGAATAAGTTTTCTTGCCCGCCATATTCCACCGTTCCCGGTATGCCCCGGGCGTTTCCGGCTCGATGGTTTTCGCGCAATCCGGATGCGTATTGCCTTCGAGTAACACAATCGAGTCGTTATCGAAAAGGAACGGCGGATAAAACCCGTGGCACCGCACGTGGTCCAGGTAACCGTAATAATAATCCCAGCCGTGCGCCCGCAACTGGTTGCGGGTAGCGGTGAACCCCCAGTCGAGCTTGCCCACCTGCCCCGTAACGTATCCCGCCTTTTTAAATACTTGCGGCAAATAGAGGTCGGGCGCCGCCAACCGTACGTCTTCCGCGTCGATAGCGGCTTCGCGGGAGGCAATAACGGCCGTGTCTTCCGCAGCCACCGCATACTGGCCCGCCTGCGTGATTTTCCATTTATCCGGGCGGCAATCGTGGTATCCCGTCATCAGGGAAGCCCTCGCGGGGGCGGAAAACATACACCCGTACGCATTTTCGAACGACGTTCCGTTCTTAATCAGCGCATCGATACGGGGAGTGGTAAACTGGCTTTGCCCGTATGCCGAAATCATGCCCTTTCCCATGTCGTCGGCATAAATATAAATCACATTGGGCTTTTGTACCCGTTCACGGGCTGTAACCGGCACGGCCGCGAGTGCCAGGCAAGAAAAGGCGGCGATCGGTGTTTTCATCGTTTTTTCTTTATGGATGAACCGGGAGAGTCCGGTAACCGGGTTCCCTCCGGCGTGGTTAGCCGGGTAAGCGGCCGGTATCGACCTATCCGGCGCTCTCCGTTTGCAGGACGGACAGGCAAATATACGAAAATATTCCCGGAATGCCTTCCCCAACGCCACCGTTGTTATCCGGAGAAATTACCGGTTTGCAGCGCGGCTTTTTCGGCTGGTACGGAATTTTTAAGTACGTTTGCAACCGGTAATCCGGCAGGCGGCAGCCTGCATCGAAACACGAATCCAGATGAATATAGAAAATTTACCGAAAGAGCGGCTGGTGGAATTGCTCCATCTGTATGCTAAAAACCTGTTGGCCTTAGACGGCACCTGGTTCCAATCCGTAGAGCGGAAGCGGGGGATGGACGAAGCGGTGGAGCACGACGCCCGTGCGTGGCGCCGGTATACCGAGTCGGAAGCGCGGCGTATCAAAGCGTTCTTAGGCTTGCCGGATAATTCCGGCATAGCCGGATTGGCCGAAGCGCTTTCGCTCCGGATGAATGCCGTTCAGCATACCGTCGAAATCGTTCCGGAGGGGAACACGCTCGTTTACCGGGTACTCGATTGCCGCGTGCAAGCCGCCCGTTCCCGCAAAGGCATGCCGTATCATCCGTGCAAGCCGGTGGGGTTGGTAGAGCATACGTATTTCGCCCGGGTAATCGACAGCCGTTTCACGTGCGAAGCGTCGAGCTGTTACCCCGACCTGATGGATGCTACGTGCTCGTGCGCCTGGAAGTTTACGCTCTGCGACGAAGAGCCGGCTAACCCGTAAGGTGCGTGAACCGGGTGTTTCCGGAGAGGGGTGCGTACGGTTTGGAAAGAAGCGGCCGTTTACCCGGTTCCTCTTTCCGGGAAACAGCCGCAGAAAACGGTGACGGAGCAGCAGGAAAATCCGGTTTCATGCCGCGGAAAACATCGTCCGACCCGGGCGTTTCACTCGTCTGACCCGGGTGGTTCACCCGTCCGACCCGGGTGGTCCACTCGTCCGACCCGGGTCGGACGATGTTTTTTTCTGCGTAAAAGGTTTTTTTCTTCGTGCGGAAAACAACTAATCCGTACGGGGATGGTTAAAGGAGGCCTTATTATATAAGGCGGGGATACGAAAAAACGGAAACGCAGCGTTCTTACCGGCTGTCTGGTAAATACGCTGCGTTTCCGTATGGTTGTGCTCCGCCCTGCCGTTAGCGGCCTGGCGTTTGCGGTACGATGCCCGGTTGCTTCCCGGGACCGGGTTATTTCTTGGCGCTCCGTTTGCGCTCCGTTTCGTCGAGGATGATTTTACGCATCCGCATGGCATGCGGCGTGATTTCCACGTACTCGTCTTCCTTGATGTACTCGAGCGTGTCTTCGAGGCTGAATACGATGGCGGGAGCGAGCGACACTTTGTCGTCCGAACCCGAGGCGCGCATGTTGGTGAGCTTTTTCGATTTCGTTACGTTCACCACCAGGTCGTTATCTTTCGTATGTTCGCCTACGATTTGGCCGGCGTATACTTCTTCCTGCGGCTCCACGAAGAAACGTCCGCGCGACTGGAGGTTATTCAGCGCGTAGGCATAGGCCGTACCGGTTTCCATCGCGATGATGGAGCCATTTTGCCGGCGTTCGATTTCGCCTTTCCAGGGTTGGAACTCCAGAAAACGGTGGGCGATTACGGCTTCGCCGGCCGAGATGGTGAGGGCGGCGTTGTTCAGCCCGATAATTCCCCGCGAGGGAATCGTGAACTCGAGGTGCATCCGGCCGTTCTTGTTCTCCATCATCGTCATTTCTCCTTTCCGCTTGGTTACGAGGTCGATGATTTTGCTGGCCGTTTCTTCCGGCAGGTTGATGGTGAGTTCTTCTACCGGCTCGCATTTCTCCCCGTTGATTTCCTTGATGATTACCTGGGGCTGTCCTACCTGCAACTCGTAGCCTTCGCGGCGCATCGTTTCAACCAATACCGACAAATGCAGGATGCCGCGCCCGTAAACCAGCCACGAATCGGCGCTGTCGGTGGGTACTACGCGGAGGGCCAGGTTCTTGTCGAGCTCCTTCATCAACCGGTCGTAGATGTGGCGCGAGGTAACGTACTTGCCGTCTTTGCCGAAGAACGGCGAGTTATTGATGGTGAAGAGCATCGACATGGTGGGCTCGTCGATGGCGATGGTCGGCAGCGGTTCGGGGTTTTCGGCGTCGGCTACGCTTTCGCCGATTTCGAATCCTTCGATACCGATGAGCGCACAGATATCGCCCGATTGAACCGAGTTTACTTTCGTGCGTCCCAATCCTTCGAATACGTCGATTTCCTTAATGCGCGACTTTACCAGCGAGCCGTCGCGTTTGCATAACGTAATATCTTGTCCTTCGCGCAATTCGCCCCGGTGTACGCGGCCAACGGCGATACGTCCCACGTATTTGGAGTAGTCGAGCGAGGTAATCAGCATCTGGCTGCTGCCTTCCAGCATTTGCGGCGCCGGGATGTGTTCGATGATGGCGTCGAGGAGGGCGGTGATGTCTTGTTTCGGCTCTTTCCAGTCGGCCGACATCCAACCTTGCTTAGCCGAGCCGTAAATGGTGGGAAAGTCGAGTTGTTCCTCGGTGGCATCGAGGCTGAACATCAGGTCGAATACCATTTCCTGCACCTCGTCGGGGCGGCAGTTCGGTTTGTCTACTTTATTGATTACCACGATGGGTTTCAACCCTAACTGGATGGCTTTCTGAAGCACGAAGCGCGTTTGCGGCATGGGGCCTTCGAAGGCGTCAACCAACAGCAGGCAGCCGTCGGCCATATTCAGTACCCGTTCTACTTCGCCGCCGAAATCGGCGTGCCCCGGGGGTATCGATGATGTTGATTTTGCAATCTTTATACCGGATGGATACATTCTTCGACAGAATCGTAATCCCCCTTTCCCGCTCTAAGTCGTTATTGTCCAGGAACTGGTCTACTTCGGCAGCCTTGTCATCCCTGAAAAGCTTACCGGCGAGTAACATTTTATCAACGAGCGTTGTCTTTCCGTGATCGACGTGCGCGATTATCGCGATGTTTCTAATATTTTGCATTGAGACGTATTTTGTAGGGCACAAAGGTACGAGTTTTTCTTGTTTTTCAAAAAAAAGGAAATCAAAAGTGTTGTTTATCAAAAACTAATCTCTATCTTTGCGCTCTCAAATAGCGAATAACTCATTTTAATTATTAATTCAATTCATCATGTATTTAGATTCAGCTAAAAAAGCAGAAATCTTTGAAAAGTACGGAAA
>JAJBTJ010000185.1 GCA_020860905.1 Parabacteroides sp. | reverse complement strand
ATATATATGTATGAACTCTTTACTCAAAACACTGAACAGGTATATATGCACCTTCGGGATGATGTTATGTATTACCGGCCTGACGGCGCAAGACCAAGCCAGCTTTTACACGGTAAACGGCGTTGTAAAAGATAAAAACACCCGCAAAAAGTTAGAGTACGTCAATGTATCGGTGCCCGGCACTCCCATCGGTACCGTAACGAACGAAGACGGAGAATTTTCGCTGAAAATAAAAAAATCGGCCCATACAAAAGCGATAGAAATATCGCACATCGGTTATAAAAACTACCGGCAACCGGTAACCGGCAACGACTTGACAGACCTCACGCTCTACCTGATCCCGGAGGCGGCCCAACTGAACGAAGTAATTATCCACGCCCAACCGGCAAAGGACATCGTAGCCTCGGCTATCGAGCGGATAGGCTACAATTACGCCGATAAACCCAACAAACTCACCTGTTTCTACCGGGAAACCGCCCAAAAGGGAAAGCGATACATCACGTTATCGGAAGCCGTTATCCATACATACAAAACCCCGTACACGGAAAATCCCGACCGCGACCGGGTACAACTTTTCAAAGGCCGCAAATTACTGAGCCAGAAGAAAAACGATACGCTGGCTGTAAAGCTGTTGGGAGGCCCGAGCCTGGCGGTTTACGTGGACATCGTAAAAAATCCGGATATGCTGCTCGACCGGGAAACCCTGTCGTACTTCGTTTACACGTTAGAGGAGCCTACTACCATCGACAACCGCCCGCAATACGTAATCAGCTTCGTGCCCCAGGTATTGTTGCCGTATCCGTTGTATTACGGCACGTTGTATATCGATAAAGAGAACCTCGCCTTTACACGCGCCGAGTTTTCGCTCGACATGACCGACCGCGCGAAAGCCACCCAGGCGATTCTGCGGAAAAAACCGTTCGGACTCCGCTTTAAGCCCGGCTCCGTTTCCTTCCTGATAAATTATAAGCAACGGGACGGGAAAAGCTACCTTAACTATATCAGGAACGAAGTAAAGTTTAAATGCGACTGGAAACGAAGGCTTTTTTCAACCAACTACACCATCGTAAGCGAGCTGGTAGTAACGGAAAGCACCGAGCAAAACCTCCCCGCGATTCCGTATAAAGCAGCTTTCAGGAAAGACCAGTCGTTATCCGACCAGGTAGCCGCCTTCTACGATGCCGATTTCTGGGGCGACTACAACATCATCGAGCCGACCGAATCACTGGAATCGGCCGTGGTAAAACTAAAAAAACAGTATAAATAACAAGCACCGTTTCAAATAAATCGTATTTTTAAGCGAGCAACTTATTTTAATCGGGAAAGGATGATAGGCGATTTATCGGTGGTTATCAAGATAAAAGAAGGCGACATCGGCGCTTTTGAGAAGGTGTTCAGGCAATATTACGAGCCGCTGTGCCGGTATGCCGCTACCTTTACGAAAAACGCCGACGCATCGGAAGAAATCGTGCAGGAGCTTTTTTACACCCTTTGGAAAGAACGGGCCGGCCTGCACGTTTTCTTGTCGTTGAAATCGTATCTCTACCGGTCGGTACGTAACAATGCGCTTCAATACCTGGAGCACCTCGACGTACGGCTCCGGTACCGTGAAAAGGCGTTGCGCGAACAGACGGAAACCGCCGGAAACACAACGCCCCAGGAAAACCTGGAGTACAAAGAACTGCAAAAGCAAATAGCCGCTTTACTGGACTCGATGCCCGAGCGCCGCCGCCAGATATTCACGCTACACCGGTTCGAAGGGAAAAAATACCCGGAAATCGCCCGGCAACTCTCCGTTTCGGTCAAGACAGTGGAAGCGGAAATGAGCAAAGCCCTGCGGGCATTCAAAAAAATAACATCCAATCAATAACGGAAATAGAAAATAAAGAACAACATAACAACACGGTAATCGACGTAGACAAAGCCTGGCACGTTTTACACGCCCGGTTGCAACAAGAACAGCTGGTTACCTCCCCTACCCGGCATTTCTTTATCAGGAGCATGTTGAAACGCGCAGCCATCCTGCTCCTGCTCGTTTCGGGAGCCGCCGGCATCTACCTGAACGAAAAACCGGACGGCTCCCCCGTACAAGTAATCAGCAACCGGGAAGCCGACGCCTCGCTGGTAACCACGCTGACCGACGGAACGGTGGTTTATTTAGCCGACGGCGCCACCTTGAATTGCCCTGCCGCGTTCGAAAACGAAAACCGGGAAGTTTCACTGGCGGGCGAAGCGATGTTCGAAGTAAAAAGCGACAAGCGCCACCCGTTTATCATCGAAACGGCTAACGCCGTTATAAAAGTAACCGGGACGGCATTCAATGTAAAATCGTTTCCGGGACGGGAAAATTTCGAGCTGAACGTACAAAGCGGAACGGTAGAAGTTACCCGTAAAGCCGGAGGGGAGCAGATAACCGTAAGCCGGGGCGAAGGAATCCGGTTAGAAGCCGGCGGCTGGCAAAAGAAAACGGCCACTGCCGACCTGTACAGTTTGTATACCCGCAAAATGAAATTCAAAGACGAACCGGTAACGAACCTGCTGCGGGTTGTCAACCGGACGGGCGACAAACCCATCGTATTGCAGGATAAGGCTATCGGCGACCGGAAAATAACCGTTGCTTTCGCCGGCGACACATCCGAATCCATCGCCGGGCTCATCTGCCTGGCCTTGGATTTGCAACAAACGGCCAGCAACGATACCATTTATATTTCCCAACCGTAAGCGTATGATAAAACCGCTCGTCTGCCGATTACTGCTTCTGTTCGTCTGCATCTCGCTGTACGGCCAGGAAGACTCTACCCGAACGGAAGACGCATGGAACCGGAAAGTTCGTTTTATCGCCCCGAAAGCTACAGTTTACGAGATGCTCGGCCATATCACGGAACAAACCGGCTATTTGTTCGTGTACGACAGCAATACCATCGACAGCAAAAAAAAGGTAACCGTACCGAAAGGCATTTACCCCCTCTGCGAAGCCATTTTACAGGCTACCGGCGAAAACGACCTCCAGTTAAAACTTATTGGGCGCCACATCTTATTAACCCGGCCTACGCTTTCCCCGCTACCCTCCGTACAACAGCCCGGCACAACCGGAAACACGCCCGCTTACCTGATTGTGGAAGGAACCGTACGCGACAGGCAAACCGGTACGCCCCTGCCGTACAGTACGGTGGGGATTCATGCGGCCGGAATCGGTACCGTAGCCAACCGGAACGGCCATTTCCTGCTGAAGCTGCCCGACTCTTTACGCCAGGCTACCGTTTCCATTTCCCACTTAGGATACGAACCGCAGCAAATCGCCGCCGAGTTGCTTACCGGCCAACCCGCCGACTTTTACCTCGAAACCCGGATTATCCCGTTACAGGAGGTAATCGTGCGCCTGGTAAATCCGGTGGGTATCGTAACGGAAATGCTGGAAAACCGGGCCGGCAACTACAGCCGCTCCTCCGTTTACCTCACGTCGTTTTACCGGGAAGGTATCGAAAAAGGGAAAGGGGTGCTGTCGCTGACCGAAGCGGTGTTCCGGGTATATAAAACAGGATACGACTCGAGACAGGCCGACCAGGTAAAACTACTGAAAATGCGGAAGATAAACAACGTGCAGGCAAAAGATACGCTGGTGATGAAGATGCAAGCCGGCATACAAGCCTCTTTGTTGCTCGATGTAGTGAAAAACACGCCCGACTTCCTCACGTTCGGTTACTTCAACCTGTATAATTATTCGAAAACAGACATGCAGGTAGTAGATTCGCACCTGGCGCACGTTATCGCATTCGAACAAAAAGAAGGGGTGAACGCCGCTTTATATAAAGGCGAGCTATACATCGACGCGGAAAATGCGGCGCTGCTGTCGGCCCGCTTCGAAATCAATCCCGCTTTTATCGGGAAAGCCGAAGATAACTTTATCGTACGCAAAAGCAAAGACATTAAAATAACGCCCCGCCAAATAATTTACTCGGTAAGTTACCGGCCGTGGAATGGCAAATACTACGTCAGCCACATACGCGGCGACCTGCAATTCAGGGTGAAACGAAAAAAGCAACTCTTTTATTCCACAGTACGCACCTGGTTCGAAATGGCCACCTGCAAGATAGATACGGGGCAGGTAAAACGGTTTCCGTACAAGGAACGTTTACCGGTTCACAACATTTTTTCCGAAACCCGGTTCCGGTACGATAAAAATTTCTGGGAAGATTTCAATACCATCCTGCCCGAGGAACATCTCAGCGAAGCGCTCTCGAAAATCGTTTCGCGCATCGAAGAAACCGGTGACACGGCTCCGGAAGCCGGGCCGGAGCAACCGTAACGGGACGCTGCCGGCAAACAAAGCCCTCAGAACTGGAAATAGATAAACGGCTGTACTCCGGCCGATTTCACCTGCATCACCACAAAAACGACCACAGCCAGAATCATCGCCTGCACCAGCAAAGGCGAACGGGTAAGGCCGCCGCGCACATAGCCGGTAAGCCGTCCGGGAGTAAAGTGCAGCAAATAACCCGCCAGCAACAAGAAACATACCCCTTTATAGCCGGCAACGAACTGGGGGAATACTTCCGGATGAAAATCGGTTGTAATCTGCCCCAGCATTTCTTTTACCGTCTGGAACGAACGGGCCCGGAAAAACAGCCAGGCCAAACATACGAGGTTGAATGTAACTACAATGCCTACCGCCCGGCGCCAAGGGGACATTTCGGCCCCCGTGGATTTAAATCCCGGAAAATGTTTCATGGCAAACTTGTGTGTAGCTAACGCCGCCCCGTGCAGTCCGCCCCAGAAAATAAAAAGTACCGACGCTCCGTGCCACAAGCCGCCCAGCAGCATGGTAATAAACAGATTGACGTAGGTACGCACGTTCCCTTTGCGGTTGCCGCCCAGCGGAATATACAGGTAATCCTTCAGCCACGAGGAAAGCGAGATATGCCACCGCCGCCAGAATTCCGTAATGGTAGCCGAGCGGTAAGGCGAATCGAAATTGATGTTGAAACGGAAGCCGAGCAACAAGGCAATACCGATGGCCATGTCGGAATAGCCCGAAAAGTCGCAGTAAATCTGCAACGCATATCCGTACACCGCCATCAGGTTCTCCAAGCCGGTATAAAGCAAGGGCGCATCGAATACCCGGTCGACGAAATTCAGGCTGATGTAATCCGAAATAACCGTTTTCTTTACCAATCCGCAAATTACCAGAAACAGCCCTTCGCCGAACTCTTCGCGGCTTACGAAGGTATGTTTATACATCTGCGGAATAAAATCGCGGGCGCGCACAATAGGACCGACTACCAACTGCGGGAAGAACGACACGTAAAACACGTAATCGATCCAGGCACGCAACGCCGGGATACGCCGCCGGTAAATATCGATAATATAACTGATAGACTGGAATGTAAAAAACGAGATTCCCACCGGCAGGAAGATATTGACAGGCTGGTACGCTAACTGCTCGAGCGCTTCGATACCGAACCATTTCCCGATTTCCTGCCCGATTCCGGCCAGCGAGTTCAGGATAAAATTAAAATATTTGAAGTAGGCCAGCATGCCCAGGTCGATACACAAGCTCAAAGCCACCAGCGCCTTCCGCACGCCCCGGCGGGTGGTGTTTTCGAGCGCCCGGCCGATAAGGAAATCGGAGGTGGCGGTAAAAATAAGGAGCAAAAACCAGATTCCGCTGCTTTTATAATAAAAAAACAAAGAAAACAACGTAACATACAGGATACGCCATTTGGCTTGCCGCCGGAATGCCATATATATCAACAGGAAGCCGATAAACAGGAAAAAAAACAAGCCGCTCCCGAACAACATCGGGCTATCGGGGTGATACTTCAACAACTCCGGTATCTTTGAGAAATCAATATCCGCCAACTTCATACCTCTCGGTGAAAAAATTATTCGACAAGCCCGGCCGTCGCCTCCCGGGAATTTATAAATCCGTTATACCCCTTTACCAGGGCCCGGTAAAGCAATTTGCCCTGTTCCCGGTAAGCCTCTTTGGTAAAATGAATCCGGTCGCGTCCGAACAAGCCGGCCTCGAGCCATTTCCCGGAAGAGCCCTGGCCGCCGGTCATCCGGTATAAATCCCAACAGGGGATACCTTCCTCGGCAGCCAACCCGGCAATCGCACCGGCTGCCGTTCCGGTATTCGGGTTCCGCTGGTAAACCGGTTTCTTATTGACACTTTTCCGCTGGAAACATTCGGGAGGCGTGGTAAGCACCAACACGGTGTTGGGCAAATAGGTGCGCAACAACCCGACCAGCCGCGCCACCTGCCCTTTGAACTCGGACGCATTGAACCGCCGGCCGAACGTTTCGTTCGTGCCCATCGACACGATAAGCAGCGACGGCTCGAGCAACGCCAGTTGCTTTACATAGGCCGAATCGGTGTAATTTACGAACATAGCCCCGTTCACGCCGATGCTGTGGTAAAGCACACCCGGCGCCCCGTTGGTAAGGTTCAATCCGTAGTACAGATTATTATAACGGGCCGGAAGCATATGGCTACGCAGCAGCAGGGTATCGGTAAGCCGGTCGAAACGGACAGTATCGCATACTACATCCGCACATACCGGTCGACGCCCGGTTACGGTTTTCACCCCGTTGGCCGGTACCCCGGTAGCAATCAACGGAGTAGCTTCGCGGTCGCGGAACAGTACGGCCTGGTTAAACCCGTAGCCGGCTCCGTTATTCCTGGCGATAATCACTTCCATATTGATTTTGCGGGCTTCGGTACGGATGCCTATCCCTCCTATCCCGACCGGGCACTTCGGCTCGGCTTGTATGCAACGGCCTTTCAGCCAATCGGTAACGGTGGAACGGATAAAATAGTCGTCGGGCTCGTTGGTGCGGGTGAGTTTTAACGGAACAATCAATCCGCGCCCGGCATTTCCGAAATCACGGTGGAAAAGGCGCATCACGTGCCCCGTGAGAAAGCCGCACTGTATATGCGAATCGCCCAGGTGCACCACCGAAATTACCGTATCCTTGCCTTGCCTGAGCGCCGCCAACTGCCGGTAAAACGGCTCCAGGGCGCGGGCGTCGCCGGTAAGCACGCACAACGAGTCGATATAAAACGGAAGTGCAGGCTCTTCGGGCGTTAACGGCGACGCTTCGGGCGCCATACGGAGCGTATCGGCCGGAAGCGGCGTTTTTTCGTCCGGCATGCGTACCGGCGCTGCCGCTCCCCGCAGCCAGGGAGAATAAAGGCCGAGGCCGGTGAGTAGCACAATAATCAAGATATTACCAAGTTGCTTTATCTGCTTCGTCATAAAACTTTTTTTCCTTTAAAATAGACTTTACTAACGAGGAGGCGATTTCCTTGCCTCCCCTGAACCCCAAATGGGTATAATCTTTGGCGGCCCATCCTTTCTTTACATAGCGCACCATGCTGTTTTCGCCGCCCATCGCCTGGAAGGTATTCCAGAAAACGACACCCGTTTGCTGCGCCAACCGCCGTTGCGTATGGAGCAATGCCAGCACGGCGGGCATGGTGGCGAACGCTCCGTCTTCCTGCCGGCTCCGGTCCGAAATTCCCAACAAGAGAATGTCGGCGCGCGGGAAGCAGGTTTTCAGGTAAGCGATTACGCCGGTCATTTGCAGGCTGTACCAGTCGTACTGCACTACGCCGTCGGTGGCCACGTTCAGCCCGTATTGCAGCACAATCAAATCGTACGGGCGTACCCGGCTCCATTCTTCGCAACGGGCGGCATCGAGTTCTTTCAAGGGCGTTCCCGAATTGCCGCGAAGCGAAAAATTATCTACCACCACGCCGGCGCTATCCTCGAAAACCACGCCCAGCGCCCGGAAGCCTTTCGCATTCGTAAAAGAAAAATCGGCTCCGGTAAAAGCGCCCGATACCATATAACCGGTAATGGTCGTAGTGGGAGGCAGTTGCTCGCAAATCGTATCGCCGGCATGACAAACCAGTTGCATCTGGGTTTGCTCGTTTTCTTCGTAAATCAGGCTGATGCGCGATACCGGTTGCAGGCAGGGATAACGGGCGGGCAATTTATAAGAGGCTGCCGCCTTTCCGCCCGAAACGCCGAATAGCTGGCAAGGCAAGGCGTAACGATACTTCCGGTTCGAAATAAGCATATAGGTATTCCAGCCCGAAAACCGGTGCTCTACCGTGGGCCTGAACTGGGCGGTTTGCGAGGCCATCGGCACGAATCCTACGCCGCGGCCGCCGAACTGTTGTTGCAAGGCGGCACGCAAATCGGCCACCAGTATATCGCCTTCGATAAACGAATCACCCAGCACGCCTATCCGCACCGGGCGTCCTAAAACGGATTGCCGGTTCAACGCGTCGAAAAAACGGCTCAATCCGGTGTGTCCGGGTGTAAAATCCTCGATGGCCACGCCCGTCGAATCACGGAGTGCTCCCGACCTTTCCATCACCCGGTACAACGAATCGCGCAGCTTTACGGCCAGCGAATCGGCGCACGAAGCCAGTAGAAGCGAATCGCTTCCGGGCATTAAAAACGAATCGGCCGCCAGCGTATCGGGCGCCAGGAAGGCTTTCCGCAGCGAATCGAGCTCCGGCGTTTCTCCTTTTATCCTTATTTCCGATAATAAATCGACTTTCTTTAAACGGACTCCCGACACTTCGTCCGGCAAATGGTAATACATCGCCATACAAAACAACCATGTCAGAAGCAATAAGGCAAATAACCTGCCTGAATAATTCTCTTCGCCCATTTTCTTTTTGTTCGTGGGTACGGCTTATCTTTGGTTTGCTCTATTTTTTTCTTTTCGGAGGCAAAGATAGTGCAAACTGAGTGCAGAAGCAAAGCTTGCTTTGATTATGCCGAAGTGCAGCCTATCTTCTCTTTTCGAAGAAAAGTAGTGCAAACTGAGTGCAGAAGCAAAGCCCCGCTTTGATTATGCCGAAGTGCAGCCTATCTTCTCTTTTC
>JAJBTJ010000262.1 GCA_020860905.1 Parabacteroides sp. | reverse complement strand
GTTTTAATGATTAAGACGCATTTAAACATTCTCGTAAACTAAATACAAACCCCGGGTGTTTTTCATTTAAATAAACGAACGAGTATGATGAAAAGGTTTGAAAATAAAGTAATCCTTATTACAGGCGCAGCTTCCGGTATCGGTGCTGCTTCCGTGCGCCGCTTAACGAGTGAAGGCGGAAAAGTAATAATCGCCGATTACGATAAAGATAAAGCCGACCGGCTGACCGACGAATTAACCGACGCTGGCGCAGACGTCCGTTCCGTTTATTTTACAGCCGACCAGTTGGATAGCTGTAGCCGGCTCGTTTCTTCGGCAAACGAATTTTACGGCCGCATCGATTGCTTAGTCAACAACGTCGGAGGAAGCAAACTTCAACGTGACAGTAACATACAAAACCTCGATATTCAATATTTTGACGAAGTATTTCATATCAACCTCCGGTGTGCCGTGTATCTTACTCAACTGGTTATTCCGCTGATGGAGAGCCAAGGCGGAGGAAATATAGTCAATATCGCCTCTATCAGCGGAATAACCGCCGATTCACAGGGTACGTTGTATGGTATGGCGAAAGCCGGCCTGATTAGTCTGACCCAATATACAGCCACCCAGATGGGAAAAAAGAATATTCGCTGCAATGCAATCGCTCCCGGTCTTGTTTTAACCCCTGCCGCATTGTCGAATTTACCCGAAAGTATGCGCAATATATTTATCCGGCACAATTCTCTGCCTTACTTGGGCGAGCCGGAATATATCGCTGATACGGTAGCTTTCCTGGCTTCCGATGATGCCAGATACATAACCGGGCAAACACTTGTTACCGACGGCGGACTCACTATTCATAATCCCACCGTTGCCGAAGTAGACGACTTAAAAGGCAAATAACCTCCTCTGTACACCGGAAACGACAGCCTGAAATAAAGTATAACCCGGCAAACTCCCGGCCTGGAAAGTATGCGGAGCTCTAACTATTGCAAAGAATATAAATACTGTATTTCTTCAGCCCAAAGCGTTTCGTCGGGCGTTTCCAGAATCAGCGGAATATCGTCGAAACGCGGGTCTTGCATCAACAATCTGAATAACATAGTTCCCACCAATCCTTTCCCGATACTTTCGTGCCGGTCGACCCGGCTCGCCAGTGCCTTCTTCGAATCATTGAGGTGCATCCCCTTCAGGAAAGAAAAACCTACAATCCGTTCGAACTCGCGGAACGTATGTGTAAACCCTTCCTCCGTGGTAATATCATACCCGGCTGCCAGCGTATGCGCCGTATCGACACATACTCCTACCCGTGACTTGTCTTCTACCCTGTCGATGATATACCGCAGATGCTCGAACATATACCCTAAGTTACTCCCCTGCCCCGCCGTATTTTCAATTACGGCCGTAACTCCCTTGGTACGGTCGAGTACCCAGTTGAGTGACTCGGCAATCCGGTCGAGACTCGCTTCTTCCGAAATCTGGCGCAAATGGCTTCCCGGATGGAAATTCAAGCGGTCTAACCCCAATTGTTCGCAACGCTGCATCTCGTCCAGGAAAGCGTTACGCGATTTTTCCAATCCTTCCGCTTCCGGATGTCCTAAATTAATGAGATAACTATCATGCGGAAGAATATGCTTCGGCAAGTATCCGTATTCTTCACATCGCTCTTTGAACAATCCGATGCTTTTTTCAGTCAGCTTCGCACATCTCCATTGTTTCTGGTTTTTGGTAAAAAGAGCGAATGCCTTCGCCCCTATCGCATGTGCATTTACCGGCGCATTCTCTACCCCGCCCTCGACAGGCACATGGGCCCCTATATATTTCATATCGTTCATTTTTAATTTATTCAATCCCGCCAAAATAAGCTCTGCCGGGAAAACGGATAAAACTTACATATATTTAGCCAAGCCGCCCTCAGCTGTTTCCTTATACAAGCTCGGGAGGTCGTTCCCCGTTTGTTTCATCACCTCCACTACTTTATCGAAACTCACCCGGTGCCGTCCGTCCGAAAAATTAGCGAACGTGTTGGCATCCAACGCGCGCGCCGCAGCAAAAGCGTTTCGTTCGATACACGGAATCTGTACCAACCCGCAAACCGGATCGCATGTAAGCCCAAGGTGATGCTCCAATCCCATTTCGGCCGCATACTCTATCTGCAAAGGGGTACCGCCGAACAACTGGCTCGAAGCGGCTGCCGCCATTGCACAAGCCACCCCTACTTCACCCTGGCAACCTACCTGAGCACCTGAAATGGAAGCATTCGTACGCACAACATTCCCGAAAAGCCCTGCCGTGGCAATCGCTCTCAGAATACGCGAATCACGGAACTCGCGGGTTTCGCGCAAATGATATAATACGGCCGGCAATACTCCGCAAGAACCGCAAGTAGGAGCCGTTACGATTTGACCACCTCCCGCATTCTCTTCCGATACGGCCAGCGCATACGCATAAACCATACCGCGGCTTTTGATGGAAGACGAGAACCCCTTGGCCCGTATCAGGTAATCGGACGCTTTCCGACGTAAACCCAAGCCGCCGGGCAACACCCCTTCCGCTTCCAGCCCATTTTGTACGGCTCGTTCCATCGTACTCCACACCTCGCGCAAATAATCCCAGATGTCGGAGCCTTCGCACTCCTCTACATATTCCCAGTAACTATGCCCGGTTTTCTCGCACCAATCCTGTATCTCGCGTATCGTATTCATGCCATACACCTGGCTTTCCATCGATTCGTTATACTCTTCGTTCGCTAATGCCCCGCCGCCGATACTGAAAATGGTCCACTCGTCCGAGACAGTGCCTTTCGCATCGAATGCTTTAAAAAGCATTCCGTTGGGATGAAACGAAAGGAAAACCTTCGGTTCCCATACGATACGAGTCGGAGCAACCGGCTCCAGTACGTTCAAGATAGCCTTATCCGTCATGTGTCCTTGACCGGTAGCCGCCAGGCTACCGTACAGCGTAACCTCGAACCGGGCAGCCGGGGCGTTCTTTTCCAGAAACATTTCGGCAGCGCGTTTCGGTCCCATCGTATGGCTACTCGACGGACCGTTGCCTATCCGGTATATATTTTTAATAGAATCCATGCTTTATACTTTTAAAAATACCCTATGTTTATACATCAGGTACAAAATTACATAAATAACCGATACGTTACACACGGCCAGCAACACCGGATAAAAATTTCCGATATACGGCTCCAGTCCGTAGAAAAGAGAATTGCCGATACACCGGAAATCGATTACATTCGCCAGCATGTAAGCCACAATCGAATTCATGCCGAACACTTTCAGCCAGGTAAGCCCGCTCCGGTGCTGCCTATAGTCTATCCAGTAATAAAACAACCCCATCAGCCAGAAACAATACCCGCTGCTTACCAATACCATCGAGCTGGTCCAGAGCTTTTTGATTACCGGCATCTGCACCCCCCATAACCATCCGGCAACTACCATCACCGTACCTATGCCGAATAACCATTTCACTTTGTCGAGCGGCGCGCGTAATCCTTTGAGCAACTGACCGGCAAAAACGCCCGTCAACACCGTAACCACAAAGTTCAGGCTGCTTAATATCCAAGTGTACCGGTAACCCGGCGAAAACTGCCAGGAACCGTCGGCATTCCAGGTAACTCCGTCGCGCCAGGGCCCCAATACCCACTGGTCGATACCCTCCGCCAGGTTCTTTTCGGGTGTAAAATCACCGCCGCCGAAACCGTCGATACAGATAAACGTCATCGCAGCCCAGTAAACCAGCAGCAAAACGACGGATATTCCGATTTGTATTTTCACCTGCCGTACATGCAGGAAGATAAGTGCGGAGAATAAATAGCCTATCGCAATGGATTGCAACGTATTGGAGTAAAAATGCAATTCGGGTATACGAAGCGAAAGCAAGTTACCCTGGCACATCATCCCGAAAATCCATAACAAGGCCACCCGCTTGGCAATTCGCCGGTACACCGCTTTCTTATCCGGGTTCTCCCGGAACCGGGAAAAGGCGAAAGGCATTGAAACTCCGGCCATAAAAAGGAACAGCGGCATCACCAAATCCCAAGTGGAAAAACCTTTCCACGACACATGGGTAAAGCCCCACATAAACGAATGGAATGCCGGAGCATCGAGCGCACGGTCTAACGGATAAAGAACGGTTTCCAGTACGACTAAACAAAAAAGGTCGAATCCCCGCAATACATCGAGCGATTCGAGACGCTGTTTCACAGTGTTGTTCATGGGTTTAAACTTTAAGGAAAATATTCTTACGATACAGAAAATACAAGAACAGCCACGACACCGCCACAAATCCGCAGGCGCTCACCAGCATACGCGCATTCCCGGGTATCAGGTTCGCCAGGCCGCCGAACAGAAAATCCGACGTATAACCGAAATCGAAGATTCGCTGCGCCATATAAATGGTGATGGAATTCATACCGATGACAGTAAAAAAGAACGTCCACTTCCGGATACCCTTCACATCGATTATATAATAAAACAGAGCGAACAGCAACGCCGACCACCCGCCTACGAAGCAAACGAACGAGCTGGTCCATAAATTCTTATTCAACGGAAATGTAAAGCTCCACACTTTCCCGATAATAACCAGCACGATACCGGCCAACGCCAGGTAAAGCGCTTTCCGGGCAGGCGTAAGCCCCGGCCGGCTCAGCCGCACGAACTGGCCCGTAAACATACCGAGTAATGCCGTAGCGATAGCCGGAAGGGTAGAAAGCAACCCTTCGGGGTCGTGCACCGTAAGGTGCAACCGCCCGGGCATACACATCCGGTCGATATACCCCACCAGGCACCCTTCCATAGTAAAACAACCGGCGCCGTTGCCATCGGGTGCCGGCACAACTGCCAACAACAACCAATACCCCACTAAAATAAGGAACGTAATCCCGATGCGTGTAACCGTTTTGGTATACATAAACAACAGGGCGCCGAACATCCACGCCAACCCGATACGCCCCAGTACGCTGCCGTACCGTTGATTGGCGAAATCGAGATTCAGCAAGCCGTTATAAATAAGCCCCAACACCACCAGCACCAGTCCACGCCGGATAATATTGCCGTAAATAGCACGTTCCCTACGTCCCTTTTCCCGCTGTTTGGCCAGTGAAAAAGGAAACGAGATACCCGCAATAAAAAGGAAGAGAGGGAAAATCATATCGTAACAGGCAAACTCGTCCCACTTCACATGATGCATTTGCTGCGCCAACACATTGAAAAACGGTACCGGAAAAACAGCGTCCAGTCCGATTACCACCGCTTCGCCACCCATAATAAAAAACATATCGAATCCCCGGAGAGCGTCCAGGCTCCGCAAACGTTCTTGTTTTTCCATGACAAAAGATATAAGGAATAAATAAGTTAGTTATCCGATTTTCTCCACCAACGAACGGAATAAAAACGACATCCTGCCGGCAGCCCGGTCGGCAGCCTCCAGCACGTCGTCGGCATTATTTACGAAATCGTCGGCAAAGTGATACCCTTCGTTAGTAATCACCGACATGCCGAACACCCGTATCCCGCAGTGCCGTGCTACGATTACCTCGGGCACCGTGCTCATGCCGATTGCATCCCCTCCCCCTTTGCCGTAAAAAGCATACTCGGCCGGCGTTTCGTACGAAGGGCCTGTAAGCCCTACATATACCCCTTTCTTCAACGGAATGTTATTTTCGTCGGCAATCTGTTCGACCAACCGGATAAATTCACGGTCGTACGCCCGGGTCATATCCGGGAAACGAGTACCGAAACACTCCAGGTTCTTCCCGATAAGCGGATTGGGCATCATGTTGATATGGTCGCGTATAATCATCAAATCGCCTACCTTAAAAGCAGTATTGATACCTCCCGCCGCATTCGAGACGAACAGGTTTTCGATTCCCAGCAGCTTCATCACCCGCACCGGGAAGGTAACTTGCTGCATGGTATACCCTTCGTAATAGTGGAAACGCCCTTGCATGGCGAGCACCGTTTTATTTCCCAGGCGTCCGCAAATCAGGTTGCCCTTGTGCCCGATAGCCGTAGACCGGGCAAAATGAGGAATGCCGGTGTACGGTATGCTCACTGTTTCCGTAAGCGAACCGGCCAACGACCCTAAGCCGCTTCCCAGAATAATAGCCGTTTCAGGCACATATCCTCCTATCTGCGAACGGATATAACCGGCCGCTTCCTGATACTGTTCTAATAAGTTTTCCATATCCGATTCGTTATTTTCGTTTCATTAACTCATATGCCCGGCGAGCAGCGTTTTCCAGTATTTCTTCTTCGCCCGGTACTTTCCTGTCTTGCATTAGAATTTTGCCGTCGCACACTACCGTATCTACACAACTTCCGTTCGCCGCATACACCAGGTTCGACACCGTATTGAAATTAGGAGTGAAAAAGCTCGATTTCAAATCGATCAAGCTGAAATCGGCCAGGAATCCGGGCGCTATCTCACCGGCATTCAGCCGCAAGGCTTCCGCACCGTTTCGGGTAGCCATCCGCAACATTTCCGGGGCCGGCATCGCTTCCGGGTCGAATCGCCAGGCTTTTCCCAACAAAGAAGCCAGCTTCATCGCTTCTACCATATCGAGGTTGTTCGACGACGAGCAACCGTCGGTAGCCAGCGTTACAGTAGCTCCTGCGGCTTGCAGTTCCTTATACGGAAAGCGGTAGCCCGAAGCCAGTTTCATATTCGAAGCCGGATTGTGAGCAATCCGCACCCCGTAATCGCCCAGCATCTTTATTTCTTCCTCGTCTACCCATAAGCAATGAGCTATCACCAACCGGGGCGAAAGCAAGCCCAGCTTATGCAAATAGCGTACCGGCGTAAAACCGAAATTCTGCACGGCATTCGCTACCTCGGTCTGCGTTTCCGCCAAGTGAATCGTAAGGAGCGCATCGTGCTCTTCCGCCAGCCGGGTGGCCCACTGGAGCGTATCGCCCGATACGGTATAAACGGCATGCGGCCCTACCGTATATTGAATTCGGGAGTTATAAGGCTTTTCAGCAGTGAAAAGGCGCAGATTCGCCTGTTTGGTCTTTTCGGCTATTTCCGGGTCGAAATGGTCGAAACACACCGACGAGAGAAAAGCGCGAAGCCCCATCTCTTCCGCCGCTTGTGCCGTCGCTTCCAGGTGGAAATACATATCGAGAAACGAAGTCGTACCCGTTTTTATCATTTCGAGGCAAGCCAGTTTCGAACCCCAATATACGTCTTCGGCGGTAAGATGGGCTTCGTGCGGCCAGATTTTCAGGGTAAGCCACTCTTCCAGCGGCATATCGTCGGCGAATCCCCGGAAAAGAGTCATCGCCGTATGGGTATGGGTATTGACGAAGCCCGGGATAATCGCCTTGCCGGCGCCGTCTATTATTTTATCGGCTGTGCATTCCAACCCGAAGCCTACTTGCCGGATATACGGGCCTTCGACTAAAACGTCGGTCAATGCATCGTTAAAAAGAACATTCTTAATAAGTAGGGTCGACATAGATGTAGAATAGAATTATTTTCCGGGCGGCCGGCACAAGGTATGCCGGCCATATCCGCTCTTACTTGCAAGCCTCGCAAAAATTCTTGTAAAACCCGGCTACCGCCTCGATTCCTTTGAAGAAAATATCCAGCGAGATACTTTCGTTCGGCGAATGAATGGCGTTTTGCTCGAGTCCGAACCCCATCAGGATGGTTTTAATGCCCAACACCTTCTCGAAGGTAGCGATAATCGGGATACTTCCACCCCGGCGTACCGCCAGCGGCTTCCTGGCAAACGCTTTTTCGTATCCCCGCTCGGCCGCCTTGTAAGCCGGAAGGTCGATAGGGCAAACATAACCTTCGCCCCCGTGCATCGGAGTTACTTTTACGCGCACGCTTTCCGGGGCGAGTTCCTGGATATATTCCATAAACAGCCGGCTTATCGTTTCGTGGTTCTGATGCGGCACCAGCCGGGCCGATACTTTGGCATACGCCTTGGAGGGAAGTACCGTTTTGGAGCCTTCTTCCGTATAACCGCCCCAGATACCGCAAATATCGAACGACGGGCGGCAACTGTTCCTTTCCAACGTAGAGTAGCCTTTTTCACCGGCTAACTCGCGCACGTCGATGGCTTTTTTATACTTTTCCTCATTAAAAGGAATCCGGGCGATCATCGCTCTTTCTTCGGCCGAAACCTCTTCCACATCGTCGTAGAAATGAGGAATCGTGATGTGTCCGTCTTCATCTATCATTTTAGCCATCAGCGAACAAAGCACGTTTACAGGATTGGCTACGGCTCCGCCGAAGTGGCCGGAATGCAAATCACGGTTCGGGCCCGTTACTTCCACTTCCCAGTAAGCCAACCCCCTCAACCCGGTCGTGATGGAAGGAACCTCGGCACTAATCATGCTCGTATCGGATACAAGGATAATATCGGCTTTCAACAACTCCTTGTGTTGTTCGCAAAAAGCCTCCAGGCTGGGCGAACCGATTTCTTCTTCTCCTTCGAAAAGGAATTTGACGTTGCATTTGAGGTATCCGTACTCTACAGCCGTTTCAAAACCTTTCACTTGAATCATGGCCTGCCCCTTATCGTCGTCGGCACCCCGGGCGTACAACCGTCCGTTGCGGATTTCCGGCTCGAACGGGTCGCTTTTCCATAAATCGAGCGGTTCGGGCGGCATTACATCGTAATGGGCGTACACCAGTACGGTTTGAGCCGCCGGGTCGATTAGCTTCTCCGCATACACAACCGGATTTCCTTCGGTGGCGATTACTTCGGCTTTATCGGCTCCGGAGGACAGCAACAACTCGGCCCAACGTTTCGCGCAGGCCGTCATATCGGCTTTATGCTCGCTTTTGGCACTTACCGAAGGGATGCGGATAAGGCTATCCAACTCGTCTAAAAACCGTTCCCGGTTCGCTTGTATGTATTCCTGAATAGGCATAATGATAGTATATTTAAAGATTTTTGATTCTTTTATAG
>JAJBTJ010000249.1:8466-8944 GCA_020860905.1 Parabacteroides sp. | reverse complement strand
TTTAAAGTTAATATTAGAGTTAGCCGGAAAACAGCTTTCCGGTTTGTGTTTTTATAATGGATGAGCGCCGTTAAAAAAAGGGAACATGGGAAAGTCTTTACCGTTTATATCCAGGAAAGTTTTTGCCGGCAGAATCGTACATACCCTATACGACCTGCATACTATATGTTATTTTGTTTAAACAAAATATACACATTGCGCTTGCTTTAAAATCTACTATCTCCTAAAAAACCGGGTAAACACGGATTTTACAAAATCCGGCTGCAAAGGTAGGAAAAACCACTCGGGGTAAAGAAAGCCGTCCAGGAGGACAAACCTTTCCACCCACTTTAGCAAGCGATTATCTATCAACATCTTACTTTTAAAGCGGTATTCGCTTTCAAGTTTATGAGACTTTCGTCAGCCAAATAACAGACCTACGTTAGAGATACGAGAGTAAAAGAAAAATCTATTATAAACAATTAACCCTATTTGACAC
>JAJBTJ010000249.1:0-8456 GCA_020860905.1 Parabacteroides sp. | reverse complement strand
TCCCTATACGGCCGTAATGCGTATGTGCAGACATATCGATGAAAAACGATTTCCGCCTCCGCACCGGCGGAACTACTGAGATTAGAAACAAATTTTATAACAAATTGGGATACCTGCTTGTTGTATATTTTGTAGAATCTACCGTACAGGATGAAGACATTATTGGATTATATACGTATATTGCTTCTCAGCGTAGGCGGAATGTTGGTTTCGTGTACCGTTTTAATCGTTATGTCGGAGCAATCGAACGGAATGATTGCCGGGAAGCAAAGCTGGATTTATTTCTCGTTGATTTGGTTCACCTTGAGCGTACTGTTCGTACTTATCACCCTGAAAGGAAAATTCTCGTTTTCGTTTTCACTCTCCGACGTTTTCGTTTTTGCGGGCATCGCGTTCCTGGTTATCACGTATCCGTGGAAACTCAACCCGGCTCCCGATAAACTCAATATCGCCGTTCTGTTAACCGCCCTTTGGTTTTTGCTGCGTATCACGCTGGCCACTTATCCCTTTTTGTTCTCCTTCTTCCTTTTTATTTACATTTTCACCGGAGGGGCCGAAGCCATCTGGGGAATGGCCCAGCTCTTCCCGGCGGTAAGCGGCGGTTACGCAGTAGAAAAAATAGTCGGCTCGTTTTATACAGAAGAAGCTTTTAGCGGGTACCTGGCGATAATCCTGCCGCTTTGCCTGAGTACGGCGTGCTATTACCGCAATTGCCGTAAGCTCCAGTGGTGGAGAGCCTCTACCCTGTTGTACTATACCTCCACCGTGAACAGTATCCTGATTCTCCTGGCGCTTTTTATTTGCGCAAACCGGCTGGCCTGGATGGCGGCCGTAGTTTCGGGCTGCTGGGTGGTATGGATGCGGTTAGGACTGAGTTGGAAAATAAAACAAAAATGGCACCTCTCGCACACCTCTTTTACCGTAATCGCCGCGATAGGAATTTTATTATTGCTGACGATAGGCGGAAGCATCGGGCTGGTAAAGAACAACGCCATCGATGAAAAACTGCCGGTTTGGAAAGTTTCCATGACCATCGCTTCGGAAAAACCGGTAACCGGCATAGGCATGGGCGGATTTCCGAATGCGGTGTCGCGACTCGTTCCGCCGGATAAAAACGCCGGGAACCTGCCCCGGGAGATGACAGGCGGCGTAACTTCCGTCAAGCCGCTCTACGTATCGAACGAATACCTGCAAATCGTTACCGAGCACGGAATTATCGGACTGATTTTATACCTGGGCTTACTGGTTTCGGCCTTCTATACCGGTTTAAAAAACAAGCAATGGGGCGCCGCCGGCGGCCTGATTTCCTTATCGGTTTTCTCGCTGGCGTCCTATCCGTTACAAATCCCCTCTTTCCTGGTTACCCTCACGTTCTTTCTTACCATCTGCCAGGTACCTTACCAGGCCATTGTGCCGCCCCGGTTGTTCTATACCTACGAGCCGGAGCCCGGGAAGAAAGATACGGAAAAGAAAAAAGGGATAATCGTCAATACCCTCGCCATCGTTTTCATGCTGTTGTTTACCGCAGGTACGTACGTGCTTTTCATGTTAGGCAAAAATTCTTCGAAAGAAGCGGAAAACCGTACTTCCGGGTATTTCACGGCGACGGAAACCGAAACGGGAATGTACCCCCGCTTCGGGCATTACCCGGAATTCTTTTCCGAATACGCCCAACAGTTGAGCCACGACCATTGTTATCCGTGCTCAACCGAATTACTGGAAAAAACGCTCCGGTTCTGCCGGCATCCGGCCCTGTACGAGATGCTGGCCGTTAACCTGGAGGCTACAGGCAACTACCGCGAAGCGGAGCATTACCTGCTCCGGTCGGTGCGGAACCACCCGGAACGTACGCGCAGCTACTATTTGCTGGCCAAACTGTACGGCAACCCGCACTATTACCATCCGGATAAGATGCGCCGCATGGCTACCACCGTTTTGCTGAACAACCGCGGATTCCATACGGTACTCAACCGCCGCTTAGAAGAAGAAATGCGGGAATTGCTGGAAAACGAGCCTCCTGACAACAGCGAGGGAGCTACCGGTTATTCTTCCGGCAAATACCGGTAAAACGCGGGTACGAAATGCCAGCGGAAAGGTGGAAATGTCTTTCTGTTTTTACAAAAAAATCATCCAATGTGATGAAATCAAAAAATATTTAGCTTAATTTGTATCTTTATATGAATGAATCATCCTTTTCTTAAATGTGATTGTATATGAAGGACACTCTCGAAACGAACTTGCCGGAAGAAAACGGTAACGTAGAAGAAGCAATGACGCCGGAAACAGCGCCGGAAGCCGTAACAGAAGAAACGCCGGCCACGCCCGAAGCAACCGGCGATGAAACCCGGGAAGCCGGTGAAGAGCCGGACAACGCCGATGCGGTTCCGGCCGAAAGCAAATTGTCGAAAGACGAGATTCTGGAGAAGCTCACCGAGTTGGTAGCTGCTTCGGCCGAGTCGGCACGTTCGGAAATAGAAGCGTTGAAACAGGCTTATTACAAACTTCGCCGGAACGAAACGGAAGAACTGAAAAAAACGTTCCTGGCCGACGGGGGGGAAGAAAAGGATTTCCAGGCGCCGGCCGATGCCACGGAAGACAAACTGAAAGAACTGCTTGCGATATATAAAGAAAAACGGGCTGCCTTACTGGCGGAAGAAGAAAAAAAGAAAGCCGCCAACTACGCAACCAAGCTGACGCTTATCGACAAGTTGAAAGCGCTCACCGAAAGCCAGGACGATTTCAACAAACTGTACAACGAGTTCAAAGACCTCCAGCAGGAGTGGAAAGATACCGGCGACGTGCCGGCCGAGCACGTAAACGAACTGTGGCGCAACTACCAGCAATACACGGAACGGTTCTACGATATTATCAAAATCAACAACCAGTTCCGCGACTACGATTTTAAAAAGAACCTGGAGCTGAAAAACACCTTGTGCGAAGCGGTTGAAAAATTGGATGCCGAGCCCGACGTGGTTTCCGCCTTCCACCAATTGCAAAAGCTACACCAGCAATGGCGCGAGATAGGCCCGGTTGCCAAAGAATTGCGCGAAGAACTGTGGTTGCGCTTCAAAACGGCTTCGACGGCCATCAACAAAAAGCATCAGGAGCATTTCGAAAAGATTAAAGCGAAAGAGCAGGAAAACCTGGTTGCCAAAACGGCCATTTGCGAAGAAATCGAGCAAATCGACTTTTCAAAGCTGAACACGTTTAAAGACTGGGAAGAAAAGAACAAGGAAGTTATCGGGCTACAGGAAAAATGGAAAACCATCGGTTTCGCCCCCAAAAAGGCGAACGTGAAGATTTTCGAGCGTTTCCGGGCCGCCTGCGACGTCTACTTCAATAAAAAAAGCGAGTTTTACAAATCCATCTCGGAAACGAGGGATAAGAACCTGGACCTGAAACGGAGCTTGTGCGAACTGGCGGAAGCGCTGATAGACAGCACCGACTGGAAAGAGGCGACCGAACAGTTCATCGCGCTCCAGAAAGAATGGAAAACCGTAGGTTCGGTAGCCCGCAAACACTCCGACGCCATTTGGAAGCGGTTTATTTCGGCCTGCGACTACTTCTTCGAGCAAAAAAACAAGAATAACGCTTCGCAGAAAAGCGTGGAACACGAAAACCTCGCGGCCAAAAAAGCCTTGATTGAAAAAATCAACGCCCTCGACAACGAGGAAGACCCCGACGAAGCCTTCGCGCAGTTGAAAGAATACATGAGCGAATGGAATACCGTGGGATACGTGCCGTTCAAGGAAAAAGACAAGATTTACAAGCAGTACCACGAAGCGGTAGACGCCCAGTACGACCGGTTGAAGATAGACCGCTCGGAACGGAAGATGCAAACGTTCCGCTCGAACCTGACCGATATGTCGGACAAGTCGAAAAATAAGGTATACAACGAGCGCGACCGCCTGATGCGCCAGTACGAGCGGATGAAAAACGAGCTCAATACCTACGAGAACAACATCGGGTTCCTCTCGGTTTCGTCGAAAGGCGGCAGCGGATTACTCAAGGAGATGAACCGCAAAATAGAGAAGCTGAAAGAAGATATGGAATTAACCGTCAAGAAAATCGACGCGATAGACGAAACACTTGAATAAAGAGAGCGGGAAGTTCGGCATCCCGTTACGGAGACACAGAGGAAGGGGCGACCCGTACCCGGTGTCTCCGTTCCTGTTTGTACCGGGGCGCTCCCGCATGTATCCTCTCCCATCCTCCCCCCTTGCCCTATGCCTTTGCTCCACTACTTCAATCCCGGCCACGAAACGGCCGTGCTCAACGGCTCGCCTTATTATATGGCGCCGGCCCGCATTCTCCGCATGCACCGCGACCTGGCTTTCCTGCCGGCCTGGTACGCGGCACCCGAAGATTACATCTTCACCGAAACCCCGGTAAGCCCGGACTTTATCCGGAATATGACCCGCCGCTACGGCCCGTTCGCCACGCCGCTTAGCGCCAGGGAAGCAGCCGCAACGGCAACAACGATGCCCCCGGCCGTAGCGTCCCCGTGGGGCTGGTCGCCCCAGAGCGTACACCGGTACGAAACCTGGAAAGAAGAAACCGGCTGGCACTCGCTCGTTATCCCGCCGTACGACGAGGCTTACGCCCGCCTGTGCGCCCGGCAAACCGCGGCGCTCTGCCTGCGCTCCCTCTCAGGCGTGCTGCCGGAGCCCGACAAATCCCTTCTTCCCCGCTTCCGCTCTTCGCTGGAGGAAATCGAAAAATTAATAGCCGCCACACGGAAACCGGTTGTAGTAAAAGCGCCGTATTCTTCGTCCGGGAGGGGGTTACGCTGGATTACCGGCGAAATAACCGGTCCGGACCGCACGTGGATTGCCGGGATATTGAAAAAGCAAGGCTGCGTCAGCATCGAGCCGGCGCTCGACAAGCAAGTCGATTTCGCCATGGAGTTTTTTTCCGACGGAGAAGGGCGCGTATCGTTCGAAGGGCTTTCGCTTTTCCACACCACGCAGCAAGGCCATTACACCGGCAACTTCGTAGGAAGCCAGGAAGAAATAGAGCGCCGGCTGGCTGCGCTCGTGGACTCCGAGTGGATGGAGGAAATAAAAACGGCACTGGAATTCAGCTTGCAGGAGCTTGCCGGCCACCTGTATACCGGCTACATAGGCGTGGATATGCTGATTTATAAAAACGAACGAGGCGCCTTCCGGCTCCATCCCTGCGTAGAAATCAATATGCGCCGCACGATGGGCACTACCGCCCTGCATATCAGCCGGCACCGGCTCGCCCCGGGAAACTGCGGACAATTCCGCATAGAATACTGCGCCGGGCCGGGCGAAGCATATGCCAAACACCTCGGGCGCGCTGCCGCCTACCCGGAGAAATTACAAAACGGGAAATTGCAAGCGGGCTACCTGGCGCTGTGCCCGGTTACCGAAACCACCCGGTACACCGCCTTCCTGCTGGTAAACCCGGGCTAATTCCCCGATTTTCCGGCCAGCCGGTCAACCACTACCGCAATCGCCCCGTCGCCCGTTACGTTGCAAGCCGTACCGAAACTGTCCATGGCGATGTAAAGGGCAATCATCAACGCCTGGAGGGTTTCGTTAAAGCCGAGCATGCTTTGCAGCAAACCCAGCGCGGCCATAATGGCGCCGCCCGGAACACCCGGGGCCGCTACCATCGTAATGCCGAGCATCATAATAAAACCGCCGAACTCGGCAAACGTAACCGGCATCCCCGACATCATCATGATAGCCATCGCACAGGCGGTAATCTTCATCGTACTGCCTGATAAATGGATGGTGGCGCAAAGCGGAATCACGAACGTGGCAATGCCGGGACGCACCTCGTTTTTTTGCGATTGCGCCAGCGTTACCGGAATGGTGGCGGCCGACGACTGCGTACCCAGTGCCGTGGCATACGCCGGAAGCATGGTACGGAGCAGCTCGAGCGGGTTGCGTTTGCTTACCGCTCCGGCCACGGTAAACTGGATAAGCAGTAACAGCACGTGCAACACGAAAATCACCAGCACCACTTTCAGGAACAGGGCGATAATCTCTGTTACCTGTCCGCTTACCGTCATATTCAGGAAGATACCGAAAATATGGAGGGGCAGCAGTGGGATAATCACCGCCTCGATAAGCAACACCACGATATCCCGGAAGTCGGTTATCCCGGTGCGTAAAACCGTTCCCTTGATAACCGACAGCCCCAGGCCCACGCAAAAAGAGAGAAGCAGGGAAGTCATCACCTCCATCAGCGGGGGCATGGCCACCGTGAAATACGGTTTCAATAATAAATCTTCCGGATTATCCAACGTGCTCAGCTCCGTATGGGCCGGCAGGATATGCGGGAAAACGGCCTCGCCGCTGAAATAGGTAAAGAATCCGGAGAAAAGCGTGGAGCCGTAGGCAATAACCGCCGTGAGCAACAACAACCGCCCGGCGCCTTTCCCCAACTCGCCGATAGCCGGCGTAACCAGCCCGACGATAATAAGCGGGATGGCGAACGTAAGGAAATTGCCGAACAACGAGTTGAACGTTACGAACACGCGTGCCAGTTCTTTCGGCAAGAACTGGCCGAACAGCACGCCGGCCGCAATGGCGATGACCACTTGCGCCAGCAACGAAATTTTAATCTTCTTCATGCGCTTTCCTTATTTTATATCCCGTAGCGGCCACCACGACGCTCATCAGCGGGCTGAGCAAATTGAAAAAGCAATACGGGAGGTAGGTAAAAGTAGCCACTCCTAAAATGGTGGCTTGCGTCATGCCGCACGTATTCCAGGGAATAAGCGGCGAAGTAACCGTTACGGCGTCTTCTACCGTACGGCTCAGCAAGCGGCTTTCGTACCCCTGGCGCTTGTATACTTCCCTGAACATATTGCCGGTAAGGATTACCGAGATATATTGGTCGGCGGTAACGATATTCAGGAAAATTCCCGACAGCACGGTCGAAGCCACCATCCCCACCCGTTTCTTCATAAACCGCACGAAGAACGAGGTGATGCTGCTCAGCATGCCGCTGGCCGCCATCGCTCCCCCGAAGCACATCGCACAAATAATCAGCCAGATGGTATTCAGCATCCCGGCCATGCCGCGGGTAGAAACCAGGGCGTTCAATCCGGCATCGCCGGTTTCGACCGAGGTATTCCCGAACAGCATCATCATGGCTCCTTTGAAAGCCGCCGCGGCACCGGTAGCGCCGTCGCCTGCGATTTCGTACAGCAGGCCGGGCTGGAAAACATACGCGCATACGGCCGCCAGGCCGGTAGAGATGAACAGGGTTATAATCGACGGCACTTTCCGGGCAATCAGGGCGCCGGTTATCAACGGCACCGCCAGCAGCCAGGGGGTAATCACGAACTTTTCTTTCAGCAAGGCGGAAAATACGGCGATATGCTCCGAGCCGGCGGCCTGATGCGAGAATCCCGCAACGGCGAAGATAACCAATGTTATCGCGATGCTCGGCACCGTAGTAACCAGCATATACCGGATGTGCCTGAACAACGGCGTATCGGTAACCGAGGAGGCGAGAATGGTGGTATCGGACAAGGGCGACATCTTGTCGCCGAAATAAGCGCCCGAGATAATCGCTCCCGCCGTCCAGCCTTCGCTGAATCCTTGCGCTTCGCCTATTCCGAGCAGTGCGATGCCGATGGTCGCGATGGTGGTCCACGAACTGCCCGTCATCACCGACACCACGGCGCAGATAATGCAGGTGGAAGCCAGGAAAAAGGAAGGGTGAATCACCTGGATGCCGTAATAAATCAGGGTGGGCACTACGCCGCTTATCATCCATGCGCCCGAAAGCGCGCCGATAATGAGTAAAATAATGAGGGCAGGCCCTACGCTGGCGATATTGCTCGTCATAGCCGCCTCTATCGTTTTCCAGTCGACCCGGCTCCACAGCATCGCAATGAGGCAACACACAGCGGTAGCGGTAAGCAGCACCACCTGGCTGCCGCCGCTCAGCGCGTCGCTGCCGAAAGTACGAATCGTTACGAACAGCAAACCCACCAATACGGCAATCGGTACGAGTGATAAGAGGGGGGAAGGAAGGCGCTCGGGCTGTTTTATCATCAGTATACAAATTAGTTTGCTTTCCGAAGAAAAGGAGTTCGGGCCGGGGCGGAAACAAGCGGACTTGCTTATACCCGGACGCCCCTTGTCTTCGTTTTTGTTTCACGAGCAAAGGTAATAAAAAAAGAAAATTTACGGCAGTGAATGAAATCCAAAGAAAAAAAGAGTAAGTAAAAGCCGGTCCGTTCTTACCCGTTGCGGCCGATAAACCGGAAAATGATGCAGGTAAACGAACAAACCGTATTTACTCCGGCCGTTGCTTGCCGGAGGAAGCAGTCGTTTCACTGTTCCGGACAGGGAAAAGCTGGTTCGGCGGGTGTTTTTTACGTTGCGCGGAAAAAAGGAAGAATCATCAGTTCTCTAAGAACTATAGCGTTTTTAAATAGTGTAACAAATATAGGAATTAATCGTGTC
>JAJBTJ010000047.1 GCA_020860905.1 Parabacteroides sp. | reverse complement strand
GATTTTCTGTCAAGAGAAAAAAGGATGACCGCCGGTAGGCGCCGTCGGCAGACGCTTTCGCGGCGAGCGAAAAAGCATCCTTGCCGTGGTAACGGTCGTTCCCGGCTCCCCGGAAAAGCGCTACCCTTCTGTTTTTCTCTGAAAAAGAGAAAATAGGCTGCACCTCGGCATAATCAAAGCAAGCTTTGCTTCTGCACTCGGTTTGCACTATTTTTCAGCAAAAAGAAAGAAATTTTTGTCATATGCTTTGTACGGAAACACCCCGACCGCGCCGGCTACCGCGCGGCCGATTAAAAGGAAAGAGCAAAATATGAAAAAATACGCACCCTGGCTTTTTTGGACCGTCATGTTCGGAATGACGGTTATCTTCCTGCAACACGGATATAAATACCACTTCTATTTTTGCGAGCAAAACTATTTATTTCTGTTTTCCGCCGATTATGCACAAACCATGCTGGGAAAACCAGGCGGCCTCTGTGCTTATCTCTCCGCCTTCCTGGCGCAGTTTTTTATTTACCCCTATGCAGGCGCCGTTCTTACGGCAGCCCTGTTAACAGCCGCAGGCATCCTTGCCGGCCGGCTGTTAACAACCGTATCCCCCGATACCCGTCCGGAATTTTTATCCTTGCTACCGCCAGCCGCGTTGCTGTTCGTACACTTCGATTTTAACTACCAGCTCCAGGGCACAGTAGCCTATTTGCTGGCGCTGGCCGCTTTAGCAGGATACACCCGGATAAAGAAACCCCGCAACAGGCTGATTGCCGGGATAGTGCTCGTAGCCGCTTTGTACCTGGCCGCCGGGCCGGTAGCGCTTTTGTTCGCCGTTACGGCGGTACTCTGGGAACGGATGCAGCCAAGCGTATTTTCATACGGGTACTTTATTTACCCCGTACTGGCAACGCTTATCGCTTTGGTTACGGTTTATTTTGCGTTCGCCGGCGAGTTCCGGTTCGTTTTCCTGCCCGACGCCTATTACCAGGCGAAGCTCCGGCCGGCCGCCATCCTGTACTTGGCATGGGCACTGTTGCCCTGTATCCTCGTGGTCGCTTTTTATACCGGTAAAAAACGACTCCCTTCCAAAGGAAAATACGCCTGGTATGCCGTGCAGCTTTTGTCGGCAGGCGCCCTGCTTTATTGGGGCGTACCGAAATATTCGGACGGGAAGTCGATGAAAATGAAAGAACTCGATTATTACGCCCGTACCCGGCAATGGGATAAGATAGAAGAAGCCACCCGCGGACGCCTTACCAACTACCTCTACCTCAATTACCTGAACCTGTCGCTATCCAACCGGGAAAAACTGGCCGACGAGGCGTTCGCCTTCGACCAGAAAGGCCCGTTGGGATTGCAAGTAAACTGGAATAAAACAGCCCACGTATCTACCTTGTTAAGCGATATTTACTGGAGCGTAGGCGCGGTAGCCTTGTCGCAAGAAATGGCGTTCGAGGGCTTCGTAGGGCAACCCAATCCGCGGCTGCTGAAACGGCTGGTGCAAACCAACCTGATTTACGGGTATTACGCAGTAGCCGAAAAATACCTCTCCATGCTCGAAAAAACGGTTTATTACCGCAACTGGGCGGCCGCGCAACGAGCTTTTCTGTACAACGACGCCGCGCTGGAAGCCGATTCGCTTTTAGGCGGCAAGCGCAAGTGCCTTCCGGCAATCAACTCGCTGGCCCTATCCGCCGGCATCGATACCGAGCTGAGGCGGATTGCCGAGAGTAACCCGCAGCACCGGGCCACGATTCAGTTCTTAGGAATGATTCATTTAGCCGGCAAAGACCTGGAAACCTTCCGCCCGCTGGTGGAAAAGTACTACGGTACCCCGGTGCTTCCCGCGTTGCCGGCGAGCTTCCAGGAAGCAGTTATCGTGTACTCGGAAAACGACCCGGCCTATTGGGCCCTCCATGGCGTATCCGATGCTACGGCACAGCGCTACCGGGCTTATAAGAAGCTGCTGTTGCAAAACCGCGGCCGTCCGAACGTGCGGGCGGTGATGGCACAGTCGTTCGGAAATACGTTTTGGTATTATTTGATGTTTAAGTAGTAAAAAGAAACAGATGATGCGTAAATACACCTTGCTATTCTGTATCGTAACGGCGGGATTGCTTTCCTGCTCCGGAAAAATGGAAATCGGCGAAACGGCGGACGAACTCCCCGCCATCCGGCCCGATTATGCCGGCGTAACCGTACCGCCGAATATCGCCCCGCTGAATTTCACCGTGGAAACGCCCCATACCGATGCACAGGTTACGTTTTCGGGAAAACACGCCCGTTTTACCGTGAAGGAAAAAAGAGGCCAGTTTTATATTCCCGTCCGGCGTTGGCGGGAATTGCTGTCCGAAGCGGCCGGCGATACTGTCCGGGCTACCGTGCGGATAAAAAACGAAGCGGGTTGGAAAGAATACGCTCCCTTTTTCATCGAAGTAGCGCCCGAACGGGCGGACGCGTACCTGGCTTACCGGCTAATCGCTCCCGGCTACGAGCTGTGGGACGAGATGGGCATTTACCAACGGAAGTTGGAAAGCTATACGCAGCAAGCCGTTTACGAAACCCGGATGACACAGCAGAACTGTGTGAACTGCCATTCGTTTTGCATGCAGAACCCGGAGAAAATGCTTTTCCACATGCGGGATAATTTTGCCTGTACCGTGCTTATCGACGGCGATAAAATAGAAAAGCTGAACACGAAAACCGCCGAAACCATTTCGCCCTTAGTGTACCCTTCGTGGCATCCCTCGGGCCAGTTTGTCGCTTTCTCGGTGAACCAAACCAAGCAGGCGTTCCATACCGCGCATCCCAACCGGGTGGAAGTGTTCGACCTGGCCTCGGACGTGGTGGTATACGATGTGCAGAAGCACGAAATCGTAACCTCTCCGCTGCTTTTTTCGAAAGACCGTTTCGAAACGTTTCCCACTTTTTCTCCCGACGGGAAAACGCTTTATTTCTGCTCGGCGACGGCCCGTCCGATGCCCGATGAGTTCGAACAGGTAAAATACAGTTTGTGCAGCATCGCCTTCGACCCGGAAACGCGCACGTTCGGGCAAACGGCCGATACGCTCTACAATGCCGTGCAGGGAGGCAAGAGCGCCTCTTTCCCCCGGGTTTCGCCTGACGGCCGCTATTTGCTGTACACCCTGTCGGGCTACGGTAACTTTTCCATCTGGCACAAGGATGCCGATTTGTACCTGGCCGATTTGCATACGAACGAAAGCAAACGGCTCGACCGGGTGAACAGCGACGACGTGGAGAGCTATCACTCGTGGTCGTTGAACAGCCGTTGGTTCGTTTTCAGCAGCCGGCGCATCGACGGGTTGTATACGCGTCCCTATATCGCCTATGTAGATACGGGCGACGAAGTACGGAAGCCTTTCCTGCTTCCGCAAGAAGACGTGGATTTTTATAGCCGTTTTATGCAGTCGTACAACATACCCGAGTTTATTACCGGCCCGGTGCCCTTTAACCAGTACGCCGTTTCCCGGAAAGTACGGAACGATGCGGGCATCCAGGTGAAAAGCGCTTTCCGGCGATAAAGGCGTTTGCCGGCCGGCAGGCTTTTCTGCGTTTCACAGGCTGTTCCGGCTTCCCGGGTTAGCGGTGTTTGGTCAAACGTCGGTCCGAAAAATAAGTTTGACAACTGTCGAAAGTTCTTTTCATAGCTGTGAAAAGTTCTTTTGACAAGTATCAAAAGTTCTCGCCACAACTGTCAAAAGTTCCCGCCACAATTGTCAAACTGTTTTTCCGTGTGCTAACGTATCCCGGCAAAACCGGCTCGAACGCTTTTCTCCCTGGAATTGCCTCCGGTAAGGTAAGGAGGTGAAAAAACAGATCAGGCATTTTATCCTATGCCGTAAAAGAAAGGAACCATTCGTTCGTCTGCCTTGCTATCCGCCTGGATTACCTATCCGGTAAACGCCCGATGAAACAGTAACCGGCCGGAAAAATAAAAGCCGGCTGACTTGTCGATAATCAGCCGGCCCGAATCAGCTAAAAGCTGAATTTTCTTTACCAACCTGCATTTTGCTGTTGCGCCAGCGTGGGGTTGCGCAACATGTCGTTCAGCGGAATCGGCCAGATAAACCGTTTGTCGGTATACGCAATCGCCTTCGTACTGCCGCCGTACCATTCCGGTTCCATACCTCCGTTTACAACGAAAGCCCCCTCGTTCTTCGCGTTATCATAAGCAATCTTGGCCGGGATGCCGTTCGAAGGGCACAAGTCGTCGGCAGCCAGCCGGTGAATATCTTCCCAGCGGCGTCCTTCCCCGTGGAACTCGATTCGGCGTTCCCACAGAATCGCTTCCACCAACGCCTTTTTGTCGGCGAAGCAGGCAGCCGTATACGCCTCGGCAGCCGGAGCGGCCAGCGAGCGGTTCCGTACGGCGTTCAGCAGTTTCAGGGCCGAGGCGGCGTCGTTGTTGCGGGCAGCCGCTTCCGCATAATTCAGCAACACTTCGGCATACCGGATAATCGGCGCGTACTCCTCGTTGGTAAGCGGATTCTGGTATTTGTCGCAGTAGTAGTAATCGTCGGCCTTGTGGTAAAGCAACCCGTTGCGGCGCTTGTCGTTACCCAGCCAGTAGCTCGAGTTGTACAACGTAGGCGAGCTGGTGATAATGGCCCGGCCGCCCGGGCGCACCGACAGCATGGTTGCCAGCGCACCGTTTATGTCGCCGTTGTCGTCCGCAGAGTTTTCGATAGAGAAAATAGACTCCGTGTTATCAGCATACGAAGTAAACGGGGTAAGCGGGTCGCTCTCCAACCGGTAGCCGCCTATCGCGCTCGTAAATGACGGCGCGGTAACGTCGGCCAGTTTCTTCGCTTCGGCAATTACGTTGCTCCAGTCGCGCATGTGCAGGTACACCCGGGTTTTCAGGGCGATGGCAGCGCCTTTGCCGGCGCGCATTATCTTGTTGGCCGCTACCGTTTCGGGCAGCAGCGTTTCGGCATTATCCAGGTCGTCCACTATTCGAGCGTACGTTTCCTGCACGGTAGAGCGTCCTGTCTTTTCCGCTTCTTCGATTTCTTCCTTCGTATTATGTGGCGTAAGGTACAGCGGCATGCCGTAGTCGTTGTTCCCGCTTACGTTGTACGGCAAGGCGAAGTGCATCATCAGGTAGTGGTAGCACATGGCGCGCAGGAAATAACACTCGCCCATGTACTGGTTGCCGGTTTCCCGGCTGATAACGCCCTCTTTCACCGCTTGCTCCTGGCCTTTCAATACCGTGTTCACGATGTTGATGCAGGCAAATGTGTTTTCCCACATGTACTGGTTGTTGGCTGTAGAGGTAGAATAAGCGGAGCCGTAGGTTATGTCGTAAAACTGGGCGGTGAGGTTCATGTCTTCGCCCCGCATCTCCCCTTGTATAATACTGGCTGCGCCGAAAGGATAACCGCGCTTATACACCTCCTCGTATTTCCCGCACTGGGCGGCATCGTAGGCGCCCAGCATAGCCAGTTCGCAACGTTCGGGCGTGGTATAGGCGGTGTAGTCGGGTATTTTATTTACGGGTTCGAGGTCGATTACGTCGCTTTCGCACGAAGTAAGGAACGGAGCGCCCAGCAGCGTAGCGCCCGCCAGCGCGTAGATGATGTTTTTGAATAGTGTATGTGTCATTTTTTTGTGTTTTAGTGGATAACCTGTATCAGAACGTGATGTTCGCACCGAATGTAAAGACGCGTTGCTGCGGCATGCCGTCCCAGTCTACGCCCTGCCGGGTGGAGGTTTCCGGGTCGAGCCCCTTGTACCCGGTGAGGGTAAACAAATGCTGCCCCTGTAAATAGAACCGTACTTTCGTCATGTTCAGGCGCGAAACGATGTCGCGGGGCAACGTGTACCCGATAGCCAGGTTCGACAGTTTCAGGAACGAGCCGTTCTCTACGAAATGCGAATCGGCGTGCCAGTCGTTAAAAAGGGCGGGATTGTCGCCGTACCCGATACGCGGCGTCATGCCGTCGCCCGGGTTCCCGGGGCTTTGCCAGCGGCCCAGGATTTCGGTGCCGTTGTTCGCGAAGTCCATATTCAGCAAAGAAGACTGCCGGGTGGCATTCATTATCTTATTGCCTCCCGAGAAACGGAAAAATACGTTGAGGTCGAACCCTTTATACGTAAACGTATTGTTAAAGCCGCCGAACCAGGCGGGAATCGACGAGCCCAATACCTTGCGGTCGCTTGCATCCAGCGACGACGGGCGCGATACGTCCGACGGGTCGGCCGGGTCGTATACCTTATAATCGTAATCGTCGCCGAACGTATCGAACTGCACCAGGCTGCCGTCGGCTTTCCGCCAAACCGGGTTTCCGTTCGCCGCGTTCACGCCGTAGTAGTCGTATCCGTAAATCGCCCGGTACGACTCGCCTTCGCGGATAATCGTATACTCGTCAACGATTTCTTTTCCCGCATACAGTGCTTTCACCGTGTTTTTCAGGGTAGAGAAATTCACGTCGGCGTGCCAGGTAAAGTCGTTGTCCGCGATAATGTCGCCCCCTACGCTCAGCTCCATACCGGAATTTTTGATTTTGCCGATGTTATCGAAATATTTGTTTTCGGGGATACCTATCGTCGGAGCGGTAGGCACTTCCAGGATAAGGTCTTTCGAATTTTTCTGCCAGTAAGCGATTTCGAAGGTGAGGCGGTTATGGAAGAAACTTCCGTCGAGGCCGATGTCGAACGTTTCGGTGGTTTCCCATTTCAGGTCGTTGTTGTGCAGGTTGTTCCAACTGATGCCCATTTGCGAGCCGTATTTCTTGGGGCCGTAGGTGCCTAAATACGGAAAATCGTTTACTCCCAAATCCGAATTGCCGATGGTGGCATAGCTGGCGCGTAACCGTAAGTCGTTGAACCATTCGTCGATAGGGGTGTCGCTCCAGAAAGCCTCGCGCGAAATACGCCAGGCGGCCGATGCGCTCCAGAACGTACCCCAGCGGTTATTTTTCGCCAGGCGCGACAAACCGTCCCAGCGAACGGATGCGCCGGCGTAATACTTGCTGTCGTAGTTATAATTGGCGCGGAGCAGGTACGAGGCCAGGCCGTTTTCCGATTGGTAACCGCCCAGGTTTTTCTCGCCGAACGTGTCGCTGATGATGTGTTGCGAGAAGAACCGGTCCGACAACTGGTTTACCGCAGCGTCCGTCCATTGGTAATCCGTATGGTTGTATTCCTGTACGAACGTGGCGGCCAGGTTATGCAAGTCGTTGAACGAGCGGGTGAAACTCAAGATATTCTGCCAGTTCCAGTTGATATACGTGGTGTTTACTTCTTCTATGCTGCCGCCGTAACCGTAGCCGTCGCCCGATTCGGGGTCCCAGAACATGTAATCGTTCAGGTGCGAAATGTCGATGCCGGCTTGCGTACGCAAGGTAAAGCCGGGCAAAAAGGTGATTTCGCCGAAGCCGCCGCCGATAACCCGGGTGTTCTTCGAGCGGTTTACGTTATTGTCGAGCGCCCAAACGATATTCTGGATACCGTCGTCGATGTACGAGCGGTTCGAGCCCCGCCCCAGTGTTTTCCGGTTGTCGGCGTCGATATTGTATCCGGTGGGGTCGTCCGGATTGTATACGGCTACGTTGGGCAGCATCCGGATGGTGGCGAAGCCTACGCTGCCTAACGAGTTTTCTTCGTTCATCACGCCGTTGACGGTGGTGCGGTTGGCCTGTACGTTTACGCCGAGCTTCAGCCATTTGGTAGCCGTTTGCGTGAGGTCGGCCTTTACCGAGAAACGCTCCAGGTCGTTGGCCCGGATAATCCCGTTCTGGTTGGTATAACCTACCGAAAAGTAATACTGGCTCCGGTCGGTGCCGCCGCTGGCCGCGATGGTATGGTTTTGCTGGAACCCGGTGCGGAACACGTAATCGTTCCAGTCGGTATCGGGGCCTGCCGGGTCGTATACGGCTTGCCCTTTATCGCCCCAGTTCTCTCTTTTCTCGTTGGCAATCGTAACGAAATCTTTCGCGCCCAACAGTTCGTGCAACTTGGCCGCCGAGGAAATGCCGATATAGCCGTCGTACGAAACAGTGGTGTTGCCCTTGCTTCCCTTTTTGGTCGTAATCAATACCACGCCGTTGGCGGCACGCGAGCCGTAAATGGCCGTAGCGGCTCCGTCTTTCAGTATCTCGATCGATTGAATGTCGTTCGGATTGATGTCGGCCATCGGGTTGAACCGCGAATACAACTGCTGTTTTTCGCCGGAGGTAACGGGCATGCCGTCGATAATGATTAACGGCTGCGACGACGTTTCGTTCGTATTCATCGTACTCAGCCCGCGAATCCGGTAAATCGGGGCGGCGCCCAGTACACCGCCGGGCACGGTTACCTGTACCCCTGCTGCGCGGCCTGCCAGTTGCGTGTCGAACGACGGTGCGGCCAGGTTGCTCAACTCGTCGCCTTTCACCCGGGCGATGGAGCTGGTTATATCTTTCTTTTTCTGCGTACCGTACCCTACTACCACTACTTCTTCGAGGTTCCTGGCATCGGCCGGCAGGATAATCTGCATCACCGGTTTGATGGCGGCCTCTTGGGTAGTCATCCCTACGTACGACACCAACAGGGAGGTGGCTGTGGCCGGAACGTTCAGGGTGAAGTTCCCGTCGGCGTCGGTAACCGTTCCGGTGCGGGTGCCTTTCACTAATACCGACGCCCCGATAACGGGCAGTCCGTCTTCCTCCGATATAACGGAACCTTTTACTTCCTTATTTTGGGCGTATAGCGTGCTTATCCCGATGAATAGTACGCACAAAACGAAATAGATTCTATTCATAATACTGTTTTTTGTAATGAATTGTTTTTTATCGTGAACAGGCAGAAGGTTCCGGTGTAGTCTTTGCAGAACTCGGTACGGACAACCGGAATTCACCGTTATAATCGGTTACAGTACCGTTAGCCGTTCCTTTTACTACAACGGAGGCTCCGATAACAGGCTCTCCATCCTCCGCAGAGATAACAGTACCTGTTACTTGCGTAGTTTGCGCTGACGCCAATCCTATACCCAATACCAGGCATAGCAAGACAAAAGTCAACTTTTTCATAGACACTCTTTTAATGTTTAACTTATGAAT
>JAJBTJ010000234.1 GCA_020860905.1 Parabacteroides sp. | reverse complement strand
AAGGATGACATAAATGCCTGATTAAACTTAAATACCTAAAGCACACGCGGTAAACACACTCCGTAATGCCTAAACAGATACTTTTTTTATGAACGGAAATATAATATTTATGAACTCGAATTATTTATTAACCTGCCAAAACGAACCAGCTTTATGAAGAAGAGCTTAATGTTGTTTGTACTGTTCCTCATCGGGGCATGTACAAATGTGCTGTGGGCACAAACGAAAACGGTTAGCGGTACCGTCATGGACAAAGACGAGAACCTGCCGCTTATCGGAGCCAACGTAGTGATTAAGGGTACTACCCAAGGTACCGTAACCGACATGGACGGAAAATACACCATCGAAGCCACGCCCTCCGATGTGTTGGTATTCTCGTACATCGGCATGGAAACACAGGAAGTTCCCGTGGGAAACAAAAACATCATCGACGTAGACCTCACTACCGGGTCGCTGAAAGTACAGGAAGTGGTAGTTACCGCCATGGGTATCCAGCGGAAAGCCAAGAGTTTGACGTACGCTACCCAGAACGTGGGAGGCGAAGAACTGACGCGCGCCAAGGAAACCAACCTGGTAAACAGCCTGCAAGGGAAAACGGCCGGGCTGGTAATCAACCCCAACTCGAGCGGTGCGGGCGGTTCGGCCAAGATTCTGTTGCGCGGAAACAAATCGGCGCAAGGGAACAACCAGCCGTTAATCGTAATCGACGGTATCCCGATGGCGAACCCCGAAACCAGCCAGCAGGAAAGCGAATATTCCGGCCGCGACGGAGGGGATGCGCTGTCGAACCTGAACCCGGACGACATTGCCAGCATCAACCTGCTGAAAGGGGCGTCGGCCGCCGCCCTGTACGGAAGCATGGCCGCCAACGGCGTGATTATGATTACCACCAAGAAAGGACGCGAAGGCAGCATCCGCATCGACTTTTCCAGTAACATTACCCTGGAAACGCGGTTAACCAGCCCGAAGCTGCAAAGCACGTACGGAGCCGTACAAACAGGCAACCAACTGGACTACAAGAGCTGGGGGCCGAAACTGACGGAAAAGGCATCGGGCGCCGACCGGCTGAGCGAATTTTTCCGCACCGGCTCGAGCTACATCAACTCCATCTCGCTGAACGGCGGAACGGAAACGATGCAAAGCTACATCTCGTACGCCAACACCACTTCGCTGGGCATTATGCCGACCAACGATTTCCAACGGCACAACATGACGGCGCGCCAGACATTCAAGTTGTTCCAGAACAAACTGACAATCGACGCCACGTTGAACTACATTACCCAGCGGGCACATAACCGCCCTCACGGAGGTACGTACTTCAATCCCCTGACCGGCTTGTATACCTTCCCCGCCAACGGCGACTTCAACTACTACAAAGAGAATTACGAAGTGTTCGACCCGGTACGGAACCTGAACGCCGAAAACTGGTACACGCCTACCGACGATTTCACCCAAAACCCCTACTGGGTACTTCACCGCAACAGGAACAAGGAACGGCGCGACCGTGTGATGGCCTCGGGCATAGTGAAATACAACTTTACCGACTACCTCAATATCCAAGGACGCCTGAGCATCGACAATACGCAGGATTACTACGAGATGAAGATGTACGCCACCTCGCCGCAAGTGTTGGTAGCTTCGAACGGGCGGTACCGGGTGGAAACGTTCCATGCCCGGCAGTTCTACGGCGACTTGCTGCTGAACTTCAACAAAACGTTTAACGAAGAATGGGAATTCAACGCCTCGTTGGGTACCAGCTTTACGAACTACTCGACCCGCCGGACCCTGATGGATACCGACAAGAACAACCTGGTTATCCCTAACTTTTTCGCATTGGAAAACAGCATGGGCAACCCGGTACAGTATATCGAGTCGCCCCGGAAACGGCTCAACTCGGTATTCGCTACGGCCCAGGTAGGATACAAAGGAATGGTATACTTCGATATAACCGGCCGTAACGACTGGTCGTCGACGCTGGCTTATACCAACAACGAGTCGTACTTTTATCCTTCGTTCGGCCTTACCGCGTTACTGAACGAAATATTCCGCATGCCGGAAACGTTCAACCTGCTCAAGCTCCGGGGGTCGTACAGTATCGTGGGTAACGATATGCCGGCTTACATCACCCACCCGATGGCTACGTTCAACATCGGCTCGCTGGCGGTGAACACCCGCGCACCCTTCACCGAGATGAAACCGGAGAAGATACACTCGATGGAGTTCGGTTTCGACCTGTCGATGCTCAACAACCGCATCAACTTCGATTTTACGTACTACAAAACAAACAGCAAGAACCAGTACTTCGAAGTAAGCGCCCCGGCAGCCAGCGGCTACGAATTTTATTATATCAATACGGGGAATATCCAGAACCAGGGTATCGAGTCGTCGCTCAGTTACCGGCAGGATTTCGACAAAGACTGGAGCTGGCGCACCGACTTCAACATTTCGTACAACGACAATAAGGTAAAAGAGCTCGACCCGCGGCTGGGCAACTACGTAACCATCGGCGAAGGAGCCGGCTTCCGGTTTATCCTGAAACAAGACGGCGAATACGGCGATATTTACACCCGCAAGCTGCTTCACGACGACAACGGGAACATCAAGGTAGACAACCAGGGAAACCCGCAAATCAGCAGCGACTACGAGTATGCGGGCAACGTAAACTCCAAGTGGCAATTAGGCTGGGGCAACACGATTACTTACAAAGATTTCTCGCTTTACTTCCTGTTCGACGGCCGTATCGGCGGCAACACGGTAGGGATGACGGAAAGCTACCTGGATAGTTTCGGCGTAACGGAAACCACAGCCAAAGCCCGCGATAACGGGGGCGTAGACATCGGCAACGGAACCAAAATCGACGCGCAGAAATACTACGAGGCTACGGCCGGAAAAGACAAAGCCGGCGACCAGTACGTATACTCGGCTACCAACTTCCGCCTGCGGGAGCTCTCGTTAGGATACACATTCCGCAACCTGTTCGGGGCGTCGAAAAACCTGAGCCTCTCGCTGGTAGGCCGTAACCTCTTCTTCCTTTACAAGGATGCGCCCCACGACCCCGATATGTCGATTTCGACCGAAAACGGCTGGCAGGGATTCGATATTTTTGGGTTGCCCGCTACGCGGAGCTTCGGATTTAATTTGAAAGCAACATTCTAACAGCGTTACAATTATGAAAAATAAGATAGCAAAACAAATCAAGAGCGTACTCCCGGGGTTGCTTACGGTAGCCCTGGCGGCAACTACGGCCTGTACGGGCGACTTCGAAACCATCAATACCAATCCCGGGGGTATCCCGGAAGAGAACATCCCGGTAGAATCGCGTTTCTCCCAACCGATGGAGTCGATTTACCTGAATTACCAGAACCGGGACTATGAGTTCCAGTTGCAGCAAAACCTGAACGGCGACCTGTACTCGGGTTACCTGGAAAACCCGACTCCGTTCGGCGGCAATAACAACAACTCCACGTATGTGATGGACGAAGGGTGGAACGTATGGCCGTTCAAGGTAGGCGAGTTGTATGTAATGAAACCGATACACGACATCCTGTCGTACACGCAACTGCCCGATTACCGCGCCCTGGCCAAAATCATCCGCGTTGCCGGTATGCACCGGGTAACCGATACTTACGGACCGGTACCTTACAGCAAAGCGATACAAGGGGTGGTAAACAGCGTGCCGTACGATTCGCAGGAATCGGTTTACCATGCTTTTTTCCAGGAACTGGAAGAAGCGGTAGACTCGTTGACAGCGTTTATACAGACGCCCGAAGCCCAGACCACTCCTACGCGTATCTCGTCGTTCGACGAAATGGCGAACGGAAATTACGGCCTCTGGATTCGGTTTGCCAATACGCTCCGGCTACGCCTGGCGATGCGTATCGTGAAAGTAGACCCCGCCCTGGCCCGGCAGGTAGCGGAAGCAGCCGTAAACCATCCGTACGGAGTATTGGTTGCGGGCGACCCCAACATCGAGGTAAAGAAAGAAGGGCTTACCAACCCGTTGCAGGTAATCAGCTTCGGGTATAACGACATCCGGGTGGGCGCTCCGTATACCTGTATGCTGAAAGGGTACAACGACCCGCGCCTCGAAGCGACCGTGAAACCGGTAGGCTGGTACAAAGACGACAAAGGAAACATCATCGACATCAAGGATGAGGCCGGGAACCCGACCGGGAGCATCGGTGATTACATAGGAATCCGCCAAGGAATCGTGATTCCCGACAAAACCAACTATATCATGTTCTCGGTTATCAACATGGACCCGGACGTGAAAGCCACTACCAAGTATCCGCTGCCCATCATGAAGGTAGCCGAAGCGTATTTCCTCCGGGCCGAAGGGGCGTTGCGGGGCTGGAACATGGGCGGTACGGCGCAGGCGTTCTACGAAGCCGGCATCCTGCAATCGTTCAAGGATAACGCAATTACCGACATGAACGTATACAATACGTATATCAACGACGATACCAATCTTCCCGCGGATTATGTAGACCCCTACAATCCGGCTAATAACATCAAAAACACAAACACGGTCACCGTGAAATGGGACGAAGCGGCCGGTAACGAAACGAAACTCCAGCGCATCATCACCCAGAAATGGATCGCTATGTTCCCCGAAGGACAGGAAGCGTGGAGCGAGTTCCGCCGCACCGGATACCCGAAGTTGTTCCCGGTTGCCGACAACCGGAGCGACGGCGTGATTCCGAACGGCGAGTTCATCAAGCGGCTGCCGTTTACCCGCGACGAGCGGAACACGAATTTAGAGGCCGTAGAAGAAGCGCGTACGCTGCTGAAAGGCCCCGACAACATCAATACCCGCGTATGGTGGGATGTAGATGCAGCTAATTTCTGATTCTATTTCTGCGAATAATGACCGTAAAGGGCCGCTCCTGTGAAGGAGCGACCCTTTTTCATTTTGCAGCCGGAAGTTGCGCACTTCCGGATAAATATAGTACCTATTGCAAAAACCGAACGGCTATCGCCGGGCGAAAGTAAACGGAACCGGAGTACGGGCGAAACCGCTTTAATTGCCCCGGAAGGTAAACGTAACCTCGTTCGAATCGTCGTCGGAGCTCTGGGCAATCCAGGCGGCAAACTCGCCCGGCTCGGCTCGCAATTGCATGTCGGCGCCATAAAAAGCCAGTTCGTCTTCGCCTATCGTAAACGTAACCCGTTGCGTTTCGCCCTGCTTCAAGGCGATTTTGTGAAATCCCTTCAATTCCTTTACCGGACGGGTTACACTGCCTACCTTGTCGCGGATATACAACTGTACGATGAGCTCGCCGGCGTATTTTCCGGTATTGGTTACATCGGCCGAAAGCGTAACCGACTGGCCGGGGCCGAACGAAGTTTTGTCGAGCCGCGCTTTGCCGATGGCGAAAGTGGTATAGCTCAGCCCGTAACCGAACGGATAGAGCGGCGAGTTGGGCGAGTCGAGGTACGACGACTTGTAATCCGTTTTCGGATTGTCGGGCGGAAGCGGACGGCCGGTATTTTTGTAATTGTAATATAACGGCAACTGCCCTACCGTACGCGGGAACGACAGGGTGAGCTTGGCCGAAGGGTTATAGTCGCCCGCCATCACGTCGGCGATGCCGTGACCGGCCATCGTTCCGAGGTACCAGGCTTCCATAATCGCATCCACATTCTCGTCTTCCCACGACAGGTCGAGCGGACGGCCGTTCATCAAAATCAGCCCGAGCGGCTTGTTCAGCGCTTTCAGCCGTTTCAGCAGTTCCTGCTGCACGCCCGGCAACCGGATATCGGTACGGCTGGCCGCTTCGCCCGACCAGTTAAAATCCTCGCCCATCGCTGCGATTACCATATCGGCGCTCCGGGCCACGGCCAGCGCATTGTCGAAATCCGAGCGGTCGTCGGTAGTGAGGTCGCACCCTTGAGCATACACGAACTTTACTTTTCCGCCCTTGTATTTATCCATCAGCCCCTCGTACAGCGAAACGCTTTGCTGGCGGTCGCCCTTGCCCGCCCACTCGCCGTTAAGGCTGGTTTTGTCTTTTACCATCGGTCCGATAAGCGCAACAGTAAGCCGGCGGTTCTTCGGAATAGGAAAAAACTCGCGCTTGTTCTTCAGCAATACGATGGAGCGGGCGGCGCTTTCACGGGCTACCTGCAAAAACTCGGGCTTCATAATCGTTTCTTTTTCCCGTTGCTTATCGAGATACCGGTACGGGTCGTCGAACAGGCCGAGCAGGAATTTCATCTCTAAAACCGGACGCACGGCGTTGTCGATGGTCGCCTCGGATACTTTGCCCGACGCAACCGCATCGCCGAGGTATTTGATAAACACCGCCCCGGTCATATCCATATCCATCCCGGCATTGGCTGCCAGTACGGCCGCCTCGGCTTCGTCGGCCGCCACACCGTGCGGCACCAGTTCGTTGATGCCTGTGTAATCGGTTACCACGAATCCGCGGAACTGCCACTCGTCGCGCAACACATCGCGGAACAGGTAGCTGCTGGCCGTACTCGGTACCCCGCCTATCTCGTTGAACGAGGCCATAAAGGTGGCTACACCGGCCTTCACCGAGGCGTAGAACGGGGGAAAGTAAACATCGTAGAGGGTACGTTCCGACAGGTCGACGGTGTTGTAGTCGCGGCCGCCCTCGGCTGCTCCGTAGGCGGCAAAATGCTTGGCGCAAGCCAATACTGTGTTGAGGTCGTTCAGCGATTGCCATTTCGGACCGCCTTGGAAACCCTGCACGCGGGCCACGGCAATCAGGCTGCCTAAGTACGGGTCTTCGCCCGCTCCTTCCATTACCCGGCCCCAGCGGGCGTCGCGGATAATATCCACCATCGGGGCGAATGTCCAGCAAATACCTTCGGAGGCTGCTTCGGCCGCTGCGATAGCCGCCGTACGGTACATCCCTTTCAAATCCCACGAGCACGACTCGGCCAGCGGCATGGGGAAGATGGTACGGAACCCGTGCACCACGTCGTACCCGAATAAAACGGGTATTTTCAGGCGCGAGTGGGCTAATGCCTGCTCTTGCAACTTCCGTACGCCGTCGACGGTATACGCATTAAAGATGCTTCCCACCAATCCTTTTTCAAGGTACGCCTCGAAATCGTGGTTCATCACGGGGCCCGTTACATCCCAATCGGCCGAGAACTGCGACATCTGGCCGATTTTCTCTTCGAGCGTCATCAGGGAAAGTACGGAGTCGACCCGGTGCTCGATAACCGGGTCGCCGCTGAAACTTTTCCAGCCGCTCGTTTGTGCCGACGCACTGCCTGCCATCCAGGCCAGGCTTAGCAAAACCATTGTTTTTTTCATATCTTACGGATTAAATTCATTCTTCGAACATCGCTGCTTCCGTGCGTTCGCGACCCGGAAGCGAAGCAGTTATTTTCGACCGCACCGTGTCTTCGTCTTCTACGCGAAAGCCTAACTTATTCAGCCCGGCCTGTATCTCCGGGCAACTCATAAATAATTTCCAGAGCAAGCCGGTGCGGTAATTCTCTATCATCGGCGCGATGGGTAACTGGTCGATAGCGAGGTATCGTTTCGGGAACCAGTTCTCCTGGAGGCTGAACGCATCGTAAAAGCCGTATTTCCCCCACAGCGAGTCGCCTAAGTTGTAATAAAAGTTGTGCAATGCGGCACGCGACTCTTCGGGCGTATAGGGATAACTGGACAGGGATGCGGTGGGGGCGATTACGCCGTGGTCGTTGATGACCGGCATGTGGGCGTCGTAGCCTTTGAGCGAGTAGCTGGCGGTAAGCCCCCAGCAATCGGGACCGTATCCTTTGAAGTGTTTCGGGTTCTTCACGCAATAGGTGTAGTTCACCAGCGTTTGGTTCCGGTCGACGAGGAAATAGTTGGCATACTCGTCGGTGAGCCCGCGCGGGTTAAGCCCGATATAAGAGTAATGCGCCCAGAACAGCGGGCCGCCGAATTCTTCGGCTCCGTTGTGTTTCAGGTAGAGCGGGATGCCGTACGGACGCGCATCGCTCTCGATGGCGCCGTTACGGGCCCAGCCCTGGTGGTAAGCCGACGCGGGAATGGGATAGGTAGGCGAAGAAGCGGCCAGGATATAGGTAATGAAGCACTCGTTATACCCTTGCAACGGGAAGTCCATCTCCCAGGCATACTCGGGCGACCAGTGCCAGTAAAGCACGTCTTTCCCGTTGAGGTACCAGTTCCATTCTACTCCGCGCCACAACGAGTCGATTTTAGCGGCTACCTGCTTCTCGCTCTCGTTGCCGTCACGGAAGTACTGGCGGGCGCACAACAGTCCTTCCACCAGGAAAGCGGTTTCCACCAGGTCGCCTCCGTTGTCTTTTTGTCCGAACGGTTTCACTTTGCCGGTTTTGCCTTGCAGCCAGTGAGGCCAGGCTCCGTGAAACCTGTCGGCTTTCGCCAGGTAATCGACTATCCGGTGGAACCGGGCCACTCCTTCGGCGCAGGGAATAAAGCCGCGCTCGATACCGACCAGCAACCCGGCGATACCGAATCCGCTGCCGCCGGTGGTAATCACATCCGCATCGTCTTGCGGATACACGCCGTCGATATGGATACGCTCGGGAGCCAACCCGGAGGTAGGTTCCGCTCCTTCCCACATATAATTCAAGTGATGGAACTGGACATAGGTAAGGAAGGAATCTTCATTATTGAAATGTACAGGCCGTACCGCGACGATACTGTCGTTCGCATCGACCGACAAAGCATCCCCTTTGCGGGCCGGTTTGCACGAGGCTGCCGCAAAGAGGATGCAACTTACTATAGTTATCAATTTATAGTATCTCATTATCAATCATTTTTAATAGTGTGTGCCTACCGGCGGTTTTCGTTTCTTTTCCGAAAGAAACGAAAGTAGAAAACTTGGCTTTCTTACGAAGGCGTTTTTTTTCTCTCGCGAGGCGGTTTAGGCCGTTACCACGGAGGAGTGCTTTTCGCTCGCCGCGAAGGCGTCTGCCGACGGCGCCAACCGGCGATCTTCATTTTTTGGCTTGACCCAAAAAACGAAGCAAAAAAGGTCAAGGGCTGACACCTCGCTCACTAAAAATGGCACTCCACTCACTCATATCTTTGTATCCGTATAAAAATAAGTCGA
>JAJBTJ010000254.1 GCA_020860905.1 Parabacteroides sp. | reverse complement strand
CTGAAAGAAAAGGGAAATGACAGGTATTATACTTAAAAGGAAAAAAATGGAAAGTGTTAGAATAACCAGTCCCGACGATGCGTTACTCGAGGAGGTGGAACGTACTTATTTGGCGGCTTTTCCTCCGGAGGAGCGCCGGGATTTTGCCGGGTTGAAAACTCTGATTTATCCGGATTCTCCTTTTACTGTGCAGGCGTTTTTAATAGAAGGGGAGTATGCCGGATTTATTACGTATTGGAATCTGGATGATTTTTATTATGTAGAGCATTTTGCCATCGATGAGGTTGTTCGCAACGGTGGCATCGGCGGAAAAGCATTAAAACAATTCCTGGGGCGATGCGATATGCCGGTGGTACTGGAAGTGGAACGACCCGAAAATGAAATCAGCCGGCGACGTATCGGGTTTTACGAGCGTTCAGGCTTTCGTTTGGATACGCATCCTTACCGGCAGCCGCCTTATCGCAGCGGGGGCGAATGGCTCGATTTGTATTTGATGACCTATGGCAAACTGGATATGGATAGGATGTACGATGTGGTGAAAGAACGTTTGTATAAACAGGTTTACCGGGTGAAGGTCGACTGATTTCCGGAAGAATGAGGTGATACAAAAAAAGGATGTTCGATAAATTCGAACATCCTTTTATATTTTTAGGGTAATCTCCCTTTATTCGGCCTTTGCGTTGGTAGAACGTGCCGAATAACTGATTTTCAGTGCATACGCTTCACGTAAAGCCTGCTTTATATCCGAAATAATCCCCATCTTCGTATCCGAGTCTCCTTTGATGGAAACCGTCATAAACGGAGCTTCGTCTTCCTTCATACTCGACTTTTCCTGAGCGATATAATCCTGGATTTCGTCGACATCCGAGATTTCGTCGTTCAACTGGATACGGGTTTCCGAACCCATTTTAGCCTGATACTCGGGTAAAGGTTGGCCTACGTAAATGAACGTTACCAATGACTTCTTTTCCAGCTTTTGCAACTCGGTAGCTTCCGGAGTCCTGAATCTTACTTTCAAGGTTACTTCACGCATGGTAGTTACCATCATAATGAAGAACAGGAAAGCAAATACGAGGTCAGGTAATGAAGAGGTATTCAATTCCGGCATTTCCCTTTTGCCGTCGCCATTAAATTTTCCCATTACTTATTCCCTCCATAATTTTTAGGTTCAGCTTCCGAAATCTTTTGAGGATAAATTTTGATGATCGCTTTTTGATGCTCTTCATCCAATTCATCAAAAGACTGATTGAATTTCTTTTTTGCCAGGTCGTTTCTCAGTTCGTTATAGGCTTTCGCCAATTCGTTCTGAACGGAGATATAAGCCTGGTAATTTGTCATTCGGTCGTTCTGTAATTAAATAACGTGTTTGTTATTAATCATTACTTTCCCGAAAAATGGTACGTCTTCTTCCGTTTTTTCCGGCAAATGTTCATCGTTGTACGGATTGTCGATGAATTCTTTTGCTTTGTCTTTTAATTGCTTGATATCAATTAATTCCCCGTTAGCCAATACTTGGCCGAAACTGTTAATCATAACGGGAAGAATGTTTCGTTTCTTAATATCAACATCTTGGTCCTTTTGGTCTTTAGGTACAGGCGGCGGCAAGCGTCTTGCCAACCCGCGGTCTGTATCCATTGAGGTAGTAATAAGGAAGAAGATAAGCAACATAAAAGCGATATCGGCAGAGGAAGTCGCATTCATTGCGGGCACTTTTCTTTTCTTTCTAGCCATTTTGCTTTGTTGTTTTTATCAGTTTCTTATTAATACTTACTTGTTCAAGGATCTTTTTATACTTCCTGCTATTACGCTAACGATAATTAAAACAGTTAAAATATAAGAAGAATACAACCACATATCTGTGAGCTTGAGCCAGAAAGAAACGTTATGTTCGCCTTCGTAACCTACCAGTTGCAATTCTTTGCTATCGCCCATCGAGTAGGTGATAAAGAGCATCGCAACGAAAGCAACCAACACGATCAGTGCTGAAATGGCTGATTTCGGATTTTCTTTCAACAAGGTAATAAATTGCCAGATAGCAAATAATACCGTTGCGGCAAGCGTCACAAGGAACAGGATATACATCCAGTTCAAAAGTAATCCCGTGTAGGTGGGATCTTTTACTTCTTCGCCGGGATTATTTATTCCCCCGAAGTAAAATATGCCGAGTACGATAACCGTGATAGTCGAGATGACTAACAAGGTCCAACTGGATATTTTTCTACTTTTGGTAACAGCCATGGTTCAATTATTTTTTGAATTTAATATCGTATTTGATGGCCATATCTACTAACGAAATAGAAGCGTCTTCCATCTTGTTCAGGATAGCTTCCAGTTTGCTTAACAAATAGTTGTAGAACAGTTGAAGAATCAAGGCTACAACCAAACCGCCGATAGTCGTGATCAAGGCCACTTTCATACCGCCTGCAACAACCGTCGGGCTGATGTCACCTACCTGCTGGATTTTATCGAATGCCATAACCATACCTACTACAGTACCCAAGAATCCGAGCGACGGAGCCATGGCGATAAACAAGGTAATCCACGACATGTTCTTTTCCAGTAACCCGGCCTGAACGCCGCCGTAAGCAACAATCGATTTTTCTACTACGTCTACACCCTGGTCTAATCTCATTAATCCCTGGTAAGCGATAGAGGCGATAGGGCCTCTCGTGTCGCGAGCGATGGCTTTGGCGCCTTCAACGTCGCCTTTATCGAGAGCGTCTTCGATACCTTTCAGCAATTTGGTAGAGTTGGTTTCGGCCAGGTTGAGGTAAATGATTCTTTCGAGGCAGAATGCAAGACCGAAAATAAGCGCAATTGCTACCAAACTCATGAAATCGGCACCACCTTCGATAAACTTTGTTTTAAGCGCTTGATGAAGACCTCCTTCTACGCCGGTTGCTGTAGCCGCTTCCTGCGCGTAAGCCACTGTTGACATTCCCAGGGTGAAAATACCCAGAATTGCATTAATAGCAAATAACTTTTTCATTGTGTGTTTAATTTTTAAGATTAATAATTCTCTTATTTGTTTTTTATGTTGATTATCGCATTCGTTTCGAACTTGTAATCATGGTATCAAAACTGCGGAGAGAGCGGGATTCGAACCCGCGATACACTTTAGGCGTATACACGCTTTCCAGGCGTGCCTCTTCAACCACTCGAGCATCTCTCCAATTTGTTTTTCGCCTTTCTTTCTCATTAAGGCGAACGCAAAATACAAAAAAAATCCCAATCGCCAACGTTTGAGTGCACAAATCTATAGTTTTTGATTGATATATCCACAATTTCAGCGGGATTAATTTTCTGTGTATGCGCGATAATAAAACTAAATTAACTTATCCTTGCCACCAAATAATACCTTGGCATTCATTGTGGTGGTTTCAGCCGCTTTTTCAAGCGGTACGGAAAAAGTTTCGGCTACTTTTTCGGCTGTTTTCCAGAGGTAATGCGGCTCGTTTCTTTTCCCCCGGTAAGGTACGGGCGCCAAGTAAGGAGCATCGGTTTCCAGTACGATTTTCTCCAGTGACGTTTGTTTCAGTACCTCGGAAAGGCGGGAATTTTTGAACGTAACCACTCCGTTGATTCCGATTTTAAAATTCGGAAGTTTCTCTATTTCCGCCAGATCGTCAGCCGTGCCGGTAAAACTGTGAAATACGCCCCGTAGTTTATCAGCCCCTATTTTGTATAAACTTTCCAGTGTGTACGGAAACGCTTCCCGGTTGTGAATGGCTACCGGTAAGTTCATATCCAGGCTCCATCGCAATTGCGTTTCGAACACTTCCTGCTGTTCTTTCAGGTAGGTTTTGTCCCAATACAAGTCCATTCCGATTTCGCCGATGGCATAGTAACATCTCTTATCCAAGTATGATTCCGTTTTTTTCAAAACGGCCACATAATCCCGGCCTACACTGGTAGGATGCAATCCCATCATCGGGTAGGCAAAACCGGGATAGGCGTCGCATAACGCGTGCATCCGGTCGACAGTAGTGAGGTCGACATTCGGCAAAAATAATTTTTCGATACCCGACTCCCGGGCTTTGTTTACCAGTTCCGGTTGTTCGGGGTCGAATTCTTCCAGGTAAAGGTGCGTATGCGTATCTATCAGTTTCATTTGCCGGATATGCTTGTCGGTTTTCAGTATTGCCGGTTCATTAAGCGGGCGGCTACCTCTTTCAGTACGGATAATTTTTCGGAGGGTACGTCCAGGCTATCCAGGCAGTTCATGGCCCGGAGATAATAAGTCTCCATTTTTTCTTCGGTTAGCTTTTTTATGCCGAGTTCGTTGTATAATCCGGTAAACAGGGCGATTTTTTCCTTCGGTTCGAACACGGTTTTTCCCATCCATTCGTCGAGCATTTTTCTTTGTGCGGCATCGGCCCGTTTGTAAGCATGGATAAGTAAAAACGTTTTTTTATTGCATACGATGTCGCCTCCGATGTTTTTCCCGAATGTAGCCGGGTCGCCGTATACGTCGAGCAAATCGTCCTGGAGCTGAAAAGCCAGGCCGATGTCCGAACCGAACCGGTACAGTTTTTCTGCGTCGCCGGCAGGCGCGTTTCCGATGATAGCGCCCGTTTTCAGGCAGGCAGCCAGCATAACGGCTGTTTTCAGCCGAATCATTTCGAGGTATTCGTCTTCGGTTACATCGTCGCGTTGTTCGAATTCCATATCGTACTGTTGTCCCCCGCAAATTTCGAGCGCTGTGGCCGTAAACAAGTCGAGCACCTCTTTCAGGCAGGGTGCGGGCGTCCGGCCGATAAGCCGGTAAGCGGCAATCAGCATGGCATCGCCCGACAAGATAGCCGTATTGTCGTTCCACACCTTATGTACGGTCGGTTTTTTCCGGCGCATATCCGCTTTATCCATCAAGTCGTCGTGGAGCAGGGTGAAGTTATGGAAAACTTCCCAGCCGGCCGCCGCGTCGAGTGCGTTATCCGGTTGGTCGGTATACAGGTTACAGGCCATTAAAGTCAAAGCCGGCCGTATTCTTTTTCCACCCAACGACAGGATATATTCAATCGGCGTATACAGGCTTTTCGGAGAATCGTTGAATTCGAGGGTACGGATTTTATTTTCTATCCGTTCCGAGATGTTGGAGAATGAAAGCATGATGTTTGACGAATAAAAGTGTCGGAATAAAAAAGGCTGCATGATAAAGCAGCCTTTTCTGTGAATTATATGTAATTTGACTATTGCAACCTGAAAAGTACGGGCACCGTATATTTTACACGTACCGGTTTACCTCTTTGTTTACCCGGTTTCCATGCCGGTAACGTACTGATCACACGAAGCGCTTCTTTATCGAGCGAGGGGTCTACACCGCGTACTACCTGGGCATCTACCACTTTTCCGTCTTTATTGATCACGAACGAAACCACTACACGTCCCTGGATACCGTTTTCCTGGGCGATCATCGGGTATTTAATTCCTTTGGCGATGTATTGCATCAAAGCCGTTTCTCCACCCGGGAATTGAGGCATTTCTTCAACCACCGTAAAAATCTGGTTCGTTTCTTCCTCTTCTTCCTCCACTACTGCGGGCGGAACATAGGCTTCTTGTTGCTGTGCATCCTGGCTATCGTCGGTCGACATGATTTCCGTGTCCACCTCTACGTTATCCTCTACCACGTTCAATACTTCGGTAGCAACCGGTGCGGGAGGGGGAGGAGGAGGGGGCGTATTATCCGTCCGGGTGATTTCGATTTCTTCCTCCGCGATCACGTCTTGTACACCCTCGTCTTTGGATACCTTTACATCACGGGAACTCCACTCGAACGCCACGAACAATACGGCCAAAGCCACTACATATCCCATCAGAAGGGAGAGTGTCTTCCTTTTCTCGAGGTCCGCTTTCGGGGATTTTTTGATTTCCATACGTTTATAATGTTTTATGTGTTTTTCTTTACGGCAAAAATACAAATTATTTTATATTCCAATCTATAATGGCAAAAATACTTTTACTTTTTTGAGTTTTTTTCTATCTTACAGATAAGTGCTGCGGATACCTGTTTTTTAGCATCTTTTGCGCGCGTTATCCGCTTCATTCGTGCGGGTTGTTCCGATTTTGCCGGTTAAAAGTAAAAGGAGTATCTCGGATTTGATATATCTTTGAACAGATTTTTTTAACGATAAACGGCGTGAGGGGGCCGTGCCGTACTGTATATGCGTGCCGTCCTTGTTATTCAAAGCTGTTTGTAACGAATAACCTATCTGTAAAATATGAAGAAAATTGTAATTGCCTTAGACGGGCACGCATCTTGCGGGAAAAGCACCATGGCGAAAGATTTGGCGAAAGAAATCGGGTATACTTATATAGATACGGGCGCGATGTACCGGGCCGTGACCTGGTATTGCCTGCAAAACGGCTTCTTCCGGGGAGATACGATAGACGAGGAACGGTTGGAGGAAGAAATAGGAACCGTCGACATCCGGTTGGCCTTCAATCCGGTTACCGGACGTTCGGAGACGTTCCTGAACGGGGAAAAGGTGGAAAAGGAAATCCGGGGAATGGACGTGTCGGGGAAAGTGAGCCTGGTAAGTACGTTGCCTTTTGTGCGGAAGGCGTTGGTTGCCAAGCAACAGGAAATGGGGAAGGGGAAAGGAATCGTGATGGACGGACGCGACATCGGTACGGTGGTATTTCCGGATGCCGAGCTGAAAGTGTTCGTAACCGCTTCGCCGGAGGTACGGGCCATGCGCCGGGTGAAAGAGCTGGAAGCCAAAGGCGAGCCGGTTTCGTTCGAACAGGTACTGGAGAATGTGAAAAAGCGCGATTTTATCGACTCTACCCGGAAGGAAGCGCCTTTGCGGCAAGCCGAAGATGCGTTGCTGCTCGATAACTCGAACCTCTCGCCCGAGGAACAGAAACAATGGCTGCTAAGCCAGTATAACCGGGTAATTTCCGAATAAACGACCGGCCATGCAGGTAGAAATAGATACCGGTTCCGGGTTTTGTTTCGGTGTGGTTACGGCCATCGAAAGCGCCGAGCGGGAATTGCAGAAAGGCGGCCCGTTATACTGCCTCGGCGACATTGTACACAACAGCCTGGAGGTAGAGCGGCTGGGTGCGATGGGATTGCATTGCATCGAACACGCGAAATTCAGTTGTTTGCGTGATGCGAAAGTACTGCTCCGGGCACACGGCGAGCCGCCCGAAACCTATCAAACGGCGGCGGCGAACCGGATTGCCATCGTGGATGCTACGTGCCCGGTGGTGTTGCAATTGCAGAAAAAAATCAAGAAATGCTATCTCGATACGCGCCGGGAAAACGCCCAGGTAGTTATTTACGGTAAGAAAGGGCACGCCGAAGTAAACGGGCTCGTAGGGCAAACGGAAGGGAACGCTGTGGTGGTAGAGAAAACCGACGATGTGGAGAAACTGGATTTCGGCCGGAACATTTACCTGTTTTCCCAAACAACTAAATCGTTAGACGGCTTTCGGGCTATTGTTTCGCTTATACAAGCCAAAATAGCGCCCGGCGTAACTTTCCGCTCGTTCGATACCATTTGCCGGCAGGTAGCCAACCGGTTGCCTAACATCAAGCGGTTCGCTTCGCGCCACGATTGGGTTTATTTCGTAGCGGGGCGGAAAAGCTCGAACGGAAAAATGCTTTTCGAAGAATGCCGGAAAGCGAACCCGCGGACGGTTTTTATTTCGGATGCCGACGAAATCGTTGCGCCTTTGCCCCCGGAAGTGAATTCGGTGGGGGTATGCGGAGCCACTTCCACCCCGAAGTGGCTGATGGAGAAGGTGGCCGCCCGTGTGCGGGAAGTCAACCGAAGCGTATGATAAAACGATTGATAATGTATGAAGATTCGATAAAAAACATGTGCGCTACGCATTTATTTTTTACATTTGTCGCCGATATTAAATGAAAAGGTATTATGTCTGCTATTAAATGTGTAGGTATTTTGACGTCTGGCGGTGACGCCCCGGGGATGAATGCAGCTATCCGGGCCGTAACCCGGGCCGCTATTTTTAACGGTATCGCCGTAAAAGGAATTTACAGAGGATATAAAGGGTTGATAACGGGCGAAATCGTTCTGTTCAAAACAGAAAACGTAAGCAATATCATACAACACGGGGGTACCATCCTGAAAACAGCCCGTTGTACGGAATTCAAAACTCCCGAAGGCCGTAAAATCGCTTATGACCGGCTGGTGGCCGAAGGCATCGAAGCCCTGGTGGTGATTGGCGGCGACGGTACGCTTACGGGAGCCCGTATCCTGGCGCAGGAGTTCAATTATCCTATCGTGGGGATTCCCGGTACTATCGACAACGATTTGTACGGAACGGATATTACGATTGGATACGACACGGCGTTGAATACGATTATGGAGGCGGTGGATAAGATTCGCGATACGGCGACTTCGCACGACCGGCTTTTCTTCGTGGAAGTGATGGGACGCGACGCCGGCTTCCTGGCCTTGAACGGGGCGATTGCCTCGGGCGCCGAAGCGGCTATCATTCCGGAAATCGCCGTGGAGAAAGACCAGTTGGCCGAAACGATTGAAAACGGGTTTCGCAAATCGAAGAACAGCAGCATCGTATTGGTGGCCGAGAGCGATGTAACCGGCGGTGCGATGGGTGTTGCCGAACGGGTAAAAAAGGAATATCCCCAGTTCGACGTGCGGGTTACGATTTTAGGGCACTTGCAGCGGGGCGGCTCGCCTACGGCGCAAGACCGTATCCTGGCCAGCCGGATGGGAGTTGCGGCTATCGATGCCTTACTGGAAGACCAGCGCAACGTGATGACCGGTATCCAGAACGACCAAATCGTGTATGTGCCGTTTTCCAAAGCCATCAAGAACGATAAGCCCATAAACCGCGAATTGCTGAATACGCTGCGTGTGCTTTCGATTTAGCGTATACCGGGTTATAACTAAAAAGAAACAAGAAAGCCGGCCGATTCACCATATATCGGCCGGCTTTCTTGTTTCTCTATGGAAAAGATGAAACGCACGAAGAGATATTCGGCCCGGGATACGTTTGTTTTAACCATTCCTTTTTTATGGAATTTCAGTAAATAGGCACTTTTTCCCGGCTTGCCCGGATAAACCCGGTTTCAGGCTGTCTTTTTTCTCTGTTGATC
>JAJBTJ010000243.1:4500-9103 GCA_020860905.1 Parabacteroides sp. | reverse complement strand
TTTTCCGCTTCTTTCTCGCCCACAATCAGCATGTAAGGAATACGCTTCAACTCGTTGTCACGTATTTTACGCCCTATTTTTTCATTCCGGTCGTCAACCAACACACGGATATCCTGCTGGGTAAGCTCCTCGGCAATGCGGTGCGCATAGTCGTTGAACTTTTCGCTGATAGGCAGAATCACTGCCTGGTCGGGCGTAAGCCACAGGGGGAATTTCCCGCCCGTATGTTCTATCAATACCGCAACGAAACGTTCCATCGAACCGAAAGGTGCCCGGTGTATCATTACCGGCCGGTGCTTTTGGTTATCTTCGCCCGTATATTCGAGCTTGAAACGTTCGGGCAGGTTATAATCCACCTGGATGGTACCCAACTGCCAGCGACGCCCGATAGCATCTTTTACCATAAAGTCGAGCTTCGGCCCGTAGAAAGCGGCTTCGCCTAATTCTACTTTCGCTTTCAGCCCCTTTTCCTGGCAAGCTTCCACGATAGCCCGCTCAGCCTTTTCCCAATTCTCGTCGGAGCCGATGTACTTTTCTTTGTTATCCGGGTCGCGCAAAGAAATCTGCGCCTCGAAGTTTTCGAAGTCGAGCGCCTTAAAGATGATAAAGATAATATCCATCACTTTCAGGAACTCGTCTTTCAACTGGTCCGGACGGCAGAACAAGTGAGCATCGTCTTGCGTAAAGCCGCGTACCCTTGTTAAACCGTGCAACTCCCCGCTTTGTTCATAACGGTACACGGTCCCGAACTCGGCAAACCGCAACGGCAAGTCTTTATACGACCGGGGGAACGTTTTGTATATTTCGCAATGGTGCGGACAGTTCATCGGCTTGAGCAGGAATTCTTCGCCTTCCTGCGGCGTATGGATGGGCTGGAACGAATCCTTCCCGTACTTGGCATAGTGGCCCGAAGTTACATACAATTCTTTTCCTCCGATATGGGGCGTCATCACCTGCTGGTAACCGTATCGCTTCTGGATACGTTTCAAGAAATCTTCCAACTGGAGGCGCAATTGGGTACCCCGGGGCAACCACAACGGCAACCCGGCTCCTACGGCCGACGAGAAAGTAAACAACTCCAAATCCTTACCTACTTTCCGGTGGTCGCGCTTCTTCGCTTCCTCCATCAATACCAGGTACTCATCGAGCATTTTCTTTTTCGGGAAAGTAATTCCGTACAAGCGGGTAAGCTGCGGACGCTTTTCGTCGCCGCGCCAGTAAGCGCCTGCTACGCTCATAATTTTTACCGCCTTGATATACGAAGTATTCGGCAAGTGCGGACCGCGGCACAAATCGGTGAAACTTCCTTGTGTATAAGTAGAAATCGTACCGTCTTCCAATTCCGAAATCAACTCGGTTTTGTATACCTCGCCCCGGTCGCCGAACATTTTCATGGCGTCGGCTTTCGTTATATCCTGCCGTTTGATTTCTTCTTTCCGGGCAACCAATTCGAGCATTTTCGCTTCAATGGCCGCAAAATCGCTATCTTTAATCGGCGTTTCGCCCGGGTCTACATCGTAATAAAACCCGTTCTCGATAGCCGGACCGATACCGAATTTTATTCCCGGATAAAGTTCCTGCAACGCTTCCGCCATCAAATGGGCGCTCGAATGCCAGAAAGCGTGCTTGCCTTCCTCGTCGTCCCATTTGAACAGTTTGACTGCCGCATCTTCCATAATGGGGCGCGACAAATCCCAAATTTGGCCGTTTACACTGGCTGCCAGTACCTCTTGTGCCAGGCGGGGACTGATACTTTCGGCAATCTGCATCGCCGTAGTTCCCTTAGCATATTCTTTTACGGAATTATCCGGAAATGTAACTTTTATCATAATCTTTATCTTAATTCTACTTACCGAAGTGCAAAATTACGATTTATTTCGATGCATCCGCTACTTCACCTTATTATTTTTCACTTTACTATCAAAGCCTGTTTAAATTTTCTTTGTATAAATTCTTATACTGGTTTCATCGACCAGGTTTGAACTCTATCCGGTTTGTTCAATCGTTTTTGTTCGTTACATAGGCCCGCTATGTTCCTTGCAAAAACAATAGAACATCCCCGAAAACGACTCTTAAAACCGGATAGAGTAAATTTTGAACAGACTATCAGTCGGAGGTCATTCTTTTAATAATGCTATATGCATTAATTATTCCCAATTCGCCGGCTTTGCTCAAATCGACGATTCCTCTTTCCGTATCACCTAAGTACAAGCGGGTAAGCCCGCGGTTGAAATAAGCCTCGGCAAAATCAGGCTCGCGTTCGATGGCTTCGTTGTAATCGAGGATGGCCGCCCGGTAGTCCCGCTGAGCGCAGCGCAGGTTCGCCCGGTTGAAATAGGCGTATACGAAATCGGGATTCAGCCGGATTACTTTATCGTAGTCGTGCATAATCATTTCGTGCTCGTAGGCTTTTTTTTCGTCCTTGCGCAACGATTGTACCGGCCGGTTCTGTTGGAGCGGAAGTGCTTTCTTCCCGGTAAACAAATCGAGGCTCATAGCCGGCACTTCGCTCAAAATCGTATTTTCGGCAGCTTGCGTAGCCAGTACGTATTCCAGTTGCTTATACCGTACCACCGCCCGGTTGAAATAAGCGATTACAAACGAAGGATTCAGTTCGATGGCGCGGCTGAAATCTTCGAGCGCTTCGGAAAAGTCTTGAACCAGCATAAAATCCATTCCCCGGGCGAAATAAGTGTCTGCATTGCGGCCGTCTTGTTCGAGTTTGGCCGAATACTCGTTAATCGAGGCAAAATGCACAGCCACCTGGTCTTCGGTAAGGGGAGCTTCCTGGTTGGTAAGGCGCAACTTCCTGCCCAATACCATCCGGTTATTATAATCGTCTACCACTTTGTTGTAATACACCAGTTCTTTTACCGGGTCGATTTTCTCGTAATACGAAATGATAAACTGGGGTTCGAGGTCGACCCGGACATTGCGGTCTTGTACCCGTCCGCGGATTTCGCTGCTGTATTTGCTTTTGCGTTCGTCTTCCTTATCGAATACCACCAGGCGGTTAAATTTGTCGATATTCTTGTCGGATTGCTCTCGGGTATTTTCTTTTTCCTCTTCTTTACCGGCAGCATCCGAAGCGTTCGGCTGCTGATTTTGCTTTTGTTGCGACCCGGAAGACGCAAGGTTGGCCGCATTTCCGCTTTTCTTGGCTTTTTGCTCTATCTCGAAAGCAGTCCAGTAATCTTTTTCAGCACCTTGGGCATCACGCATTTTCTTTTTGGCTTCCGCCCGGCTGTAATAACCCGGAATAAAATTGGGATATTGTTCCAGTACCTTATCGTAATCATGCACGGCCCCCCGGTAATCGCCGGTTTCAGTCCGGAGCAACGCCCGGTTATAATATGCCATATAGTTATCCGGTTCCAGTTGCAGTACCACATCGAAATCTTCTATCGCCTGGTTGTTGTCGCCTACCTGCGCCCTCAGTAATCCCCGGTTAAAGCGGGCAATCAGGTTATGTTTATCCATGCTGATTACCTGGTCGTAGTCGGCCATCGCCCCGCGGAGGTCGTTCAGTTGGTAGCGCACCAGCCCGCGGTTGATGTAATAACCGTCCTGGCGCGGGTCGAGCCGGATGGCTTCGTTCAAATCGGCCAGGGCCGCCTGCATGTTGTGTTGCTGGTAATATACCAAGGCACGGTATCCGTAAGCCGGCGGGAAATACGGGTCGAGTTCGACGGATTTATTATAATCGGCGAGCGCTTTGACCGTATCGCCTTTTTCCATGTACATGGCACCCCGGCTCAGGTAGGCCCGGGTGTAACGCGGATGCAGGAACATAATCCGCTCGAAGTCCTTTTCTGCTGCCTCGTAATCTTTCTGCTGGATATTGGCTACGGCTTTATTTACCAGCATCTGTTGGTCTTCCGGCTTAAATTCCAACCCTTTATTGTAATCGGCTATCGCTTCCGCATATTTTTCCTGGTTGTGCCGGGCGATTCCCCGGCAATAATATGCCTGAACAAAAAAAGGGTTCCGCTCCAGACATAACGTACAGTCTTCTTCGGCTCCCTTATAATCGTCTAAATTCACTTTCGCTACCGCCCGGTAAAAATACGGCTCCGCCAGCCAAGGCTTGGCCTTGATTACCTGGTTAAAGTATTGTATCGAGAGAACATAATCCTCGAAATACAATGCATTCCGGCCGATAGCCTGCACCCGGTCGGTATTAATCTGGGCGAATAACGAAAGCGAATATAATTGGAATAGTAAAAATACGACTACTTTTTTCATTCTTAATGTATAGTGATTGAATGACAAAAGTAATAAATATTCTTATTTCGGCTCTATTTTTACCATCAAATGATTTTTGCCTATTTTATCGCCTACTTTCACATTCATTTCCTGGATAATGCCGGTAACCGGGGCTACTATCCGGTTCTGCATTTTCATGGCTTCGTGAATCAGCAGCAAATCGCCGGCTTTAACCGATTTTCCCTTCTTTACATTCACCGAAATGATGGTTCCGGGAAGATGGGAAATCACGTCGCCCGGCAACAGTTTGTGCCAGAAAGGGCGTTCTATGAATTTTTTCGTAAGCAAGGTTTTGTACTTCCTTGCCGTAACGATAAAATCTACGTACTCTTTATTT
>JAJBTJ010000243.1:0-4490 GCA_020860905.1 Parabacteroides sp. | reverse complement strand
TCTTTATTTTCATTTTCCATACCTGTGTATCGATTTCGTTTATATTGTGACTTTATAAAAACCGGCGTAAGGGCTGTTGCCGGCAAAAAGCCGGCCGGGCAAACCGACACGGTGACGCGCAGACACAGCGAACGGATTATTATCCCAATGCAACGTCCTGTTTTCCGGGTTCATTCTCCCCGTACCTACCGAATCTTGTTAAAAACCCCGGCCCGGCCGGTCGCAAACCGAATCAGAACGGAGGAATACCGTGTTTTTTCTGCGGGCGCGACTCGCCTTTGAGGGCCGAAACCTGCAACGCATGCAACAGCAGCGACCGCGTTTCCTTCGGTTCGATAACAGAATCGATAAATCCTTTCGAGGCCGCCACATAGGGGTTGGCGAACTTCTCGATGTATTCTTTCACTTTTTCCTGGCGCATGGCGTCCTGGTCTTCGGCTTCCATAATTTCCTTACGGAAAATGATGTTGGCTGCACCTTCGGGCCCCATTACGGCAATCTCGGCACTGGGCCATGCAAACATAAAGTCGGCACCTAAATGGCGCGAGTTCATGGCGATATAGCCTCCGCCGTAGGCTTTCCGCAAAATCACGGTAATCTTAGGCACGGTAGCCTCGGAGTAAGCATACAACATCTTCGCTCCATGCCGGATTACGCCCGCATGCTCCTGGTCGACGCCCGGCAAGTATCCCGGCATATCTTCGAGGGTAACGATAGGAATATTGAATGCGTCGCAAAAACGGATAAACCGGGCTGCCTTATCGGAACTGTCGCAATCGAGCACACCGGCCAGCACCATCGGCTGGTTCGCCACGAAACCTACCGTTTCGCCGCCCATACGTCCGAAACCGATTACGATATTAGCCGCCCATAATTCCTGTATTTCCAGGAACTCCGAGCCATCCGCGATGCAACGGATTACGTCGCGCACATCGTAGGGCTGTTTCGGGTCGGCCGGTACGATTTGTTCGATGTTTTTCTTAATAGTCGGTTCTTTCGGCGTTATTTTCTTTGCCCGCTGGGAGTTATTTCCCGGAATCAGGCTGATGAGCTTCTTAATCTGGGCGAAACAATCCGGCTCGCTTTGCGCGTAAAAATGGGCGTTTCCGGTAATTTCGGCATGTACGCGCGCGCCGCCCAGGTCTTCCATCGAAATATCCTCGCCCAACACGGTTTTGATTACGTTCGGCCCGGTAATAAACATCTTGGAGATATTTTCCACCACGAAAACAAAATCGGTCAAAGCCGGCGAATATACCGCACCTCCGGCACACGGGCCCAGGATAAGGGAAATCTGCGGAATCACGCCCGAAGCAATCGTATTGCGGTAAAAGATTTCGCCATAACCGGCCAAAGCGCCTACACCTTCCTGGATACGGGCACCACCCGAGTCGTTGATACCGATAATCGGACATTTCATCTTCAGCGCATGATCCATGATTTTAGTAATTTTCCGGGCATGTTTCAATCCTAACGAGCCGCCGGCAACCGTAAAATCCTGTGCATAAATACAAACCGGAGCGCCTAAAATTGTACCGGTACCGGTAATCACCCCGTCGCCCGGCAACACTTTCTTTTCCATCCCGAAATCACGGCCATCGTGTTCTACAAACAAATCGTATTCGTGGAAAGAGTCTTTATCGAGCAGCGCGAGAATACACTCACGGGCCGTAAGTTTACCCATTGCCACTTGTTTTTCGATGGCAGCTTCGCCTCCACCCATTTCGATGATGGCTTTCTTTTTCCGTAAGGCCAGAATGTTTTGTCTTAAAGATGTCATAATAACGTATTATTAGATTATTATTTCCCTACCGCGATTGCCCGGTATGAGCAACGCGCGTTTCCTTTTATTATATTATTTAGTTTCGATTTGATAAGTTGCTTGCGGATAGGCGAGATATGGTCGATAAACATTTTCCCTTCCAGGTGGTCGTATTCATGTTGTACGATGCGGGCATTGAACCCTTCTACCACTTCTTCTTTTTCATCGAGGTTCGCATCGAGGTATTTTATCCGTACTACCGTGGGGCGCGATACCTTTTCGTGGATTCCGGGAAGGCTGAGGCATCCTTCTTCGAGCGCCACCTCTTCGCCGGTACGTTCTATAATCTGTGCATTGATGAGTACCCGCTTGAATCCTTTGCACTCGGGAAAATCTTCGGCCATAGGTTCCCCATCGATTACGATAATCCGTTTGGAGAGGCCTACCTGGGGAGCAGCCAGCCCTACGCCGTCAGACCGGTACATGGTTTCGAACATATTGGCAATCAACTCGTTTAATTCAGGATATTCTTTTTCTATATTTTCCGCAACCTTTCTCAACACGGGTTGCCCGTACAAATAAACTGGTAAAGTCATACTATAACTGATATTTTTTACTTTCCAAATAAGCCTGCAAGATAATCGTTGCACTGATTTCGTCGACCAACGCTTTGTCTTGCCTCTTTTTTTTCTTTAATCCGCCCTCCCGCATGGTTTGGTGGGCCATCACCGATGTAAAACGTTCGTCGTAAAATTCGACGGGAACGGAAGGGATTGTTCGTTGAAGGTGGGTTACGAACGCTTGCACGTATTTCATATTCTCCGAGGGTTCGTTATTCATTTGTTTCGGCAACCCGACAACGAACAATTCTACCGGTTCGCGACCGGCATAATCGGCCAGGAATTTCACAACCTCTCCGCTCGCCACCGTCGTAAGTCCGTTCGCAATGATTTGCAACGTATCCGTTACAGCTATTCCGGTTCGTTTCCGGCCGTAATCAATTCCTACTATCCTTCCCATCGACTGCAAAGATAGTGCAAACCGAGAGCAGAAACAAGTTTACTTGGTTATGCCGAGGCGCAGCCTATCTTCGTTTTAATTCTTTGAATCAAAGATAGTGCAAACCGAGAGCAGAAACAAACTTGTTTGATTATGCCGAGGTGAAGCCTATCTTCGTTTTAATTCTTTGAATCAAAGATAGTGCAAACCGAGAGCAGAAACAAACTTGTTTGGTTATGCCGAGGTGAAGCCTATCTTATTTTAATTTTCGCAGCAAAGATATAACAAAAACCATTAGGAATTACACATTCCGGGGAAAAGTGTGCAACCAGGATGAAATAAAAATCACCGACGTACCGGCATCCCGGTTTGCACCAGGAACGATAAAAAGCAAACAAGCTGCATACAAAACCGGCTCTTCAGTAGTAAAGGATACTCACTTCCAACCAGGCTAACCGATCGTCCTTTACCTGCACGAGCCCTATTTTTCAGGTATTTGCGACACAAGAAATAAAAAAGCCTGCCGGACATTTTTGTCGGACAGGCTTTTTTATATCGATTAAAAACGCATCAATCTTCGGCTTGCATAATTACTACGCGGTTCCAGTTGTTTTGTTCGAACGGTTGAACATCCGAGCCTTTCCACTGTACGGTAATCATATTCGACGGAATGTTATATTTATCCATCAATTGTTTAGCCACTGCTTTGGCACGTTTTTCGGAAAGCTGCATATTATAAGCAGGCGTACCGGTGTCTTTGTCGGCATATCCAACTACAATAATCGGCGTATTGGTTTGTTTTACGAACTGTGCCGTATTATAGATATTCACTTCCTGATTCGGTTGAATCTGGGCACTGTTGATGTGGAACAATACGGTGTTATCCAGAATATTGGTAACTACTTCGGCAGCTTCTACGATTTCGGGACATTCGGGGCACGAAACCGGACGTTTGCTCAATTGCTGATTTTCGGAACGCAAGGTATTAATCTGGCTGTTCAAGTTGTTAATCAACTGGTAATCCATCGGCTGAATCACTTCGAAATCGGTTTTTCCGAAACGGAAAGTAAAACCGGCGCTCAGTTGCACGATACCTTCCATTTTAGCACCTTGTTCGATGCTGTTGAAATAGTCGGGCGTAAGCAAACCCTGGATTTCAATGTTGAAGTCAACATGGCTGCTCAACCGGAAAGCGGTTAAAATATCGGCATTCATAGTAGGCACGTCGGAAGCCTTCAAGCCCTGGTTTTTAAACCGGTGTGCATAACCGATACCCACCCAAGGAATCAAATGGAACACGCGGTCTTCGTTATAAGGAGCCCAGTAATTGCTAACGTCCCATAACATATCCATGTGGAACCCTACATACTTGTTGTGAAGCAACTGTAACTGACCTTCGGCCGGACCTCTGTAACCATGGATGTTACCGCCGATAACCTGCGTACGGAAACCTGCATAAGGGCTTAACCATTTACCGAAAGAAAATTGGGGTGCGAAATTTAAACGATCTCCGAATCCGGCTTTGGTTGTTTCGTCTGCAAATAAAGTACTAACACCACCGGCAAGCGATATGAACCAATTGTCGCGGGTTCTGTTTTTCTTGAAATTTGTTTTAGCTCCGGTTTCGGTACTAAATCTTACCTGAGGCTGGTATTCCTGCGCAGCAACGGAAAATACAAAACCTGAAAGCAAGGCAAAAAGTAAAACTTTAGTTTTCATATTCATAAAC
>JAJBTJ010000328.1 GCA_020860905.1 Parabacteroides sp. | reverse complement strand
CCGAATAACTACTTTTTTTGGCTCAACTTAAAACGTTGTAAATAATTAATATTCAATTTTCAAACATACAAATATAGAAAATTTTATGAATCTAATACATGGGAACAAGAGAAAAAGTCTTGTCCGGCTTTTTTTAGTGGGTGTTTTATTCTCTTGCAGTATGTTTTCTCGTGCACAACATCAACAAGTTAGCCTGTCGGGAAAGAACATTACCTTAAAATCGGCTTTTAAACAAATAGAACAGCAAACAAAACTTTTTGTGGATTATAATATCCAGGATGTAAATGATAGCCGCACGATTAAAAATCCGCCCCCGCACGCTAATATCAAAGAAGTATTGGAACAACTTTTGGAAGGAACGAATTGTACGGCCACCTTCAGCCAGGGTCATGTTATTATTTCAAAGAAAACAAAAACATCATCTGCCCAAAAGCAGGTGAGCGGAGTGGTCAAAGACGAAAAGGGAGAACCTCTCATCGGGGTGAATGTGGTAGAAAAGGAAACGACAAACGGAACGGTAACGGATATAAACGGAAATTTTTCCATAACTGTGCCGGCCGGCCATTTTCTGGAAATATCTTATATCGGGTACAATCCGCAAAAAATAAAAATTACGGGAAAATCGGTATATGATATTGTTTTGCAGGAAGATTCTAAAATGTTGGAAGAAGTCGTAGTGGTAGGATATGGTACACAAAAGAAGATTAATTTAACGGGAGCTATCGAATCCGTAAATGGAGATAAATTGGCTAAACAACCTGTTGCGCAAGCTTCACAGGCCTTGATAGGAGTTGCGCCCGGTTTAACGGCCATCCAGGAAAGCGGACAGCCGGGAGAAGATAAGGCAACCTTGCGTATCCGTGGTATGGGTTCTATCAGCGCTTCCAACGACCCGTTGATTTTAATAGACGGTGTAGAAGGAGATATAAACACGATAGATGGAAATGATATCGAAAATATTTCGGTACTGAAAGATGCTGCATCTGCTGCTATTTACGGTTCGAGGGCTTCGAACGGTGTTATATTGGTTACTACCAAAAGAGCGAAAGAAGGAAGTGTTACTGTAAATTATAAAAACTATCTGGGTTGGCAGAATCCTACGAATCTTCCCTCTTTCCTGGGCGCTCTCGATTATATGAAGTATACCGGGTCCGACCAGGCAATCATCGATGCCTATCGCGAAGGTATGAAAACCGATCCGGACCGTTATCCTGATACAGATTGGGTCGATTTATTATTCAGCGAAACCAATTTCCAGCAATACCATAACCTGAATGTGAATGGCGGATCTGATAAAGCGAGAGTCCTGGCTTCGATTGCTTTTACCGATCAGGGAGCCAATATCGTCAATTATGGCTTTAAACGTTATAACGGGCGTTTCAATTCGGATTTGAAGCTTTCGGACAAGTTCGACATCAATTTCGACCTCGCTTTCAGCCGCTCCGAGCAGAATGCTTCCAACGCTACGTTAACGGCTGTGGTACGTGATGCATTCAGAATCGCCCCTATTTATCCGGCTATTCATTCGGATGGTACCTGGGGAGACGGATTTTCGGGAGGCAACCCGATTTCGCAAGTCAGAGCCGGCGGTTATAACAAGAAATATCACAATGAGTTCAGAGCTTTGTTAAAAGCTAATTACCGGCCTATCGAAGGGGTGAATATTTCTGTGTTATACGCACCTTCTTATGGGGATATTTATATAAAAAGAGCCTCTAAGACATATAATCAAATAATGGACTGGGATACGAAGACAATTCGTAAAAAAGGAGATCCGAATAGCTTCAATCAAACGAACGAACGTCCGTTTAATCAGAGTTTTAATGCTGTAATCTCTTATACGAAGACGATAAAAGGCCATACTTTTTCTGTTTTGGGAGGATATGAGTTGATTAAATATAACTATGAAAAGTTTTCCGCAGGACGGCAATATTACATTTTACAGGATTATGAAGTACTGGATGCCGGTTCGGCAGAGTACGATTCAAATTCGGGAACTGCCACCCATCATGCACTGGTATCCTATTTCGGACGCGTCAATTATTCATTTAAAGATTGCTATTTGTTTGAGGCAAACATAAGACGGGATGCTTCCTCACGCTTCTCAAAAGGTAACAGAGTCGGTATTTTCCCTTCCTTTGCTGTAGGCTGGAGACTTTCTGAAGAATCTTTTATGAAAGATATATCGTGGTTATCCAATTTGAAACTACGCGCTTCATGGGGTGAATTAGGGAATCAGGAAATCGGAAGTGATTTTCCTTATGCCTCTTCTATTGTGTTGGGAGATGCTAATTATCTGATAGGAAATCAAATTGTAAATGGAGCAGCCCAAAAGATTTTAGCCAATAAGAACATCAAATGGGAAACAACAGCCACAACTAATATAGGTGCAGATGCAGGTTTCTTCAATCAAAGGCTGACGCTGAGTGCCGATTATTATATTCGTAAAACGAAGGATATATTATTGAACATCCCGATTCCGGTAGTGACAGGTCTTGAGGCGCCTATACAAAATATCGGTAATGTGGAGAACCGGGGATGGGACGTAACAATTGGATGGCAGGACAAAGTTTCCGATTTTGATTATGGCATTAAAATCAACTTCTCCGATGTGAAGAATGAAGTTACGAATCTGGGCGGAAACGATAAAATTATTACCGGTAATTCCATTATTCAGTTAGGTGCTCCGATTAATTCAATCTATGGATATGAAACGACCGGTATTTTCCAATCGGAAGAAGAAATCAAAGGTGCACCGGGACAGTTTGGCGCGTTGAAGCCGGGTAATCTGCGCTATAAAGACCAGTTAACAGTCGATACGGACGGAGATGGCGTTATGGATGCAGGCGATGGCTTGATCAATGCCGACGACAGGGTAATTTTGGGAGATCCGTTCCCGAGATATACGTATGGTATTGATTTGAATGCCGGTTATAAAGGATTCGATATGGCTATTGCTTTACAAGGCGTCGGTAAACGGGATGTGCTCTTGGGCGGCGACCTTGTGTATCCTTTATTCAATGCCGGTAAAGTACAGGAATGGCATGTAAAGGAATGTTGGAGCCCGGAAAATATGAATGCTAAATTCCCGGTTCTGGCTGCTACGAGTTTCGGTAGCAATGATGTGCAGGCCAGTAGTTGCTGGTTGTTCAATGCTTCTTATTTAAGAGTACGGAATATCACTTTGGGGTATACATTACCGGACCGGCTGTTGAGTAAGGTCTTCGTTAAGAATCTGAGAGTGTATTTCTCCGGACAAAATTTGTTGACTTTTGACAACTTGCCGCAAGGCATAGATCCCCTTGTGCCCAATGATGCTGCCGGTGCGATTTATCCAATCGCAAAGAGTTATACGTTTGGAATCGATTTGTCATTTTAATAAAATATTGTTATGAAACTATATAAGTTACTCGTATTACTTATCATTGGATTTTCTTCTTGTGAAGATAATCTGTTGAACCTGGAATCCCTTACTGAACCTGTCGATGATGTTTTTTATAAGAATGAAGAAGAGTTGAATCTGGCACTTAACGGTGCGTACAATTCCTTACGACTGACAACGGATTATAAAGTGCCTCTTATGGTTGCCATGGATAACGGCGCTACCGACATAGGCGTATCGAGAGGTCTTTGCTCGGCCATGATGAACCAGGGACAGGGTGTACAGAGTCCGACGAATGATGGCTTCCTTACGATTTATAGCGACCATTATAAAGGTATTGCACGGGCAAATGCATTATTGGAGAATATGGCCCGTTCCAAAGATGTCGTTCCGGAAGATAAATATAAGCAGATAGAAGCGCAAGCCCTGTTTGTTAGGGCCTTTCATTACATGTATCTGACCGAATTATTCGGAGATGTTCCTTTCTTGAATAAAGTGATAAAAACTCCGGCAGAGGGTTTAATCCCAAGAGAATCTAAAGAAGTAATTGTAGAGCAGATTCTTGCCGACCTGAAAAAAGCGTCCGAAGCACTTCCTTATTCGTGGAAAGACGAACCGGAACGTGTTACAAAAGGTGCGGCCATAGGGTTATATGCCCGTATCGCTCTTTATAACGCCCGTTATGCCGAAGCAGCTGCCGCGGCAAAGGAAATCATGGATAACGAGCCTTCTTTTGGGTATAGTCTTCACAAAAACTATGGCGAACTATTTCAGTTGGCAGGACAAACCTCCTCTGAGATTATGTTTGTGATGCCATTCAAATACGAGTATTTCTTTACGCAATTCTCCGTTACGCAAGGTTCACGTAATTTGGGTTCGGTAAGTGTAATGGTACCTACGCAGTCTATGATCGATTCTTATGAATGTACGGATGGTGAAACCATTGACAAGTCGGAGGTTTACAGTCCTAAACAGCCTTTTGAAAACAGAGATCCCCGCTTGAAAGCCTCTATTATCACACCACAAAGCCAGTGGGCGGGCCTGATTTTTGAAAGCCATCCGGATAGTGTCAATTTCCGGTTGGTCGATGGAAAAATCGGAGGTTCCAATAAAGATTGCCGTACTGTTTCGTGGCCAGCAGCTTTTTGCGGTTATTTATGGAAGAAAAATACGATTGAGGAAACGCAAAAGAAAATACAGTCATGGGATGATCATCACTTTATTTTGATGCGCTATGCCGAGATTTTGTTGATTTACGCCGAATCGAAAATTATGTTGGGAGAGATTGACGAATCGGTATTGAACGCTATCAATAGAATCCGTGCCCGTGCCTATGGCGCGGGTGTTGCCGATACAGACCAGTATCCGGCTGTTCAAACGAGGGATGCAGCTAAGTTAAAAACGATTCTTCGCCGGGAAAGGAAAGTTGAATTGGCCGATGAAGGCTTCCGTCTGTTTGACATTCGCAGATGGAAGATTGCAGAGAAAGTAATGCCGGTTACTATTTACGGACGTATATTAGATACCGCCACAGCAACAGGTGTTCCCCGAATCGATGAAGACGGACTGGCCCACTATCAGGGAATCGAGCAGCAGTATGACTTGAATAAAGACGACCGTTTCCCGAATGCAACCCGTATGTTCAACCCGGGCCGGGATTATCTGTGTCCGATTCCACAACAGGAAATAGATACTTATGCTCGTTTCGGCGTGACACTTAGTCAGAACGCCGGCTACTAATCGGCTTTCCATTTAGCTAAGAAAACGTAGAAAACTGATATCATTATGCTTGCTATATGGATTTTCTACGTTTTCTTAAAAAAACCTTGTTTATGTTCGGTAGGGATGTCTTTAATTACTTAATTTAAATCGGATGAACTATTTATATAAGTGCATTATCATACTTGTTATCCTCTCTTTCATATACACTGCGGCAAATGCCCGGAATCCGGAGAACACCTGTTTAAGAGGGGATGCCAATATACAATTCCGCTGGCGATTCGGGTATAGCGAATATCCGATCGATACATCTTCTAAAACAGATTTGGAAGATGCTATAAAGGGAAAATATAGTTGGTACGACGGTTTTTTATGGTCGGGTGCCTATAAGGATTGGAACAACAGGACGATTCATGGCGTCAGTTTATTGTTCAGAGGTGGTTCACCTTATGCCCGTACGGTGCGTTGCGTAAGCGAATCAGTTCCTTTCAGTGATTCGGGTATTGCCAAAACATTTGTTATCCCTGTAAGCTACGGAATAGGCTCGGAAGAGCGTTTGTCTTTTTCTTTGAGTGTACAGGGAGCTGAAAGCGAGACGATTGTAATGAGTTTATATCCTAAGAAAGAGATTGTGGCAACCAGCGGTAATCTGAAAGTCACCTTTCGGACATTACGGGTTGAACCCTCTAAAAAAGAGCGCCCTTTCACACGAGTGACGGGACTGTTGTACATTCGGGTTTATCCCACTTTATTGAAATATGGGAACCGTATGCTTTTTGAGTTTAATTCGTTGACACATCACATGGATGTTGAATCCGGTATGTGTATAGGATCTTTATGGACGGATTTGAGTAAAACGGATGCGGAAAAAGTATGGGAAGAATCCGGATTAACAGAGCAGAAGTTGGAATCCGCGTATCAATCTCATAAAGACAATTTGAAAAGATGGGACGACCGGGTGAAGCTTACATCGGATAATCTGAACCGGAAAGGACGCATAGAAATATCCTGTAGGGCTGAAAGCCGGCTTTGGGATCGTGGCGAACGGCGTGTACAAGCTTATTCCGGCAATCCGGTAAAAGACTATCAATACGGCGAAGTGTGCGGGAAAGTAAAAGAAATGGCTTGTTCGGTAGCAGATAAAATGGGGAAACGTTTTTCTCTTTTCCGTTATCAGCATCACCAGTTACCCTGGCAACAGGAAAATCCGGGATTGCTTGACAGTACGGACATTATTTATATGGACCAATGGCTCAAAGCTGCCGCCCTTACTGCCGAAGAAGTTGTATTGGACTTGCAGATTTCACCTGTAACCAAGGCATATAAATCAGCTTCCCAAATGGGGACTCTTCCGTTACCGGAAGAGGGTATCCCCGGATATTCCTGGGAAAATCTGACGCAAGGTTATCTGACTGCCATACGACATGCAAAAGAAGTATGTCCTCCGCTTAAAATAATTCAGATGCCGTACGAATACGATAATATCAGTCGTAGTGAATGTCATAAAGATGCCCATTATGCTATATTCAAATGTTTGTATAAGGCTGTTAACTCTTTAAATAAAGAGTTGGCTTCGGAAGCTCAGTTGCAAGTTGCCGGTTTGGGTTCCAATACGCCTCATGACTGGGACTTTATCGAAGGATTCCTTCAACGCTATCAAGCGGATACCAACTTAGATAAACGGTTGGATTATATTACTTGGCATACCTATCTGTTTCCGGGCACCGCTCCGAATCTGGCTAAAGGCTTTAAAGCTAAAATAGATGAATTGTCGGCCAGGTATGCTGTTCCGTCGGATATGAAAGTGTTGGTTGATGAAACCGGACTTGCAGAACCCTCTACCATTGAAGACTTGTCGGATATGGAAGGTGCTTATAAGAAAGAGGCTGCGATGGCTTGCTTTGCATCGACTGTGCATGATTGGTATAGTAAAGAAGGTGGAAATTTTGTACCGATAACGGGAGGTGGATTTCATTTCGGACTGTTGACCTACGGAAATCAAAATATACTCTCTCCCTATGCAAAAGGGATGTTGCTTCGGAATTCTTTGTTTGACAAGATGCTTCCCTCGGCCGCCTTTCCCCGTGATAAAGAGGGATATGGATTATACAGTCAGGCTACTGTCGATAAAAATGAATATCGTATCCTGGTTTGGACGGCCTCCCCTTCTATATTTTACGAAAAGGCCGCTCCTTTGTCTTTTCCGGATGCAACAATTATACTGAAGGACCTTCCGAAAGCCTTTAAAAATAAGACGGTTCAAGTAGAAATTGAATCTGTCGACCCCCAGGAAAAGAAAATGCTGGAAATCCTGCGTCAGGAAAAATGTCAAACGTTGCCTTTGACGAGGGGGGCCGATCGGTATTATATAGATTTTTCAAAAGAGGAAACGGAAGTGTTAAACACTATTTCTGTCGAGAAAAAGACACTCGCGGTAAGGGATGGAAAACTTGAAATCCCCTTAGATATTAAAGCATATAGTATGTATCTTTTAAAAATAAAGTTAGATGAATAGTATAAAATATAGTTTGTTCATTTTTTATTGATTCTTATCCAGGCCTGTGCCCGTTCTTCGGACAATTTGTGGGTAGAAGCGGAAAGTTTCGATAACAAAGGCGGCTGGGTGGTAGACCAGCAGTTTATGGATCAGATGGGCTCGAGTTACTTGATGGCGCATGGCATGGGGCAACCGGTGGAAGATGCTATAACCGAAGTGAGTTTCGGTAAGACGGGGGTTTACCATGTGTTTGTGCGTACGTATAACTGGACATCCCCCTGGTATAAAGGAAATGGGCCGGGTAAGTTCCAATTAAAACTGAATAACGAAACCTTATCGGCTGTATTAGGTTGCGAAGGAAATCGATGGATGTGGCAGAAAGCGGGAACGATTACAATTAAAGATAAAAAGAATAAAATATCCCTGCACGACTTGAGTGGTTTCAACGGACGTTGTGATGCTATTTATTTTACAATGAATGAAAACGACATACCCCCGGCTGAAAAGAACGCTTTGTCTGAGGTACGAAAGCAAAAGTTGAATTTACCGAAAAAGCCGACTGGGGTGCATGCGTATGATTTTGTAGTAGTGGGGGGAGGAATTGCCGGTATGAGTGCTGCTATCGCTGCTGCTCGTCTGGGATGTAAGGTCGCTTTGGTACACGATCGGCCGGTTTTGGGGGGAAATAACAGTTCGGAGGTGAGAGTTCATTTGGGAGGTCGTATAGAAGCCGGCCTTTATCCGGCTTTAGGAGCCTTGCAAAAAGAATTCGGACCCGTTAAAGGTGGAAATGCCCAGCCTGAAAGCTTTTACGAGGACGAAAAAAAGATGGAGGCTGTTAAGAATGAGAAAAATATAACGTTGTATGCTTCTTGCAGAGCATTCGATGCTGAAATGGAAGGGAATCGGATTTCAAAGGTATTTATTCGTAACATTGAAACTAACCGTGAAATGGCACTTGTTGCACCTTTATTTGCGGATTGTACGGGGGATGCAAACTTAGGTTTTATGGTTAAGGCTGAATATCGTTCAGGCAGGGAAGCCCGCTCCGAATATAACGAAGAAACGGCCCCCCTTCAAGCTGATGGAATGACGATGGGCGCTTCCGTACAATGGTACGCTACGGAGGATTCGCAGGCATCTACCTTTCCTCCGTTTAGCTATGGTATGACATTTGATGAAAAGAGTTCTGAAAAAGTAGTCATGGGGGAATGGACTTGGGAAACCGGAATGAATAAAGACCAGGTAGATGAGGCTGAATATATACGGGATTATGGTTTGTTGGTCGTCTTCTCCAACTGGTCTTTCCTGAAAAATTTCTATTCTTTAAAAAATGAGTATGCCGACTATTCTTTAAAATGGGTGGCTTATATTGCCGGAAAAAGAGAATCGCGCCGTTTGACAGGCGATTATGTATTAACGGAAAATGACTTGGTAAACTTCGTGGAATACCCTCATATCTTTGTATCCATATAAAAATAAGTCGATAATACTTAACTTTGTGTA
>JAJBTJ010000146.1 GCA_020860905.1 Parabacteroides sp. | reverse complement strand
CCGGTCAATTGCATAACAATTTGTTTTTTAACGGGGTGTACGCTGAATATTTTTCAGGAATAAAGCTGATTTTATGAAAAATATTAATATTATTGCACCCGAAAGGATAGGCAATTCTACACAACATGGTCGATTTCAGCGATGACAACTTACTGGTAAAGGAAATAAAGAAGGGAAATAAACAAGCTTTCGAATACCTTTTTAAAAGTTATTATCCCCGTTTACGGGGGTATGCAATTCGTTTTGTAGAAGACGAAGAAACCGTTTGTGACATTATTCAGGAATGCTTTCTTCACTTATGGGAAAAACGCACTTATCTAACCAGCCTGTCCTTATCGTCCCTGCTCTTCGCCATCGTTCGCAACGGGTGCCTGAACCACCTCAAGCACCAGGCCATCGTAGAAAAGCACCGGATAGAATATTCTTCCGGCTTTCAGGGAGAAGAACGCTTGTATGCCACCGATTTCTCTATGGATACGGAATACAAACTGCTCTATGACGAATTGCAACAACAAATCGGTCTTGTTATCGGGCGGCTTCCCGAAAGATGCCGGGAAGTATTCATCCTGAGTCGTTTCGAAGGTCTGAAAAACAGGGAAATAGCCGAAAAACTCCATATTTCGCTCAAGGCCGTTGAAGTACATATATCCAAAGCGCTGCAATCTTTTTCCAACCATTTCAAAGAAAAGTACCCCGTCGATATTTACCTCATAATCATAGCCTGGTTAATCAGATAGGTAACCAAAAGCAGAAAAATTCGTTTTTCTATCCGATAAACGTTGGGTAAAACCCGCGTGAGTTGTTTATTCTTATAGAACCCGGAAAGAATGAACGAGAAAAACGATATACAAGCATTCGCTATACGCTATTTTGAAGGACGTAGCTCAGCCGAAGAGGAGAAAATATTATTCCACTACATCCGTTGTGAAAAAACACATTACCAGCTTTTCAGGCAATGGGAAAAAGCCTGGAAAGCGACTTGCCGGGCCGACGAAAGAACACAGGCGGAATGGAAGCGGCTGGAAAGACGCCTCTTACAACGGTCGGCCTTCCTTCCTGCCGGCTTGCGCCCGCGCTACGGATTGTGGAAAAAAGCTGCTGTCGTCGCCCTGCTTATCGTCTCCACCCTCGCCCTGCATATCGGCTTGCGCCAGTTGCCCTCTGTTTCCGGCGAAACTTCCTGCTTTACCTGCGAAGCTCCTTACGGCGAGAAAAGCCGCATCGTTTTGTCCGACGGAACCGTGGTGTGGCTCAATGCCGGTTCGCGCCTGATTTATTCCGGTAAATACAGCTCGTCTTACCGCCGTGTAACGCTCGAGGGAGAAGGTTATTTCGAAGTAGTAAAAAAAGGAGGAGCCCCTTTTACCGTGCAAACCCGGCTGTACGACGTGGTGGTAAAAGGAACCAAATTCAACATTACGGCCTATCCCGAAGATACTTATATCGCAACTACCCTGCTTGAGGGAACGGTGGTACTCGACTATAAAGGAAAAACAATCGCCATGCATCCCGGCGAATCGCTGCGGCTCGACATTCCCTCGGGTCGCTTCGTACGGCGGAAAACGAACGCTGCCCAGGCGAAATTGTGGGCGGAAAACCGAATCGAATACGATAACATTCTTTTAAAAGATTTGCTGGCGAAACTCTCTCGCCAGTATAACGTGCGTATTCATCTCGCTCGGGAAGAAGCGGGCGAAAAAACACTCTGTATCTCGCTTCGTAACCGGGAAACCATCGGCGAAGTGATGACGGCCCTGGAGCAGATTATCCCGATAAAAATAGAACGGAAAGGAAAAGATATATATATCCGATAGAATGCAGCATTTTAACCTTTTTCTCTAACGAATTAAAAAACGAAAAAACGATGAAAAAAACCAGTCTTTTATTACGACTTACTTTTCTTATACTTCTCGGTATAGGAAGCACGGGGCTGCATGCGCAGACTGTAACCTATAAAAGTAAAAGCCGGCCGCTGAAACAAGTACTCAAAGAGGTGGAATTACAAACCGGCCTGTCGGTGATGTATCAACCCGGCGAAATGAATGCAGAAAAAAAGGTAACGGTAAATTTCCGCGATACCCCGGTACTCGAAGCTGTCGGCAGCCTGCTCGAAGGCGGCCTGGCCTGCGAACTGCAAAATAAAATGATTGTGATTTACCGGAAAAAGACGGTAGAGCCTCAGCAAGTAAAGAAACAGGCAACCATTACCGGCACGGTTACCGATTCCCGGGGCGAACCTGTTATCGGGGCCAGCGTATTGGAAAAGGGTACCGCCAACGGTACGATTACCGATACCGAGGGCCGTTTCTCGCTCACCATGTCCGAGCCGGGTAGGCTACAGATAAGGTACATCGGATATAAATCCCAGGAGCTCGCCGTAGCGGGGCAAAAGAGGTATAGCGTGAAATTGCAGGAAGATACCGAACAACTGGAAGAAGTGGTCGTAGTGGGCTACGGAACCCAGAAGAAATCGAGCCTGACAGCCTCGGTAGCTACCGTGCCCGCCAAAGAGCTGAACAAGCAAGTCGCCCACTCCGTTGCCTCGGCGCTTCAGGGACGCACCCCGGGCGTGGAAGTATTGCAGAAAGGAGGAGAAGCCGGAGCGGATATTAAAATCCTGGTACGCGGCGCCGGTACGTTCGGCGCTACCGAGCCGCTGTACGTTATCGACGGAGCCTTCTCGAACAACGGGCTCAATTCCCTCAACCCTTCTGACATCGAATCCATCGAAATCCTGAAAGACGGGTCGGCTGCCGCCATCTACGGGTCGCAGGCTGCTAACGGCGTGGTACTTATCACCACCAAACACGGACAAAAAGGAGAAACGAAAGTAGAGCTTTCGAACAATTACTCCATGCAAACGCCTTCCAGGTACCTCGATTTTCTGGATGCGGACGAACATCGCGAATATGCCCGCCAGCTGGTAGCCAACTCGACCAACCAGACGCAGGCGCCCGAAAACATCGACCCTACCCATCCCGGTACCTACACCGACTGGCAGGACGCCTACCTGCGCAACGCGCCTATGTACAACCTGAACGCCGCCATTTCGGGTGGAAACGAACATTCCACGTTCAATACCAGCATCGGCTATTTCGATCAAAAAGGCATTATGGAATTTTCGAGCTTTAAGAAATACAATGCCCGCGTAAACGGAACCTTCAAAAAAGGGCGCCTTACGGTAGGCGAAAACCTGGCCGTAGCCTACACCAATAAAGAACCGCAGGTCCGGATGGTGATGGGCATCCCCACCGTACCGATGAAAGATGGCGATGGCCGGTATGTTTCTTCCGGCACGGAATATTATGTAAACGAAGGTAAAGTGACCAACCCCTTCGCCTCCTACTCGAATACGGAAAGAAGCAACAAAACGGTGAACGTAACCGGTAGCCTCAACGTGGGGCTGAACCTTTTCAAAGGGCTGGATTACAAACTGATTCTGGGCGGCGATTACCTTTCGACCAATAATTATTCCCGGTCGATGGCCTACGATTCCCGGTGGGACGCCAACGGCAATGCCGACCCCGATTACAGCAATACCATCAATTCGCTCTCGGAAACCCGCGGATACCGGTTCAGCTACACCGTCGATAATATACTCACCTACAAAAACTCCTTTGCCGGCCATACTTTCGACGCGATGGGTGGTATGAGCTGGATGCGCGAATACTATCGTAACATGAGCATCGGTTCGGGAGCGACCGACCTGGGCGGGCGGCACATCACCGTCTTCAATGGCAAAGGCGATATCGCCAGCGAAGAATACAACTCCGCCCTGCTTTCCTTCTTTGCCCGGCTGAACTACGATTACAAAGACCGTTACCTGGTTTCGGCCAGCATCCGGAGCGATGCTTCGTCCAAATTCGCCAAAGGCCACCGGGTGGGGTATTTCCCTTCGGTATCGGTAGGTTGGAATATCCATGAAGAAGCCTTTTTCCAGGTGGATTGGATCAGCCGGATGAAAATCCGGGCCAGCTACGGCGAGTTAGGCGCCAATTTTATTAATCCCTATTCCTTTCTTTCCACCGCCTATGGCCCTATTCCTTCGGTATTCGGCGAGAACCAGGCCGGACAGGGCAGCGTATTGAACGGGTATGTAACGAAGTTCGCGCAGGAAGACTTGACCTGGGAAAAATCCGTTTCCAAGAACATCGCGCTGGAAATGGCCTTCTTTAACCACCGGGTTACGCTGACAGCCGAATATTTCTGGAAAGACAACAAAGACCTGCTGGCTCCCCTGCTGCCCCTGGCATCCTCCGGGCAAACCGTTACGACCAACGGCGGCGACCAACCTATTTTCAATTCGGCCTCCGTGCAGAACAAAGGCTTCGAACTCACCCTGGGGTACCGGAACCGGTGGAACGACTGGAGCCTCGACATCAACGGAAACATCTCTGCGCTACGGAACAAAGTGAAAAGCCTGGGCGAAGGCGTACAACCCATCAAAGCGGAAGTGATGATGAGCGGCTCGTTCAACGACAGGCCCACCATCACCAAGCCCGGGCTGCCTATCGGAACCTTCTGGGGATACGTGGTGGAAGGATTCGACGATGAAGGTAACTTCGTTTACCAAGATAACAACGGCAGTGTAAACGGTCAATTGACCGGCCGGCCCGACGGTAAAATCGACGAAAACGATAAAACCGCCATCGGCAACCCCCATCCCGACTTTACCTACGGGCTGAACATTAACGTAGGGTATAAAAACTGGGATTTGACGGCCTTCTTCAACGGAACCCAAGGGAACGATATTTTCGCCTTGATGAAATATGACTGGTATTTCGGAGGCGCCAACAGTGCGACCCTGAAAGACGCGTTCTACCAAGCCTGGACTCCCGGCCGTCCTCACGCCGAAGCTCCCAGCCTGAACAGTAAGAACGGTTCGGGATTGAACGCGCTGCCCAGTACGTTTTATGTGGAAGACGGTTCCTACTTCCGGTGCAAGAACCTGCAAATCGGTTACGCGTTCACCAAACGGCAATTGCAGAAAATCTCCGTCGAATCGCTTCGGATTTACGTTGGCGTGCAAAACTTGTTCACCCTTACCGGCTACCCGCTGTACGACCCGGAAGTAAGCTCCAACGCCCTGTTCGACCGGGGAGTCGACGGCTATTGGAAAGCCCAGGAAAGCCCGCACGAAGCTACGATGAACGCACGGATATATACGCTGGGATTCAATCTTACTTTCTAAAACACATCATCTAATACGGAAAAATATGAAAACCATAAGAAATAAACGAAGCCTGGCTGTTTTTTGCCTGGCTGTCCTCTTGGGAATAACTTCCTGCGGAAACGTTTTCGACGAGTTATCGTCGAACCCCAACCAGTCGGATGTAAAAACATTCTACAACACGCCCGAAAACTGCGACAAAGGCATATTAGGCATCTACGGCTATATTTCCACCCCGCGCAACCTGGGCGCCTGCGGATTCGGCCTGATGCTTACCCGCAGCGACGAAGGCTGTTCGGTAGCCGATTACGGTGTACCCGGCGCCTACAACGAAGAGTTTACCCCCTCTTACTATTCGTTGGTACAACCCTTTCAGTTAATGTATACCGCCGCATCGCAAGCCAACCAAATGATAGAAAGCCTCGGCGAAGTGGATTTCAGCAACCGGGAACTACACGATACTTACCTGGGCGAAGCCTATTTCCTGCGCGCCTTCACGCACTTTTTCCTTTTCATCAACTACCGGAATATTCCGCTCATCAAAGAACTGCCTAAGGCGCCTAACGAATATAAACCCCAGGCCTCGCCTGAAGAAACCTGGGATTTTATCATCAGCGATTTACTCCGCGCCAGGGACCTTTTGCCGGGCAAAAACTACTGGGATGCCAAGAACAAAGGTCGCGTTACCCGGGCGGCCGCTTGCGCCCTGCTGGGAAAAGCTTATCTTTACCGTTCGGGCATCGAACCGAAATACGGCACCTCGACGAAAACTTACTACGACGAAGCCGCTGCTGCGTTTACCGAAATCCTGAACGGGAATTGCGGCGACTACCGGCTGGTAGACGACTATGCGTGGAATTTCGATGTGGCCCACGAAAACAACGACGAGTCGATTTTCGAAATACAATTCGTCGGCATCCTGAATACCGACTTTAATCCCGGTTTCGTAAGTAGCGGCTTGTTCAACGACGTGCGTTGCAAAATGTGCATCATGAACAAAAAACGGAATTCCAACAGTTCGGCCCAGGTGATGCACAACTGGTTGTACGACACCTTCGTTGCCTCGAAAACTGTCGACGGGAAAACCGACCCGCGTATGTTCGACTCGTTCGTATTCAACGACAACGATCCGGAAATCGTACGCCCGGCGGGCAAAAAAGTGACTTTCCTGGAAGGCAAGGACTGGAAAACCCAAATGGAATCGGAAGAGGGTACCTTCGGCGACCAGTACGAGAAAGCGAAAGGCTACAAAATGTGCAGCCGGAAATGGCTCGATTGGACGCTGCCCCCGACCGACGACGCCGGCGCCTATTTCTTCAACGGCCGTGCCCAGGGCGTGAACTGGCGGATGATTCGTTACGCCAACGTGTTGCTGATGTACGCCGAAGCCGTGGTGATGGGAGGCAAACCCGTTGCCCGTATCACTCCGTTGGAAGCTATCAACACGGTGCGCGACCGGGCCGGCGTTCCTCCTGTGGCCGAGGCTACGATGGAAACCATCGAAAACGAACGCATCCTGGAACTTACCTACGAAGGGTCGCGTTTCTTCGACCTGCTTCGCTGGGGAAAAGTAGTAGAGCGTTTCCGTCAGTTGGAAGCCTCCGACCCTTTGTTCAAACAGTTCAACCGGGCGCAATATATGGGATTCCAGGAGAATAAGAACGAATGGGTACCCCTTCCTATCGACGAAGTCGAAGGAAATCCTTATATTACGCAAAATAACCCGGGTTGGTAATTCGGAAATAAATAAAATCATGAAAAAAATCACTTGTTACCTGGTCTGCGCAGTTTTCCTGGGAGGCTGTGCCCCTGCCGGAGAAAAACCGGCGGGAGAGGGGAGTGGCCGTACCTTACCCAACGGCATTACGCTGCCCGAAGAATGGCCGCCCCAAATCGCCGACGACGGCATCCGGCGGGAAATGTCCCTGCCGTATATCGAACACAAGCCCGCGGTTATCCGGGTCGATTCGGGGCGCCAGTTGTTCGTCGACGATTTCCTGATTGCGGAAACCGACCTGGAACGTGTTTGCCACAAAGCCGCTTTTTACGCCGGCAATCCGGTACTGGCTCCCGACAAACCCTGGGAAGATACCTTCGAAGGCGCTCCCTACGCTTCTCCTTTCAGCGACGGGATTTGGTACGACGAAACCGAAGGAACGTTTAAAATGTGGTATCTGGCCGGCGCCGGCTCGATGCATAAACACCCCCAGAGTTTTTACACCTGTTATGCCGAGTCTGCCGATGGCAAAAACTGGACGAAGGCGGAGGCCGGTATCGTGCCGGGCACCAATATCGTGGATACCTGCGACCGCGACGCAGCCACGGTATGGCTGGACAAAGCCTCGGCCGACCCGGAGAAACGCTTCAAACTTTTCAATGTGGAAAAGCACGGAGGCGGCTGGAGGGTTATTCTGAAATATTCGAAAGACGGCTTGCACTGGTCGGAAGGCGTAGCCCAATCAGGGCCGGTAGGCGACCGTACCACCGCTTTCTATAATCCCTTCACCGGCAAGTGGGCGCTCAGTTTACGCCAAGGAGCGAAAGCTGACGGCCGCTCGCGGGGTTACCTGGAGCATGTCGACCCGGAGATGGCTGTCAGCCTGGCCCATTCGCTGGCCCGAGGAGTTAAAGACCGGAACATCGTACTCTGGTTCACCCCTTCCGACAAGGAATTGGTGCATCCGGAGTTTCCCGGCGTCCGCCCGGCCATCTACAATTTCGACGCTATGCCTTACGAAAGCATTATGCTCGGTTTTTATGCTATGTGGAAAGGCCCGGAAAACGATGTTTGCCAGAAACTGGGTATCCAGAAAAGGAACGAGTTGGGGATGGGCTACAGCCGCGACGGGTTCCATTTCTACCGCCCCACTTACGAACCGGTGATGGGCGTGAACGAAACGGAAGGAGCGTGGAACTGGGGCAATATGCAGTCCATCGTCGGCACACCCCTTATCGTGGGCGATTCGCTCTACCTCTATGCCAGCGGCAGAAGAAAGAACGACATCATGTGGGACGGTTTCACTTCGACCGGCCTGGCTACGCTGCGCCGCGACGGATTCGTTTCCATGCGGACGGAGGGCGAAGGTTACCTAATCACCGAAAAAGTCGTTTTCGACGGACGCCACTTCTTCGTTAATGCCGAGGCGGACGGCCTTGCCGTGGAATTGCTGGACGCAGACGGTAAAATAATTCCCGGCTTCTCGAAAGCAGATTGCAACAAGTTGACGCACCTGAACGCAACCAAACAAAAAGTAACCTGGCAATCGGGAAAAGAGATTGCTTCGCTGGCCGGCCGTTCGGTCCGCATCAAATTCTACCTGACCGGCGGCGATTTATATGCCTTCTGGATTTCTCCGTGGGAAACGGGCGAAAGCCGGGGGTATACGGCCGGGGGAGGCCCGGGCCTGAATCCGAAGGGCATCGATATACCTTAAAAAAAGACGGGAAACAGGAAATGCCTTGTTTCCCGGATGCTTTCGGCATCCGGAAATAAAGCTGCACTTTCAACCGCCTATCCTGGAGTGGAACCACGCACACGGGGTGCAGGTACGGGAAGAAGGCGCAGCTTTTGTTTTTTACGCAAGCACCCGGAAGGCGCCGCATACCGCCCGTTTCCTGCCGGTAAACGTTCGTTCCGCAGGCCCGTTTCGCCCGTACGGCGCTTTTTTCTTACATATTTCCCCGGAAATTGCACTATATTCAAAAATATTGTGCACTTGAATAAAAGAATAACAAGAAAACCGACATAATGATAGCAACAAACCTTCCATATCATACATGGGCGTTGACTATGACCCCTGAGGGGGTATAAATTCTACACAAACACAACCGCAACCGGCCGTGGACGGCCGTATCGTTCCCGATTCTTTTTATCTACCGGCGCATCCGGTTTTTCAAACAGTCATAATAAAAAAATAGATACCGATGAAAGTATTGAAATTCGGCGGAACATCCGTAGGT
>JAJBTJ010000027.1 GCA_020860905.1 Parabacteroides sp. | reverse complement strand
TGCTCTAAGCATTGCTTTTTAAGATAGTATCTGAGGCCCGAGGGGCCATACGACGGGGCCGGTGCCTTTCAGGCTGGTTAGGAAACGGCCGGAAGCGAACGTAAAAACAGGTTATAATCGAACAGATGCTCTTACCTTTATTTCTTTGTTTTTTTCTTTTCTTGCCTACCTTTCTTTTATTTTTCGCTTTTATATTTTCACGCTCTTATATTTAAAGCCTGTTTTTGTAGTATACTGCTTTGTTTGTTAGCAGGTAAGGCATATAAAAACTTCCGGTTAGGAAAAAACTATACTGTTACCTACAATGGCCGTCGGCAGACGCCTTGCGGCGAGCAACGCCCCCGCGGCCGAGCGGGAACCGGGCCTTTCCGAGTGAAGCGTTAAGCAGCACAGCCGGAGAGAGCGTAAAGAAAGCCACGCTGTTTGAGCTCCTGCAAGGAGCGAGTTCGGGGCTTTTAGCGAACGACGGCTGGGATGTAGCGAGAGTGAGGTGAGCCCTTGAACTTTTTTTGTTTCGTTTTTTTCTTTCAAGAGAAAAAAATGAAAACCCGCCGTGGTAACGGCCAACACCGCCCTGAAAGGCAAAAAAGCCACCCTTCGCAAAAAAGCCCTTTCTCTACTTCTTTCAGCAGAAAGAAATAAAGCCCCCGGCAGACGCCCCCGCGGCGAGCGAGAAAGCATTCCCGCCGTGGTAACGGCTCATCCCGGCTTCCCGGAGAAGCGCTAACCTTCGCAAAAAAACCTTTTCTTTCCTTTCGTTTCTTTCGGAAAAGAAACGAAAACCATCGGTAGATTTTCCCCTTTGTAAAAATATAAAAATACCCTGTTTTTTCGCCTAAAAACCCGATAAAAATACCCTTAATCGTCGAAATTGCTCAATTTATACAGGGTATTGCCATTTTATAGCCTTTTAGCCCTTTCTATCTTTGCAACGCCACTCTGAAAGAACGGCCCAATTTTAAAAAAGAGATGACTATGCGAATGATTTGCAAACCGGTTTGCGCCTGTTTCTGCGCACTTGTCCTGTCGTTACCCGCAACCGCCCAGCTCACGCTCGACGAATGCCAGCGGCTGGCAGAAGAAAACTACCCGCTGGTAGGGAAATACGAATTGATTTCCCTTTCCACCGCCTACACCGTAAGCAATGCAGACAAAGGCTACTTCCCCCAGCTTTCTTTTACCGCACAAGCCGCCTGGCAAACAGATGTGCCGGTGCTGCCGGGAGCCTTGACGCAGACACTTACCCAACAAGGAGATACCTACCGGGGATTGAAAAAAGACCAGTACAAAGTAGCGCTTGACCTAAACCAGACCGTATGGGACGGAGGCGCCATCCGGGCGCAAAAAGAAATAGACTCGACCGAAGGAAAAGTGGCGGAAGCCGAAACCGATGTCGATATGTACGCCGTGCGCCGGCAAGTGAACCAGCTTTTTTTCGGCCTCCTGCTGATAGACCAGAAAATGCAGGTAAACCAAGCCACCCGCGCCTTGTTGCTTTCGAACAGCGCCAAGCTCGAAGCGATGGAGGCCAACGGAGTCGCCATGCAAAGCGACGTGGATGCGGTGCGCGCCGAATACCTCGAAGCCGAACAGCAATTAGCCGAGCTGGCCTCGATGAAGGAAAGCTACCGCAGCATGCTGTCGCTCTTTATCGGAAAAGACGTGTCGGAACCCTTGCAGAAGCCCGCACCCGCGTTGGCGGGCCCGGGGAAGAACCTCCGTCCGGAACTCGCCTTGTTCGACGCCCGCTCGGTACAAGCCGATGCGCGGCAAAAGTTGCTCCGCTCGGGCGTCATGCCCCGGGTAAACCTCTTTGCACAGGGCTATTACGGCTACCCGGGGATGGATTATTTCCACGATATGTTTAGCCGCGATTGGACATTCAATGCGCAAGTGGGTATCCGGCTGAACTGGACTATCAGCAACCTGTACACCTACCGGAACAGCAAGCGGAAAATCGACCTTACCCGCCGCCAGATAGAAAATAGCCGCGAAGTATTCCTGTTCAACAACCGCTTGCAGGCCATACAGGACGAATCCGACATCGGCCGGTTCCGGAAGGTGATGACGGCCGACGACGAAATCGTGGCCCTGCGCACTTCGATACGCGAAGCGGCCGAAGCCAAGCTAAGCAACGGCATTATCGACGTAAATAACCTGTTGCGCGAAATCACCCGCGAAAAACAGGCGCGGCTGCAACGTTCCTCCCACGAAGTGGAGTGGTTGCTCGCCCTGTACGAGTTGAAACATACCACGAATCGATAAAACAGCGTGCTTCCGGCGTCCAGTTTCCCCGCATGCAAACACGGCGAGAGCCGGGCGAAAAGGCGCCAATCCGTAAAAAATTAAATTGTAACGATATGAAAGTGTCCGAATGGGTAATAACGATGAGTGCCGCATGCTGCTTATGCGCTTGCGGAAGTAAAAACGGCGGGTACGACGCTTCCGGCGTTTTCGAAACCACGGAAGTGATTGTTTCGGCCAAAGGTACCGGCGAAATCAAGCGATTCGATATAGAGGAAGGGCGGCAGGTAACCCCCGGAACGTGCATCGGCTATATCGACACTACGCAATTGTACCTGAAAAAACGCCAGCTCGAAGCCAGCCTGAAATCCACGGATAGCCGTTACCTCGACGTAAACCGGCAACTGGCCGCTATCCGGCAGCAAATCGCCATCCAGCAACGCGAACGCGAACGTTTCGCCCGGTTGGTACAAGCCAACGCCGCTTCGCAAAAACAACTCGACGACATCGATTACCAAATCGAAGTGCTCGAAAAGCAGTTGGGAGCCACGGCCGAACAGCTTACCAGCTCCAACTCCAGCCTTTCGGGGCAAAGCGGCAGTATCGTGGCGCAGTTGGCGCAGCTCGACGACCAGATTGCCAATAACCGCATCGAAAGCCCGGTGGCCGGAACCGTCCTTGCCAAGTATGCGGAGCCGGGCGAGTTTGCTGTTCCCGGACGGCCCTTGTTCAAGGTGGGTAACCTGGCCGACATGAAGCTCCGGGCATATATTACGGCCGGCCAGTTAACGCAACTGAAAGTGGGGCAGCAGGTAACGGTATATGCCGACGAGGGCGAGTCGGGGCGCCGGGAGTATCCCGGAACGGTGGCCTGGATTTCGGACAAGGCGGAGTTTACGCCCAAAACGATTCAAACCCGCGACGAACGCGCCAACCTGGTATATGCCGTAAAAATAGCGGTGCGCAACGACGGGTTTATCAAGAAGGGAATGTACGGGGAAATCAAATTGTAACGGGATGGCTATCGTATCGGTGTGTAACCTGAGCAAAAGCTACGGAAACGTACAGGCGCTGCGCGACTTGAGTTTCGAGGTAGACGAGGGCGAGATTTACGGCCTCATCGGGCCCGACGGCGCAGGGAAAACCACCCTTTTCCGTATCCTGGCCACCTTGTTGTTGCCGGGCAGCGGCACGGCCCGGGTCGACGGGCTGGATGTGGTGAAGGAGTATAAGCGCATCCGTACCCGCATCGGGTACATGCCGGGCCGGTTTTCGCTTTATCCCGATTTGAGCGTGGAAGAAAACCTGAATTTTTTTGCCACTATTTTCAATACCACCCTCCGGGAAAATTACCGCCTCGTTACCGATATTTACCGGCAGATAGAGCCTTTTAAAACCCGGAAAGCGGGGAAGCTCTCGGGGGGGATGAAGCAGAAGCTGGCGCTTTGCTGCGCCTTGATTCATAGCCCGCGCCTGCTGTTCCTCGACGAGCCCACTACCGGCGTCGACCCGGTTTCGCGCAAGGAGTTCTGGGATATGTTGCAGCAAATGAAACGGGAGGGGATTACCATCCTGGTGTCGACTCCGTATATGGACGAAGCTACTCGGTGCGACCGGATTGCCTTGATGCAGAACGGCCGGTTTATGCAGGTGGATACCCCCCGCGCGATTACCGGCGGGTATCCCGGCGAGTTGTGGGCGGTGCGTACCGACCGGATGCATCCCTTGCTGGCCCACCTCCGGGAGTGTCCCGAAGTAACGAGCGCCTTCTCGTTCGGCGAAACGTATCACGTTACGGTACGCAACGGGTTTACGCGGAAAGAGCTTGCCGGATACCTCGAACGGAAGGGGCATACCGGCATCGGATGCGAACCGGTGCAGGCTACGGTGGAAGATTGTTTTATCAGATTAACCCGGCAGGAGCCATGAGGAAAGAGAACGTGATTACGGCGGATAAGCTAACCAAGAAGTTCGGCAGCTTCGTAGCGGTCGATCACATCTCGTTCGAAGTGGAACGGGGCGAGATATTCGGCTTCCTGGGGGCGAACGGCGCGGGGAAAACCACGGCTATGCGTATGTTGTGCGGATTGAGCCGCCCGACGGAAGGAAAAGGTACGGTGGCCGGGTTCGATATTGCGCGGCAACCGGACGACGTAAAGCGGAATATCGGGTATATGAGCCAGAAATTTTCGCTTTACGAGGATTTGAAGGTGTGGGAAAACCTGCGCCTTTTCGGCGGAATTTACGGGATGAGCGGGAAACAGATACGCGAAAAAACCGATCGCTTGCTCGATGAACTCGGTTTCAGCGGCGAACGGGATACGTTGGTAAAGGCGTTGCCGCTGGGTTGGAAACAGAAATTGGCGTTCTCGCAGGCGATTTTCCACGAGCCGAAAATCGTTTTCCTCGACGAGCCTACCGGCGGGGTCGACCCGGTTACTCGCAGGCAGTTCTGGGAACTGATTTACCAGGCGGCCGACCGGGGCATTTCCATTTTCGTTACCACCCACTACATGGACGAGGCCGAGTATTGCGACCGGGTGTCGATGATGGTCGACGGCCGTATCGAAGCGCTCGATTCGCCGCGTAACTTGAAGGCTGCCTTCCGGGTGGAAAGCCTGTACGACGTGTTCCTGCAACTGGCGCGCAAGGCTACCCGGGCGTCCGATTAGCGATACAAAACAAGGAAAAGAGAGATGAAACAATTTATATCGTTTGTAAAAAAGGAATTCTGTCACATTTTCCGCGACAAGCGCACGATGCTGATTTTGCTCGTCATGCCGGTGGCGCAACTCATCATTTTCGGGTTTGCCATCAATACGGAAGTGAAGGATGCGCGGATGGCTGTTTTCGACCCGTCGAACGACGAGGTTACGCGCCGTATCGTGGAGCTTTTCGATGCGAATGCGTATTTTACCGTGGCCGAAAAGTTGGCGAGCCCTGACCGCATCGCCGACGTTTTCAAATCGGGCGACATCGGCCTGGTGCTCGTCTTTCCCGAAAATTTTGCGGCCGACCTGGTGCATACGGGGCGTGCGTCGGTACAGTTGGTGGCCGACGGGGCCGAACCGAACCAGGCTTCTTTGCAAGTGGCGTACGCACAAAATATATTGGCCTCGTACGGGCAGGAGCTGGCGGAGCAGGGAAAGCCTTCTTTCCGGATTATCCCAGAGTTGAAGATGCTGTACAATCCGCAGCAGAAAAGCGCTTACAATTTCGTGCCGGGCGTGATGGGGATGATTTTGCTGTTGATTTGCGCGATGATGAGCTCGGTGGCTATCGTCAGGGAGAAGGAAACGGGAACGATGGAAGTGTTGCTGGCTTCGCCGCTGAAACCGGTGTATATTATCCTGGCCAAGCTGGTGCCGTATTTCGTTATTTCGTCGGTCAACCTGGCTACCATCCTGTTGCTGTCGGTTTTCGTGCTCCATGTGCCGGTAGCCGGCAGCTTTTTCTGGCTGGTGGCGGTCGCGTTGTTGTATATTCTTACCGCGTTGTCATTGGGGTTGCTTATCTCTACGTTGGTTAACAGCCAGTTGGCGGCTATGCTCGGTTCGGGGATGGTGTTGATGATTCCTACTATCTTGCTGTCGGGCATCATCTTCCCGGTAGAAAGCATGCCGCGGATTTTGCAGTACATCTCGGCTGTGGTGCCGGCCCGGTGGTTTATCGATGCGATGCGGAAACTGATGATACAGGGGGTGGAGGTGCGGTACGTGGTGCACGACTTCCTGGTTATCGGCGCCATGACGGCCGTATTTCTTACGGTTGCCTTGAAGAAGTTTAAAATCCGGTTAGAATAGAAAGCTATGTTGAAGTATCTGATTGAGAAGGAGTTCAAACAAATCCGGCGGAATTCGTTCCTGCCCAGGCTGTTCGTTATGATGCCGCTGATGATGATGTTGGTGATGCCGTGGGCGGCCAACCAGGAAATAAGGGGGGTGAAGGTGTGCATAATCGACCACGACCGGAGCACTTTGTCGGAACGGATGGTGCATAAAATCGTTTCGTCGGGGTATTTTACCCTGGCCGGTATGGCGGAGGAGAACGGGGAGACGTTGCGCAGTATCGAAGACGGCTCGGCGGACATGATTTTGGAAATCCAGCCCGGTTTCGAACGGGATTTGGTAAACGAGGGGGTGGCGAACGTGCTGATTTCGGCGAATGCCGTGAACGGGGTGAAGTCGGGGTTAGGTTCTTCGTACCTGGTTTCCATCCTGGCCGGTTATGGCGAAGAGCTGCGGGACGAATATGCGCGGGATGCCGCGAATCCGGCTTCCGGCCAGGTGGAGGTGATACCGCAATACCGGTTTAATCCGCACCTCGACTATAAGGTTTTTATGGTGCCGGCGTTGATGGTGATGTTGCTTACGTTGTTTTCGGGTTTTATCCCGGCGCTGAATATCGTGGGCGAAAAAGAGGCGGGCACGATGGAGCAAATCAATGTAACGCCGGTGAAGAAGTTCGTGTTCGTGTTGTCGAAACTCATTCCTTGCTGGGTAATCGGGTTCGCGGTGTTTACTTTTTGTATGGGGCTGGCCGTATGGGTGTACAGCTTGGTTCCGGCCGGGAGCGTGCTTACGATTTACTTGTTCGCTTCGTTGTATATGGTCGTGGTATCGGGTATGGGACTGGTTATTTCGAACTATTCGGCTACGATGCAGCAGGCGTTGTTCGTGATGTTTTTTTTCTTGATTATTTTTATCCTGATGAGCGGGTTGTTCACGCCGGTATCCAGTATGCCGGTGTGGGCGCAGCGGGTTACCGTGGTGAATCCGCTCAAGTATTTCATGCAGGTGATGCGCCTGGTGTACCTCAAGGGGAGCGCTTTCCGGGAGTTGTGGCCGCAGTTTGCCGCGCTCGTTTGCTTTGCGGTGGTGCTGAATACGTGGGCGGTGCTGAGTTATAAGAAAAACGATTGAGGGGGTATGGCTTAAAAAACGGCCGGCCGGTTGCCTGTTTGCTGCCGGAGATGCCTGAAATACGGAGAAGGTGTATCGTTTAAAAGGGTTGGTCGGTTACCTGTTAATTACCGAAATGTTTAAAACCCGAAGAAGATCGATTCTTTATCCTTAGTTGGCCCGATTCCTTCTCCGCTCTCCGGCATGGCTACATCCGGTGAGAGGTATCGTTTAAAAAAATTGTCCGCTTGCTGAATGCGCCGGGAATAAACGGTTCCTTTCTCCCGGGTCGCAGCCGGAAAGCGGTTGCCCGTTTGCCCGGGAAAATTACCGGCCGGCATTTTTCCGGATTGCCGCATGGGGATGCGTCCGGGATAGCCCGGCTTGTTTTATCCGGTGTATGCGTAGCGGAAAGGGATGCGTCCACCGGGGCGGGTTACTGGTGTCTGGAGTTAGTTTTACCGGATTGATGTTAGTTCTTTTCCTTGTTTAACCGGATTACTTCCTGTAACCGCACGAAACGGGTGCGTATTTGCGGCCATTTGCGCGGTTGGTCGCCGAAGCGGAGGCGCAGGTCGCTTTCCGCCGAAGAGAGGGTGAAGGTAAACGGTTGTTCCGCCTGGTAGAGTTGTTCCCAGTCGTTCCGGTGTAACCGGCTGCGGATGCGCGATTCCCATCCGTGTTTCACCGGCTTGCAGTAAATCGGGCTTGCAGCCGCTTTCTTTTGTTCGCCGGATGCGAAGCCGATGCACAGGGAGTCGCATTTGAAAACGGGCCCGGTAACCACGGTAAGCAGCACCGTTACCGAATCGGATGCGTCGAGGTACGTGTAATCGTATTGCAAAGGCGCCCGGCTTACCGCTTTTCCGTTTTTCGCTTCGGGCATCTTCCGGGGGAAAACAAAATATAGCAATCCGTCCGGATGTACGGTTTGTACATAAAAGCTCTTCAGGTTTTGTGCGGTTCCCGGCAACCCGATGAGCAGCCAGGCGATGAAGAAAATGTATTTCATAGGTCGGGGAAATAAAGGGGGCTGCCTGACAAGTGCGCAAATCGGTGCGGAGAGGAAAAACAACTGCGGAAACGGAGCCGGCCAGGTACTGTCGGTTAGTTGTATCCGATACGTGGCGGCTCCTTATCCTTGTGCTCTCTTCCTTTGTTGTACGCTTGTTAAACAGCCCCGGGCATTCGGTTTACTGTGTGTGTCTATTATTCGCCGTAAACAATTACTTTATAGGTGCCGTAAATACCCAGGATGCTCTTTTTCTGGCTGTCTACATGGCTTATTTTTTTGATATCGGCCGATTTGGCTGCCGCTTCGACAGAAGCGTCGCCGGTTACCACCAGTCCCAGGATGTTGTTCACCGAAGCGGTTCCTACCTTGGTGCCGCGGGTGTTCGAAGTTACCTGTTCGCCGGTTTGCACATCCGTGTAAATGGCGCCCATCCCTGCCTGCGTCGACATCGTGGCGCAGCTCGATAACCCTACGAGTGCGGTTGCTGCCATAACCAGCATGATTCTTGTTTTTTTCATTGATTTCATGTTTGTTGAAATTTAAAGATGATTAGATAAGTTATTTAGTACCGTAAAAAGTATACGTATCGTTGTTGGACGCGAAAGCAATGCTCAGGTTGCCGTTCACAACCGAGCCGTTTACAGCTTTCGAGGTGGAATTAAGGGAGTACGAACTGCTGTTTTTCGTTATATCTAAAATAACGGGCGAAGAGTGGAAGTTAATTTCGTCGCAGTCCATTACCAGTGAAACGGCCGTTTCCGATCTTCGGGTGAGGGTTACATAGGCCTGGTGCATTTCCGTGTAGCCTACTACCTGTAATTTTCCGCTGTAATCGCCGGCGATTGTCGTGGCCATATCGGCTGTTTTGTCGTCGTCATCGTCGCCGCAACTTCCCAAGCTTATACCCATGGCTACTACGGCCAGCAGTAAAGTTAGATACTTCATTGTTTTCATTTGTCGTAAGTGATTTAATTGATATG
>JAJBTJ010000231.1 GCA_020860905.1 Parabacteroides sp. | reverse complement strand
CCATGAAATACGACATTTTTATCAGTTACAGGCGCGAAGGAGGCTACGACACCGCCAAACATCTCTACGACCTTCTGACGAGAGATGGTTATCGCGTTAGTTTCGATATCGATACACTTCGCAACGGGGATTTCGACACTACCCTCCTTTACCGCATAGACGAATGAAAAGACTTCATCCTGATTGTCGATGCCCATGCTTTCGACCGGACACTCGACCCGGCTCTCAATCCGCAAAGTGATTGGCTTCGCCAGGAATTGGCTTACGCATTAAAAAAAGGAAAGAATATAATTCCCGTTTTTTTAAACGGAATAAACAGTTTTCCGAACGACCTTCCCCTCGACATTGCGGGAATTGCCAAGAAAAACGGACCCGAATACAATCGCTATTATTTCAACGATTTTTATAAACGCTTAAAGGCTCGCTTCTTATTATCAAAGCCGAAATCGCACAGGATAACCCGGATTCTGGGCTCAATTGCCGCAGTGGTTTTACTGGCGGGAAGTATCTTCTTTATAAAGCAAATTTCAGGGAACCGGTATGTAGCAGACGCACCCGTTTTTCCGGCGGATATGCCCGGCCAGGAAATTCAGGATAACCCGATAAGAATTGAATTTTACGGACGTAATTCTGCTAACCCCGACTCCTATCTCTCCAATGAAATCTATGCCAAAGTAGACGGTTATGAATATAAGATAGACCTCGACCCGGATGAATGTTACACCGTACAAAATCAACAAGACTTCGACAATGACGGGGTGAAAGATGCTTTAATCTGCCATGTGCAGGCATGTGGCGGTAATGCTGCAGGCGATTCTTACTTTTTTATCAAATACAATGGCACCGGTTATTTCAGTATATCCAACGAATTCGGCAACAATGTGTGGGAAGAACCCCTGATAGAAAACTGGAACGGACAACCGTCCGTAGTGATAATCGATACGAATACGGGATTCAACACCGACTCCAAATTGACCCTGAAAGAAAGATACATACTTAAACAAGGCAATGCCGTACGCGTAGAGTCATCCAAGAAACAAGCCATCCGGGCCATACAGGAAATAAGGAACTCCGACTTCCATAATGGAAAAGAAGAGGAGTATATTCATATGACTTATGACTTGAATGAAGACGGAAAAGACGAGTCTATCTCCTGTCATTATTGGGATCGCTGGGATGCACTGTTATTCGACATCGCTATCGACGGATTTATCTATGAATGCAACACAGGTTATACCCGAATCGGAATTTTAGAATCCACGACGAATGGTTATCATGACTTGATTGCCGGGGATGACGATATTTTCAAATGGGACGGAACTCAATATAAATCAGGGGAGGTTACAATCAACAGGCAAAAATAATTTGCAACTTCTTAACAAGCTATAATGCCGAGGCGCAGCCTCTCTTCGTTTTATCGATGAAACAAAAAATAAAACTCTTCCGCATTTTTTACCGGTAAGGTGAGTACCGTTTGCCCGTGCCCCCGTATTATGTATAAAAAACGCATCATACGTGAAAGAAAACAAAACACGCACAGGCAAATCCCCGTTCGAAACAACAGCACGGACATTACTTCAACAAATAAAAAAGGCCGACCGGCCGGCGGACGAAGAAATCCGGGCTACCTGGAACGCAGTAGCTGCACAGCTACTGCGCAACAAGCGGCGGGCGTTCGTACGCCGCCTGCTTTATTACACCGGTACGGCAGCCGCAGCAGCCGTATTCCTATTTTCCCTGTACATTTTCCCGCCGGCCGAAAAACCGGCAACCGTCCTTTCGGCCGCCTTATTGCAAGACAGCATAGCCACGAGCGCAAAAACCGAAATCGTATTGATAGCACAAAACCGGCAACTGGAACTGGCTGACGCCACCGAACTCGAATACAAACACGACGGCTCGCTTACCGTAGACCGTAACGCCGTGACCGCAACGGTTTCCTCCCGCCAGGAAACGCCGGAAGAAGCACCGTTAAACCATCTCATCGTACCGAAAGGGCGGCGGGCGAACATCACGTTTTCCGACGGAACGAAACTGTTCGTAAATGCCGGCTCGCACGTGATTTACCCGGCCGTATTCGGAAAGGATAAACGGGAAATCGCCGTAGAGGGCGAAATCTATCTCGAAGTAAGCAAAGACCCTTCGCGGCCTTTCTTCGTAAAAGCACACGGCTTCGATGTAAAAGTAACCGGTACGGCATTCAACGTATGCGCCTACAAAAACGTCGGCGCTTCTGTAGTATTGGTAGAGGGAAGCGTGGAAGTAAAAACAGCGGACGACGAAAAAGTGCGGCTCCGCCCCAACCAGCTCGCCGACATCCGGCAAGGACTGGCCGAGGTACGCGAAGTAGACGTGTCGGAGTACATCTGCTGGAAAGACAATATGATGCTGCTTACCCGGCGTCCGGCAGGCGAAGTGCTGGAGCGGCTCGCCCGGTATTACGGCCGTACCATCGAATACGAACCGGCCGTAAGCGAAATACCGATTTCCGGGAAATTAGACCTGAAAGAAAACCTCGAAGATGTAATCAATACCGTATGCCTTTCGTTATCGCTCACCTACGAAACAAAGGAAAACGCCGGCATATACGTCAGCTCGAAATAAATTCATCCTCCTTATAAAAAAGAATGCCTATGTAGAAACACGTCGAAAAAAAGCGAACCGGACAATACGGCCATATTATCCGGTTCCGGATGTTTACTCCTTTAATGTTTATGTATCAAAGAAAAAACGTTACAAATGTATGAAAAAGAATGTAAGAATTAGCCGGTATCCGGCGCATTTCGTCAAAAGTATTTGTTTAGCCCTATTTCTGGCATCTTTCGGCAGCATCCCGTTGTATGCTTCGCCTACGTATGCCCAGCAAACCACGTTAACCGTAAACTTAAACAACTGCACGGTTAAAGAAGTATTCGATTATATCGAACAAAACAGCGAGTTTATCTTCGTGTATCACGGCTCGAAAGTAAACCTCGGCAAAAAAGTAAATGTGAACGTACACAACCAGTCGGTGGAAAAAATATTGAACTCGGTATTCGAAGGTACGGATATGGAATACCTTATCAAAGACCGGCAGATTATCGTGCGCAAAAACGAAACGGTTCCGGTAACGAAGCCTGTTTCCACGCCGCAGCAAGACCGCAGAATCACGGTAGAAGGCACCGTGAAAGGTGCCGACGGCGAGCCGTTAATCGGGGTAAACGTGCTGATTAAAGGCACTGCCACCGGTACCACAACCGACATCGACGGAAATTTTACCCTGGCCGACATCCGGCCGAACGCCACGTTGACCGTTTCGTATATCGGCTATAAAACACAGGATGTTGCCGTAAACAACCGCTCTTCGCTGAAGGTTACGTTGCAGGAAGACAGCGAAGCGCTCGACGAAGTCGTGGTGGTAGGCTACGGCGTACAGAAAAAAATCAATCTTTCGGGCGCTGTAGGCAGCATTTCGGCCAAAGCGTTGGAAAACCGGCCGATTACCAACATGGGTATGGGGTTGCAGGGTACGATTCCGAACCTGAACATCACCGTACCGAGCGGTAACGCCAACTCGGCCCCCAAATTCAATATCCGCGGATATACCTCTATCAACGGCGGCGAACCGCTTATCCTGGTAGACAATATCCCCACCTCGGGCGACGAGTTGTCGCGCATGAACCCGAACGACATCGAAAGCATCTCCGTTCTGAAGGATGCCGCCTCTTCCGCTATTTACGGCGCGCGCGCCGCTTTCGGCGTGGTGCTGGTAACCACCAAATCGGCCCGGTCGGAAAAAGTTTCGGTGGCGGTAAACGCCTATTATTCCACCCGGAAAGTAAGCCGGTTGCCCGAAGTAGTTACCGACCCTTACCTGGTATTGACTACCAAGAACGACGCGGCCAGGCCGCTTTACAACCCGCTTTACTCGGATTCGCAACTGGAAATGGCGAAAAAATTCTCGGAGAATCCCGATATGTCGCCTATCGCGCTCGACCCGAACGACCCGAACAAATGGGTGTATTACGGACATACCGACTGGATGGACGAGGTGTATAACAGCACCGCTCCTTCGTATACGGTGAATATGAGCGTTTCGCAGCGGGGGAAAAAGGCCGGGTATTACCTCTCGGCCGAATATTTCGACCAGGACGGTATGTTCCGCTACGGAAACGACCTTTATAAACGGTACAATTTCCGCGGCAAAGTAGATTACCAGATTACCGACTGGCTGAAATTAAGTAACAACACGGCTTTTACGTACCGCACGTACGACGAACCGAGTTTCGGCGAAGCGGGCTGGAACCTGGAAGATTTCTTCCACATGGTAAACCGCACCAACTCCATCAGCATCCCGAAAAACGACGACGGAACCTGGACTTCCGACGGAGGCGCCTTGCTGGGCAAGCTGAACGACGGAGGACGCAAATACAACAAGAGCAACGAGTTTTCCACATCGTTCGCTCTCGACATTTCGCTGATAAAAGATACGTGGGACGTAAAAGCGGATATGACGTTCCGCCGCAACAGCGACCTCACGAAAGCCTCGTACCTGCCTTACACGTACCGTACGGGACCCGACCGGCCGCTACAAACCAGCGGTATCGTTCCATCGGCGCGGAATACGAGCAACTTTTACAACTACAATGTATACAACGTGTATACCGACTTCCATAAAACGTTTGCCGAAAAACATTACGTACAGGCGTTAGTGGGATTCAACCAGGAATCGTACCGCTCGAACAAGAATTGGTTTTCGCGCGATAAGCTTATCAGCGACAGCTATCCTACGCCCGAGCTGGCCACCGGGACGGCCAAAGGGGGCGAAAGCGTACAGGAATGGGCCGTACGCGGCATGTTTTTCCGGCTGAACTATATCTTTAACAACCGGTATATCGTGGAAGTAGACGGCCGCTACGACGGCACTTCGCGGTTCCCGAAAAACGACCGGTTCGGGTTCTTCCCGTCGGCTTCGGCTGCCTGGGTAGTTTCGGAAGAGTCGTTTATGCAATCGCTGAAAGAATCGCTGGCGATGAATATGTTCAAAATCCGCGCTTCGTACGGAAGCCTGGGCAACCAGCTCATTTACGACAGCGCCGGCAATGTAATAAACTATCCGTATATCACGGAAATGAGCGCGGGCGAAATCAGCCAGATTTTAGATGGCGAACGGCCTATCGGCATCTACAAACCGGGCCTGGTTTCTTCGTCGCTTACCTGGGAAAAAGTATCTACCGTAAACGTGGGCGCCGACCTGACCTTGCTCGACGGACGGCTCGATTTCAGTTTCGACTATTACAACCGTTTCACTACAGGCATGTTGACCAAAAGCCGCGAATTGCCGGCAATCTTAGGTACCAGCGAACCGAAAGAGAATGCGGCCGACCTGAAAACGAAAGGGTGGGAAATTACCTTAGGCTGGCGCGACCATTTCAACCTGGGAGGCGAGCCGTTCAATTACGGCGTAAAATTTATCCTGGCCGACAGCCGGGCGTATATCACGAAGTTCGACAATAAGACCCGTTCGCTCGACGATTATTACGAGGGACAGGAGATTGGCGAAATCTGGGGATTGGAAACCGAAGGGTTTTTCCAGAGCGAAGAAGAGCTGAAAAACCATGCCGACCAGAGCGCCGTGGGCGAAGACGACCAGAAATACCAGTTTTACGTAGGCGACCTGAAGTTTAAAGACCGCAACAACGACGGCAAAATCGACAAGGGCGACTGGACGGTGGACGACCCGGGCGACTTCAAGAAAATAGGGAACGACCGCTCGCGGCTGCCTTTCAGTATCGACCTGAATGCCGATTGGAAAGGGTTCGACATTCGCGCCTTCTTCCAAGGCGTGGCCAAGCGAGACTGGTATGCTTCGGGAAGCAACCATTACTTCTGGGGTATCTACGCACAGCCGTGGACCAACGTGCAGAAACAAAACCTCGACCACTGGACGCCGGAGAATCCGGATGCTTATTTCCCGCGCGTAAAGGCGTACATCGCCGAGTCGTCGGGTTGCGAGCTGGCTTGCCCGCAAACCAGGTATTTGCAGGATGCTTCGTATATGCGCCTGAAAAACTTTACCTTCGGCTATACATTGCCCCGGAATTTAACGCAACGGTTCGCTATCGACCGGTTACGGTTTTACTTCAGCGCGGAAAATCTTTTCGAGATTTCGCACCTGAAAGCCAACCTCGACCCGGAAGCGTTATCGGATAATTCGAAAATCTATCCGTTCCAGCGTACTTATTCTTTCGGTTTGAATCTTAATTTCTAATAAATACGAATTAACAATGAACACGATAAAATATTTAAAGCCTATACTTTTAGTAGGAGCTTTATGCGTAGCCGGCAGCTCTTGTAACGACAGTTTCCTGGAACGGTACCCGGAAACGAGCATTACCGAAGAGAACTTTTTCCGTACCTCGCAAGACCTGGAAACGTATACTAACGGGCTGTACGAATTGTTGCCGGTATCTTACAACGATATTTATTCGGATAACCTGAGCACATACACCGGAAGCAGCGAAACCGACAATATGCTGCGCGGCAAGCTGAACATCGAAAACGTGGGCGGCTGGAATAAGTGGGGCGACTTGCGCAGCATCAACTTTTTGCTGGCCAACGCCGGACGTGCGGAAGGGAATGCGGAAGATATTAATCACTACGTAGGTATCGCCCGGTTTTTCCGCGCTCAGTTTTATTACGACCAGGTGAAAAAATACGGGGATGTGCCCTGGATTTCGAAACCGTTGAAAACCGACGACGAAGAATTGCTTTTCAAAACGCAAGACCCGCGTACGCTGGTGGTCGACTCGATTATGGCCGATTTGCAATATGCCGTCGACCATATCAAAACAGGCGACAGCCGCACGCGTATCACGCAATACGCTGCTTACCAGTTAATGGCGCGTATCGCGTTGCACGAGGGTACTTTCCGGAAATACCATACGGAGCTGAATTTAACCGCTACGGCCGATGCGTTCCTGGAAAAAGCGGCCTGGGCCGCCCGACAACTGATGGATACGGGATTGTTCGGGATTACCGGTACCGGGGCACAGGGATATTGCGATTTATTTTCGAGCCCCGACTTGTCGGCGAACAAGGAAATGATTCTGTACGACGACTACAGCCGCGAACTGAACCGGGGCAACAATACGTCGAGCGTATACGACTGGCAATGGGCGTTGAGCAAGAGCCTGGCCGACAGTTACCTGAATACCGACGGTACGCGCCCTACAGATAACCCGGCGTATAAAACCACCGGTTACCTGGATATGTTTACCGGCCGCGACGAGCGTATGGCTCAAACCATCATGGCACCGGGTTTTACCAAAGACGGCGATAAGAAACCGAGCGTGGCGCGCCCTACTTTCAGCGGCCTGATTCAAATCAAATTCTATCCCCGCTCGTTATCGATGGGCATGGAATGGGGTAAGAACTACACCGACCTGCCTATTTTCCGCTACGGCGAAACGTTGCTCATCTACGCCGAGGCGATGGCGGAGCTGAACCAAATCGACCAGCCGGTTATCGACCTCACGATAAACGAGCTGCGGAAACGGGCGAAAGTGGCCGGCTTGACAATAGCCGGTTTGACGGCCGACCCGGTATTGGCAACCCAATATCCGGATGTAACCGGGCCGAACCGGGCCGTTATACTGGAAATCCGCCGCGAACGCCGCGTAGAACTGGCGTGCGAAGGGTTCCGCTACGACGATTTGATGCGCTGGAAAGCGGGGAAATTGCTGGAAGGCCCGTCGGAAGGGATTTATATTCCCGGCTTAGGGGCTTACGATGTAACGGGCGACGGCGCCCCGGATGTAGCCATCCTGAACTCGCCTTCGGAAACGGGCCCTATCGCTTCGCTGCCGGAAGATGTACAAAAGGGATTGAGCAAATATTATTTGCACGACGATAGCGGTAACGAACAGGACTTTTACTTGTCGGAAGGAACGTACGGCAACATCCGGTTCGTAAACGACAAAACGCTTCCGCGTACGTTCGTCGACCCGCAGTATTATTACAAGCCGATTCCGAAGCATCAGGCTCAACTGAACCCGAACCTGGTGCAACCGGCGGGATGGTAACCGGCGAAGCATTCCGGAAGGGATAACAGAAAAACAAAACACGGAGACGCAGGGAATCGATTGGCTTATCGTCAATCCCTGTTTCTCCGTGTTCCTGCGTTCTACCTTTTTTATCTTATTTTTTCGGGATATAAAATTTCACCCAATCTACTTTCATTTCCACCGGTAGTTCCTGCGGGTCGGCCCGGCCTACCCAGTTTCCTTCGAGCTGCATGTCGATAAGCAAATAAAAAGGCGTTCCGAAGGGATACTGTCCTTCCAGGTCGGTTTCTATCCGGGGATAGGTAAAGGTGTGGTTGCCGTTAATGGAAAACACCAGGCTGTCGGGATGGATTTCAACGGCATATACGTTATAGTCGTCCGGACGGATAGCACCCGTACTGCCGTGGGGAGGCGTATTTTCCATTTTCAGGTCGTAGGTATAATGCGAATGTACGGTTTGGTAGGCAATCGTATCGTGGTTGAGTCGTTCCATGATGTCGATTTCGCCGCCCATCGGCCATTTATCGTACTGGGGCAACATCCAGATAGCAGGCCAGGCGCCGGTAGCGTTTCCCAACTTGGCTTTTACCTCTACCTTGCCGTGTTTGATGGTCATTTTGTCTTTGGTATAAATGCCGTCGGTAAGGTAACGGGCCGTATCTTGTTTATCCACATCGTTCACGATGCCGCGCAGAATCAGGTTGCCGTCTTTTACATCGTAGCAATTGTCGTGGTACGACATGTAATTGTTCCAGTCGGCTGTACCGCGCGGTATTTTCGTCCATTTGCTTTTGTCGATTTCATTCTTCTTGAAATCCTCTTTCCAAACGAGTTTCCATTTGGGTTTTTCTTTTTTCTGGGCTTGTAAAACGGGGAATAGTACGAACCCGAGGCAAAACAATAAAACGAGCTTGTGCTTCATAATATATTTGTGTTTAAAAATTAAGTATTCTTTTTCGATATGTCAAAGATAGTGCAAACCGAGAGCAGAAGCAAAGCTCTGCTTGGATTATGCCGGGGAAACCTGTTTTCTTTTTATTTAAAAAAACAATCTTCGCTCGCCGCGAGGCGTCTGCCGACGGCGCCTACCGGCGGTCATCCTTTTT
>JAJBTJ010000211.1 GCA_020860905.1 Parabacteroides sp. | reverse complement strand
ATGTAAAACCTACCCAGTGGGACTGCAAACGTAAGGTGATAAAAAACCATCCGAACATGGAGGCGCTGAACAGGAAAATACGGGCTTTCGCTGCGGAATTGGAACGGACGGAACTGGAAATCTGGCAAAACGGGAAAAAGTTCGACCTGAACGACCTGAAAAAGAAGGAAGTAATGCCCGATAAAAATTCCTTTCTTTCCTTTCTGGAAAAAGAAATCCGGAACGGAACGTTAAAAAAGTCGACTTTAAACACCCACCTTTCCACCTGGAAAGTACTCACGACTTACGCCCCCACCGTTACATTCGAAAATCTCACCTACGATTTTCTTTGTAATTTTGAAAAATACCTCCGGCAAAAGGGATACCATAAAAACACCATTGCCAAACATTTCAAACACATCAAACGCTACATTAACCTGGCTATCAACAAAGATCTTTTCTCTTTGCAAAAATATCCTTTCCGGAAATTCAAGATAAAATATGCGGAAACCCGCCGCGAACACCTTACCCCGGAAGAATTGGAAAAAATGGAAAAAACGGATATCAGTATGCTCCATCCGCGCTACCGGAAAAGCCTGGATGCTTTTTTATTCAGTTGCTATACCGGCCTGCGCTACTCCGACATCGTGCGTCTCACCCCCGATAACATATTGTGTATCGACCATAACGTATGGCTCGTTTACTCCACCCTGAAAACCGAAACGGAAATCAGGTTGCCTCTTTTTTTATTATTCGACGGGAAAGCAATCGGCATCCTCGAGAAATACCGTACCCGTAACACGATGCTGTTCGATTTGGCCGATAACTCGAACGTGAACAAACAACTGGCTAAAATATGCCGGCTGGCCGACGTGCATAAGAAAGTATCTTTCCACACCGCAAGGCACACGAATGCCACCTTGTTGCTATACAACGGCGCAAACATTACCACCGTACAAAAACTGTTAGGACATAAAAGCGTACGGACCACCCAGATTTACAGCAATATTATGGATATTACCATAATAAAAGATTTACAAAAAATAAACGCCCTTTCCCGGTAGAACTTCCCCCGATTATTCTACCAGGAACCTACTTTCCTATCCGGAACGCTTCGAAACAGCCCTGTTCCGGATAGGGAAGTATTTTTTAATGCCCGGCGGCAAGCAAAATTCCTTGCCGCGAATAAACGGTTCGGACCTGTAAACCGCGTGAACGCGAGGCTGCTTCCTCTTTTTTCCCTGTCTGGTATGCGTGCTTTTCCCTTCGCCGCGATTCTTCCCTTTACCGAGTTCTGCAAAGACTTTATTGATTTCCTACGTCGGAATGAAGCCGCAGGAAGTAGCCGTAAAGCCGGTAGTGAAGGTTATCCTGGAAACAAATACCCAGAATCTGGACGAAGTAGTGATTACGGCAATGGGTATCTCGAAAGAGAAGAAAGCCTTGGGATACGCCGTGCAGGATGTGAAAGCGGACGAACTGACCCAGGCCGCCAATACCAACTTGGCGGGCGCGTTACAAGGTAAAGTATCCGGTATCGACATCGCACCGTCGTCGGGTATGCCGGGTGCCTCGTCTAAAATAACGATTCGCGGTTCGCGTTCGTTTACCGGCGACAATACGCCGTTGTATGTAATCGACGGTATGCCTATCGCTTCTTCGGCCGACGTGGATACCGAAATCATGAACAACGGTAGCGTTTCGGGTGCCGACTATGCGAACCGGGCTGTCGACCTCGACCCGAACGACATCGAAAGCATCAACATCCTGAAAGGGCAGGCAGCATCGGCCCTGTACGGTATGCGGGCTTCGAACGGCGTGATTGTGATTACTACGAAAAGCGGCAAGGGTGCCGATAAAGGGAAACCTTCGGTTACGTTCAGCACCAACCTCGCTTTCGACAAGGTTTCCACTTTGCCCGAATTGCAGCAGGAATTTGCACAAGGTAGTTACGGCGAATACAGCCCTTACTCGCAATATAGCTGGGGACCTGCTATTTCCGAGTTGCCGAACGACCCGGTTTACGGCGGAAACGTAGCCAACAAGTATACCCAGGCCAACGGATTGCACCAGAGACAATATTATGTAACCCAGTTGGCAAAGGCCGGAATGGACCCGTGGGCGACTCCGGGGGCTTACGACAATGCGAAAGACTTTTACAAAACCGGCGTAACCTGGAGCAACTCCGTGAACGTAGCGCAGCGTTTCGATAAAGGAAGTTATTCTTTCTCGCTGGGTAATACCACTTCGAACGGTATCGTTCCCTCTACCGGGATGAACCGCTATAATGTTAAATTAGCGGCTGAGGCGCAGTTGCATGCCAACTGGACAACCGGTTTCAACGGAAACTTCGTCGCTTCCAAGATTAAGAAACAGTCTACCGCCAATTCGGGTGTAACGGCTACCATCTATACAGCACCGGTAAGTTACAACATGGCCGGTATTCCTTCGTTCATCGACGGCAAACCGCACGAACAAAACACGTTCCGTGAAAGCTGGATCGACGATGCGTACTGGGCTTGCGATAACAATAAGTTTACCGAGCGTTCGCAGCGCTTTTTCGGAAACGCATTCCTGAAATATACTACCAAGTTCGGTACCTCCAACCATAAACTGGAAGTAAAATACCAGTTGGGCGACGATGCGTATACCACCAATTACCTCGACCAGTACGGATACGGAACCACTTGGACTACCGGCGGCGATGCTTCGTCGTACCACTATACTATTAACGAGATGAACTCGTTGTTAACGGCCATGTATACCTGGAATATCAACAATGACCTGGTTTTCGACGCCTTGCTCGGTAACGAACTCGTGGAAAAGAGAACCAAGTATGTATACTCGTACGGGATGAACTTCAATTTCCCCGGATGGAACCACATGAACAATGCCTCGGTATATTCGGCGGAAGACAAGTATTACCGGAAACGTACTGTCGGGAATTTCGCCAGTTTGTCGTTGGCTTGGAAAAACATGCTGTACCTGAACGTAACCGGCCGTAACGACATCGTATCTTCGATGCCGCGCGACAACCGCTCGTTCTTTTATCCTTCCGTATCGGCCGGCTGGATATTCACCGAACTCGAGCCGCTGAAAAACAACGTGCTTACTTTCGGTAAACTCCGCGCTTCGTATGCCGAGGTAGGAATGGCCGGCGATTATATCCCTACTTATTATTATACTCCCTCTTTCGGTGGCGGATTTTACAACGGAACGCCGTTGATGTATCCGTTGAACGGGATGATGGCTTATACTCCGTATTATATAGTATACGATCCGGATTTGAAACCCCAGAATACTAAATCGTACGAATTCGGTACGGATTTGACGTTCCTGAACGGTTTGTTTTCGTTGAGTTACACCTATTCGCGCCAGAATGTTACCGACCAGATATTCGAAGTGCCTTTGGCCGGCTCCACCGGTTCGCAGAGCATGATGATGAACGGCGGAAAGATGCACACCAACACCCACGAGTTTACGTTGGGCGTAGCTCCGGTAGATACGAAAGACTTTAAGCTGGATTTTGCTTTCAACTTCTCGAAAATCGATAACTATGTCGACGAATTGGCTCCGGGTGTGGAAAGTATTATGCTGGGCGGATTCGTTACGCCGCAGGTACGCGCCGGAATCGGCGATAAGTTCCCGGTAATTTACGGGGTAGGGTATTTGCGTAACGAAGCCGGACAAATCGTAGTGGATGAAAACGGTATTCCGCAAGCCGGCGAAAGCGTGGTAATTGGCAAGGTAGCGCCCGACTTCCGTCTGGGATTCAATACCAATATCGAATTGTATAAATTCCGGTTATCGGCCGTATTCGATTGGAAGCAAGGCGGCCAGATGTATTGCGGAACGGCCGGTGAACAAAACTTCTACGGAGCGAGCAAGTTGTCGAGTGATTACCGTAAAAACGGTTTCATGTTCGGTGAAAATTCCGTGAAAGTAACCGGTGCCGATGCAAACGGCAATCCGACGTATGCCCCGAACGATATTTTTGTCAACGGCGAAGATGCTCAGGATTATTTTGCTACGATGAGAGGAATCGACGAAGCGTATGTATACGACAACTCGTTTATCAAGCTCCGTGAAATCGCGTTGAGTTACCCGGTATTCTCGAGAAACTGGCTGAATGTAAACGTGAACGTTTTCGCCCGGAACATCCTGGTTTGGTCGGAAATGAAAGGCTTCGATCCGGAAGCTACGCAGGGAAATAACAATATGGGAGGTGCATTCGAGCGTTTCTCGCTCCCGAGTACGGCCAGCTACGGATTTGGAGTCAATGTAAAATTCTAATTAGTAAATCGACAGAAATATGAAAACATATAATACGCTTTTTAAAAGCTTATTGACGGCATTTGTTTTGTCTGCGGGGCTTACAGGGTGCTCGGAAGACACGATGGATAAAATCAATCAGGACAACGACCATGCCCATGCAGTGGATGCCAGGTTTATTTTGACGGATGTGATTACCTCTACCGCTTTTTCGAACGTGGGTGGCGATTTCAATACCTACGGTTCGTCGTATATCGAATACGAAGTCGGCGTAGATAACCAATTGTACAATGCGGAAATCCGGTTGAACGAACCTTCGGCTGCCAGTACGTTCCAGAATTCGTGGCTCAATCAGTATATGACATTGAGAAACGCACGGATTGCGATCGCCCAATGCGAAGAAGGAAACCGGGACGAAGGGAATAACGTTACCAGGGGGATTGCCGAAGTGCTTGCCGCTTATAATTCCGCTTTGATTGCCGATATGTTCGGTGATGCGCCGTTCAGCCAGGCAGCCTTAATCGACGAACACGGTTCGCCGCTCTATAAGAATCCGAAGATGGACACGCAGGAAGATATTTATAAGGGCGTGATGCAATACCTCGACGATGCGATTGCTCATTTGCAGCAGTCGGATGTACAGCCTATCGGTTCGAGCGATTTGCTGTATAATGGGAACAGCGGCAAATGGCTCCGGTTTGCTTACGGCCTGAAAGCCCGGTATACGATGCGGCTGTTGAACCGCTCGGCCGACCGGACGAAAGACCTCGAAGCGATATTGGATTATATAGATAAATCGTTTGCTTCGGCCGGCGAACAAGCCGAGTTCAGCTTATACGATTCGAATAACATCAATCCATTATTCGGTTTTTACGATGCGCGTGCCGCCTTGGCCCTCAGCGAGAGCTTATGCCAGAAGCTGGCCGAACGCAACGACCCGCGTATCCAGCGCGCTATCCTGTCGCCGATGGTAGAAATAGGTGACGACTATAAATTGTATCAGGTTACGGGTATAAACGACCCGCATTATGTTCCGGCCCCGAACGGCTCGCCGAAACAATCGATGCAAGCCTACGGAGTGTCGGCTTTCATGTACGCCCAGACGGCTCCGACCGTTTTGTTGAGTTACCACGAACTGCAATTCCTGAAAGCGGAGGCGTTGTGCCGTTTGAACCGGTTGCCCGAAGCGGAAGAGGCGTTGAAAGAAGGCGTGGTAGCCGGCTTGTTGAATGCGGAAGCAGCCATCGAATCGGCCGAGGATTATTTAGGTGCCGATTTGATTCAGGTAAACGCTACGTTGGATGAAACGGTTGCTGAAGATTATTTCGATAACGAAGTAGAACCGTTGTTCGCGCTCAATCCGTTAAAAGAAACGATGGTTCAGAAATACCTGGCTTTCTGGGGCGCCTCGGGTGAAGCTACGGAAATGTATAACGACATTCGTCGTTGGAAAGCGGAAGGAAACGAATACGTTGTGTTGAAGAATACGCGGAAGTTCCCGTTGCGTTGTCCGTACGGAAACAGCGACACCACGACGAACCCGGAAGTAAAAGCGGCCTACGGCGACGGACAGTATGTTTATACCGAACCCGTTTGGTGGGCTAACGGAACCCGGTAAGTAACGAGCCGAATACAATAGATACAGCCGGCCGGAAGAGACGATTTCTCTTTCCGGCCGGCTTTTTGTTTGTTCTCTCATTTTTTGTTTTTCCCTGGCATATTTCCTACCTTCGCCGAACGGCTTGCAATAGGTAAGGAGAGATGTGTTCTGTGTGTTACCGGTGCGACCCGGTACCTGCATGAGCGGCTGCCGTACGACGTGATTGTGAAATTTAAATTCTATACCAGATGAAAAATACTGTATTCCGGCTATTAGCCTTCGGCCTTTTGCTGTTTTCTTTCCGCTTATCGGCTCAACCCGACTGCGCATCGCGTTCCTTGCGCATCATGAGTTATAACATCCGCGACGGACGCGGCATGGACGACCGTACCGATTACCAGCGTACGGCCGGCGTAATCAATAAAGTGGCGCCGGATGTGGTGGCGGTACAGGAGGTCGACAGTGTAACGAACCGGAGCGGACGGACGGACGTGCTGCGTGTATTGGCCGAACTTACCCGGATGTATCCTACCTATGCGCCGGCCATTCCGTACGACGGTGGAAAGTACGGAATAGGTATCCTTTCCAAAGAAAAGCCGTTGAGCGTATGCCGGGTGGCATTGCCCGGCAGGGAAGAGGCCCGTACCTTCGTGATGGCCGAGTTCGCCGATTACGTATACTGCTCTACCCACCTGTCGCTTACTGCTGAAGACCAGTTGCTTTCGTTACCTATTATCCGCGGGGAAGTAGGCCGTTGTAACAAACCCGTGCTGATTGCCGGCGACCTAAATGCCGACCCGCGCTCCGAATTTATCCGCGAACTCGGAAAAGATTTCGTCATCCTTACCGATACCGCCCAGCCCTCTTTCCCAGCCGATTCGCCTGATACCTGCCTGGATTACATCGCCTTGTATAAAAAGGGTGACATGCCCCTCTCGTTGGTACGGAACGGCGTTATACCGGCGCCCGTAGAGTCCGACCATCGTCCGGTATTCGCCGACATCGTACTCAAGGCGCCCCGCGAAACGATTTTCCGTACGGCTCCCTACCTTCAGAATCCCACGGGTCATGGGATTACCGTGATGTGGCATACTTCGGTTCCTACCTGTGGCTGGGTGGAATACGGAACCGATACCACCCGGCTTACGAAAAAACAAACCATTATAGACGGCCAGGTTATTTCCAACACCTGCCTGCATAAAATCCGGCTGGATAACCTGGAGCCCGGACAAAAATATTATTACCGGGTAGGCTCGCAGGAGATAACGCTGTACGGCGCTTACCGGAAAGAGTTCGGCGAAACGGCTGTTTCCGGGTTCTCTTCCTTTACGTTGCCTACCGGGAAAACGTCCGATTTTACGGCCCTCGTGTTTAACGATTTGCACAATACGCCCGGTACGTTGCACCGGTTGTACGAACAGGTAAAAAACGTTCCGTACGATTTCGTTATCTGTAACGGCGATATTATCGATGCGCCCCATACGGCTTCCGATGCCGTGGGGTTTATTTCCGAAATAAACCGGACGGTAAAAGCCGATGAAGTGCCGGTTATCTATTTGCGGGGCAATCACGAAATACGCGACGCTTATTCGATGAATTTGAAGGAGCAGTTCGATTATATCGGCGGAAAAACCTACGGAGCTTTCAATTGGGGCGATACCCGCTTCGTGTTGCTGGATTGCGGGGAAGATAAACCCGACGACCACTGGGTATACTACGGATTGAACGATTTTACGCAGTTGCGTACCGACGAGGCGGCGTTTCTGAAAGAAGAGGTGGCTTCGCCGGCTTTCAGGAAAGCGGCGAAACGGGTGTTGGTGCACCACATCCCTATTTACGGGAAAACCGACCGGTATAACCCTTGCCGGGAGTTGTGGGGCGAAACGTTGTCGAAAGCTCCGTTCGCCGTGTCCCTGAATGCGCACATGCACCGCTTTGCTTATTATCCGAAAGGCGAGGCGGAAAACAATTTCCCGGTGGTAATCGGGGGCGGTTATAAACCGGAAGGCGCCACGGTAATGGTTTTGCAGAAAAAAGGAAAAGAAATGTCGTTAAAAGTGTTGAACATACAGGGCGAAACGTTACTGGATTTGGCGTTATAAGCCGGCTTGAAATAAAAAAGCTCCCGGAACTTTTCTCCGGGAGCTTTTTTGCAGGTATGTTTTTTTATAGCCTGGACTGCTTTTTGCAACCTGGCGGGTTATCGTTGCGAAGGAAATGGAACCCGGTTATCCGGCAGTTTCCTTTATTCGCTTTCTTACCCGATAATATATTTGTTGATACATTTGCGGTCCCAGTTGATTCCTCGTTTTACCACTTTAGCGGGAACTCCCGCCAGGATAACGTTGGGTTCGTCGAATTTCCGGGTTACGATACTTCCCCAGCCTACGATACTGTTATCCGATATTTTTACATTCTTGCCTATTTTTGCATCTTTGCCTATCCACACGTGCTTCCCTATTTCTATAGAGTGAGCGAAGTTCAGCGGATTTCCGTCTAAATCGGTAATTGTGTGCGCATCGGTACACCATACATCGATGCCCCAGCTTAATTGGCTGTCGTCGCCTATGCTAACGGATGAATTGTCTTCTTGCAAATAGAGCGTTGCCCCGTTGATTACCACCCTGTCGCCAATGTCGACACGACAGTTATCCGCTTTTCGCGAAACTCCCGCTCCCAATCCGGGTAATTGGCCTATGATGAGTTTTAACCCGGTCATGCCTAACATAGCGGAATGCCTTAGAATGAGGTTCCCGATAGTTACCACGTTGTTGTCTCCTTTCACTATAAGATGGAATCCCCCGCCGAGCAACACTTCTTCCACGTGCTCTTCCGAGTCGAAACGCAGGGTGATACGGTTGTTATTTCCGGTAATAGAGAGGGAGGCCTGACTCACAATCTCGCTTATTTTGCCGCTTTCTGAAGTAAGGCAATCGATTTTTTTCTGTGGAAGAATAACGGTGAATTCATTATTTCGACCCTGGATAGATTGTAACAGTCTCATTTCTTTATAATTTGCATTTACACTTTCGAATATACGAAAAGTAGCAGGCTGATGAGTTGTCAGCCTGCTACTTTTATAGTTTCTTTATCGCTCGGGTCGCCTTTTAGCGAGGCGAAACAAAAAAAGAATCGCACGATACGATTCTTTTTAGTTAGTTGCGGAGGCAAGACTCGAACTTACGACCTTTGGGTTATGAGCCCAACGAGCTACCACTGCTCCACTCCGCGATGTTGTTGTAGGAAGAACCGAAACCGGGCTGTCCGGAAGCAGAGGCAAATGAGCCTGATTCTGCGGGATACGACCGGATGTTTTGCTTTTCCGGGTGCAAAGATACGAATATTCCGGTATATTGCAAATAAATGTAAGATTT
>JAJBTJ010000110.1 GCA_020860905.1 Parabacteroides sp. | reverse complement strand
TGCTCTAAGCATTGCTTTTTAAGATAGTATCTGAGGCCCGTGGGGCCATACGAAGCGGCCGGTGTTTTTCAGAGATGGGCAAAAAGAAAGGGAGTTATAATCGAACGGATTCTCGTTCTGTCTAAAATTAATTTTTGCCATCTACTTCGACCGGCTTATAAAAAAAGGAAAACAAGCGGAAAGGAAAGAAAATTCCGTACATTTGTGTAGTTATGAAGTAGAGTAATTAACGCAAAGAAAAAGTTATACAATGAAAATCGCAATTATCGGCGCCGGAAACATGGGAGGCGCCATTGCCCGCGGCCTGGCGCAAGGCACGCAAGTAAAGGCATCCGACATCTGCTGCTCCAATCCTTCGCGGGGCAAACTGGATGCCCTGGTACGCGAAAACAACGGCTTCTGCATCACCCAAAGCAATACGGAAGCGGTACAGGGAGCCGACATCGTGATGCTGGCCGTAAAGCCGTGGCTGATGGAAGGAGTAATTAACGAAATCAAATACGGGCTCGATTACGCCCGGCAAACAATCGTTTCGATAGCCGGAGGCATGACCTTCGAACAGTTGAACCGGTTCCTGCAACGCGACGGTATCGACGAAACGGCTGTCCGCCCTTCGGTATTCCGGGTTATTCCGAATACGGCCATCGCCATCCGCAAAAGTATGACGATGATAGCCTCGTGCAACGCTTCGCCCGAGCAGGAGCAACTGCTTCTTTCGCTTTTCAACGATTTAGGAAGCGCGATACTGATAGACGAAAGCCGGATGACGGCGGGTACGGCATTGGCTTCGTGCGGCATCGCCTTCGCCTTGCGGTATATCCGGGCGGCGATGGAGGGCGGCGTGGAACTGGGGTTCTATCCCGACCAGGCGAAAGAGGTGATAGCCCGTACCGTAGAAGGAGCGGCCGCCTTACTGCTGGCACATCCCGAAAGCCATCCGGAAGCGGAAATCGACAAAGTAACCACACCGGGCGGCATCACCATCAAGGGCCTGAACGAAATGGAAGCGTGCGGCTTTACCACAGCCGTAATCAACGGACTGAAAGCAAGCAAGTAAACCGGGCTGACCCCTCTGCGTCGCTATTCGACGCACGCCGCAAACCCGCTTGCCGCCCCTATGTTTCTCGTTCGACCCGTTCCATCCGACTGAATCGAACCGGGCTGTCCGAATCAATCGAATTACGGCATTCGAGCCGGTCGAACCGGGCTATCCGCTCCAGGCGTATCGCTCGGTTCGATACTCCCCCTTATCCCCTTCTTCAGGTGCCCCGGCGTATCCATGCCGAAAACGCTAACAGGCAGCTTATTCACCTTACACATCGGGGCGGCCGTCACGTCCATCCCTTTCAGACCACACATACGCGTACTTTTATAAATAGGCAGCCTCCCACCCTATATCCCTTCGGGAAGATAAAAATAAACCGGATTCGTAGCGGCCATTGTTCGCTACGTTGAAAAACCGGAGGATTAAATATATTTATACATTTTAATACTTATTTATCGTCCTTGTTAACACTCCGGTTCGTTTCCTTCCTTTTCATCCCGTCCGTACCCCCGCTGTTCCGGCAGCTATTCCCAGGGAAAAACAAGAGATAAAAAAAAGGCATACCCAGGCACTTCCGGTCGGCGCCGGCCATTCACAGCCCAGTACGTCGCTTGTGCACGGTGTGCGGCGTCAGTCGTTCATGACGCCCGGCGTAAATTGTTGGTGGATAGAATATATTGCCTGCTGATACAGAAGTATTTGCAATATAAAAAAAGAAATAAAACGGTTCGAAGGCCGGATAAAAAAGCAAAGCGGGAGAAGAGAAGAAATAAGAAAGCGGGTAAAACAGGGGGCCTTTATCGAGGTGGGCAGGCGCTATAAAAACAGAGGCGGCCGGCGCTTTGCCAGCTTCACCCGGCAGCGGATTTTCTGCTACCGGCCGTTATCCGGTTCATCCAGTTTCCCCTGTGTGGGTTAAACACGCTACTTTAATATATAAAAAAGGGGGCGGACTTCCCCTTTTTTTAACCTGTTTTATCTATATTCCGCAGACTTTTTAAGAAATATATAGAATTTTTCACGTTCGCCACGAAGGAGGTCCGCCCACGGCACCTACCGACAGTTTTCCTTTCTTTCTGCCAAAAGCACGAAAGCAAGAAAGCGCTTCCCGGTAAAGGAGGATTTTCCTTCCCGGGACGGTTTAAACCCGGGTAAGGGCTCCTATCGCCTGTCGAGGCAAAATCCCCCTTCCCGGAAAAGCCGGGATTTCTTTAAAAGCTCTTTTTAAAAAGAACTACCCCCGTCGCCTCCTTTTCCATTTTGTTTGTATCTTTGGCCACACATTACATTAATAACCACAGCTGATGAACGAACAGATTAAGCAAATAGCCGAACGCCTGTCAGGCCTTCGCGATGCATTGGAGATTACTCCCGAAGAAATGGCTCAGGTTTGCCACCTCAGCGTAGAAGAATATTTACGGCTCGAAAGCGGCACGATAGACATATCCGTAAGCGTGCTGCACCAGATTTCGCAAGCCTACGGCATCGAGCTCACCACCCTGATGTTCGGCGACGAACCCAAGATGTGCTCCTACTTCGTTACCCGCAAAGGCAAAGGCGTAGCCGTAGAGCGCGTGAAAGCCTACAAATACCAATCGCTGGCCGCTGGGTTCGTTAATCGCAAAGCCGACCCGTTTATCGTAACCGTACACCCCACGCCCGACGACACGCCCGTGTACCTCAACTCGCATCCTGGGCAGGAATTCAACCTGATTCTCAGCGGGCACCTGCTGTTCCATATCAACGGAAAAGAATTGCAACTCAACGAGGGCGACAGCATTTATTTCAACTCGGCCCTCCCCCACGGAATGAAAACGCTGGGCGATGAAAAAGTTCGCTTCCTGGCTATTATTATGTAATAACGGAAAATAAAGATATGTTAGAAAGATTCTTAAACAAAACGACCTTTGCGTCGCAAAAAGATTTTATCGAAAATCTGCACATCAACGTACCGGAAAACTTCAATTTCGGCTACGACGTAGTCGACGCCTGGGCCGAGGAAGCGCCCGATAAGAAAGCACTCTGCTGGACCAACGACCAGGGACAGCACATCGACTTCACCTTTGCCGACATCAAACGCTACACCGACCGGACGGCCTCGTTCTTCCAGTCGCTCGGCATCGGGCACGGCGACATGGTGATGCTTATCCTGAAACGCCGGTACGAGTTCTGGTTTTCCATCATCGCCCTGCATAAATTAGGTGCCGTAGTGATTCCCGCCACCCACCTGCTCACCAAAAAAGACATCGTATACCGCAACCGCGCGGCCGACATCAAAATGATTGTAGCTGCCGGCGAAGACCTGATACTGGGCCACGTAACGGCCGCCCTTCCCGAATCGCCCTCGGTAGAGAAGCTGGTTTCCGTAGGGCCGCTCGTACCCGAAGGATGGGTAGATTTCCACGACGGCATCGACCACGCCGCCCCGTTCACCCATCCGGCGCATCCCAACTCGAACGACGACATCTCGCTGATGTACTTCACTTCGGGTACCACGGGAAACCCCAAAATGGTAGCGCACGACTTTACTTATCCCCTCGGGCATATCGTAACCGGCAGCTTCTGGCACAACCTGCACGGCGACAGCCTGCACCTGACGATTGCCGATACCGGCTGGGGGAAAGCGGTATGGGGAAAGCTGTACGGCCAATGGATTGCCGGCGCCACCGTATTCGTATACGACCACGAAAAATTTACCCCGGCCGATATGCTGCGGATGATTCAGGACTACCGGATTACCTCGCTGTGCACCCCTCCCACCATTTTCCGCTTCCTGATACGCGAAGACCTCACGAAATACGACCTCTCGTCGCTGCAATACTGCACCATCGCCGGCGAGGCGTTGAACCCGGCCGTATACGAAACGTTTTACAAGCTCACGGGTATCAAGCTGAAAGAAGGTTTCGGGCAAACGGAAACCACGCTTACCATCGCCACCTACCCGTGGGTAGAGCCGAAACCGGGCTCGATGGGTATCCCCAATCCGCAGTACGATGTGGATTTGCTTACTCCCGACGGACGTTCGGCCGAAGACGGCGAACAAGGGCAAATCGTGGTGCGCACCACACACGGCAAGCCGCTGGGTTTATTTAAAGAGTATTACCGCGATCCGGTGCTTACCCGCGAAGCCTGGCACGACAGCATTTATTATACGGGCGATGTGGCCTGGCGCGACGAAGACGGCTACTTCTGGTTCGTAGGCCGCGCCGACGACGTAATCAAGAGCTCGGGCTACCGCATCGGGCCGTTCGAAGTGGAAAGCGCCCTGATGACGCACCCCGCCGTAGTGGAATGCGCCATCACCGGCGTACCCGACGAGATACGCGGCCAGGTGGTAAAAGCAACCATCGTGTTGTCGAAAGAATACAAAGAGAAAGCGGGCGAAGCGCTTATCCGCGAAATACAAGACCATGTGAAACGGGTAACGGCTCCTTATAAATATCCGCGCATCGTAGAGTTTGTCGACGAGCTGCCGAAAACCATCAGCGGAAAAATCCGCCGGGTGGAAATCCGCGACAAGGAAAATAAATAAAGGCGTATGTACCGGTATAAGCGGATAGCAGTCAAGATAGGAAGCAACGTACTTACCCGGAACGACGGTACGCTGGATGTTACCCGGATGTCGGCGCTGGTCGACCAGGTAGCCGAGTTGCACCGTAACGGCGTGGAAATCGTGCTGGTTTCGTCGGGCGCGGTAGCGTCGGGACGCAGCGAAATCAGGCCGGAACGGCGGCTCGACTCCGTTTCGGCACGGCAGCTTTATTCGGCTATCGGACAGGCCAAGCTGATTAACCGGTACTACGAGTTGTTCCGCGACCACCGGATTACCTGCGGGCAGGTACTCACCACGAAAGAGAGCTTCGGTACGCGTACGCATTACCTCAACCAGAAGCATTGCATGGAGGTGATGCTCGAAAACGGCGTGATACCCATCGTGAATGAAAACGACACGATTTCGGTAACCGAGTTGATGTTTACCGACAACGACGAGTTGTCGGGCCTCATCGCCACCATGATGGGCATGGATGCCCTGGTGATTCTGAGCAATATCGACGGGATTTACAACGGCAACCCGGCCGACCCGGCTTCGACGGTTATCCGGGAGATAAACGGGAACAAGGAAGACTTGTCGGCCTACGTGCAAACAGGCAAGTCGCAATTCGGCCGGGGCGGCATGCTTACCAAATGCACCATCGCCCGCAAGGTGGCCGACGAAGGAATCACTGTGTTTATCGCGAACGGGAAGAAAGACCGCATCCTGCCGGATTTGCTGGAAAAGGGAAGCGAAACGGTGTGCACGCGATTCGTTCCGTCGCCCAAACCGGTAAGCAACATCAAGAAGTGGATTGCCCATTCCGAAGGATTCGCGAAAGGCGAAGTGTATGTTAACGAAGGGGCGCGGCAGGCGTTGCTGCAACCGAAAGCGACCAGCGTACTGCTGGTGGGCGTAACGCGCATCGAGGGCGACTTCGAGAAAGACGACATCGTGAAAGTAATGGACGATACCGGCGCCCAACTGGGCGTAGGACGCGCAAACTACAACAGCCGCGAAGCAGCCCGGCTAACCGGGCAACGGGCGGAAAAGCCGCTTATCCATTACGATTATCTTTACCTGGATTAAACGGAGGAAGTATGGATACACAAGCACTATTGAAACAGGCGTCGGAAGCGGCGCAGGCCGTTGCCGGATGCAACGAGGATACGATTCGGACGGTTCTGCGAGCCGTTTCGGAAGAAGTAACGGAGCAGATACCGGTTATCCTGGAAGAAAACAAACGCGACCTGGCGCGCATGGATGCCGCCGACCCGAAATACGACCGGCTGATGCTTACGAAAGAGCGGTTGCAGGGAATGGCCTCGGATGTGTTGCACGTATCCGCCCTGGAGTCGCCCGTAGGAAAGCTGTTATGGGAAAGCACACGGCCGAACGGGATGCATATCCGGAAGGTAGCGGTTCCCTTCGGCGTAATCGGCGTGATTTACGAAGCGCGGCCGAACGTAACGCTCGACGTATTTTCGTTGTGCCTGCGTACCCACAACGTCTGCGTACTGAAAGGAGGTTCGGATGCACAATACACCAACGAGGCGATTATGCGCTGTATCCGCAACGTGTTAGTAAAACAGGGGCTGCCCGGAGCGGTTTGCAGTTTGCTGCCGGCCGGACGGGAAACGACGGGCGAGTTACTGAACGCTGTGGGGCTGGTGGATGTGATTATCCCCCGGGGCAGCAGCGCCCTGATTAATTATGTACGGGATAACGCCCGGGTGCCGGTAATCGAAACAGGCGCCGGCGTATGCCATACGTATATAGAAAGGAATGCCGATACCACCCTGGCGCGGAATATCGTTACGAATGCGAAAACACGCCGGGTAAGCGTATGCAATGCGCTCGACAGCTTGCTGATAGACCGGGAAATCAAGCATACGCTTCCGGCGATATGCAGCGACCTGGCAGCCCGCAACGTAACGGTGTATGCCGACGAAGAGGCGTACGGAGAACTGGAGAAACAGTATCCGGCGGCGCTTTTGCAAAAAGCGACGGCAGCAGATTACGGCCGGGAGTTTTTAGATTACAAGATGAGCATCCGTACGGTAAGCGGAACGGAGGAGGCGCTCGCACATATCGCCGCGTACGGCTCGCACCACAGCGAGTGCATCGTCAGCGAAAATCCGGAAGCGGTGCAAACCTTCCTGAACGGGGTAGATGCGGCCTGCGTGTATGCCAACGTGTCGACGGCTTTTACCGACGGGGGCCAGTTCGGATTCGGCGCCGAGATAGGCATCAGCACGCAAAAGCTGCATGCGCGCGGCCCGATGGGGCTGGAGGCACTCACTACGTACAAATACCTGGTCGAAGGAAACGGGCAAACCCGGAGTTAAACAGTGTTCTTTCTAACTAAACGATATATTCTATGAGACATTTTACTTGCGTACACGACCTGGGCGATTTGCGCCAGGCGCTCGCCGAGGCTTTCGAGATAAAAAAAGACCGGTTCCGGTTTACGGAGCTGGGAAGAAATAAAACCTTGTTGATGATTTTCTTCAACTCCAGCCTGCGTACCCGCCTCAGCACGCAAAAAGCGGCCATGAACCTGGGCATGAATACGATTGTGCTCGATGTAAACCAGGGCGCTTGGAAGCTCGAAACCGAGCGTGGGGTAATTATGGACGGCGACAAGCCGGAACATTTGCTCGAAGCGGTGCCGGTAATGGGTTGTTACTGCGATGTAATCGGCGTACGCTCCTTCGCCCGGTTCGAAAATAAGGAGGACGATTATAACGAAAAAATCCTGTCGCAGTTTATCCGGCACTCCGGACGGCCGGTATTCAGCATGGAAGCGGCTACGCGCCACCCGTTGCAAAGTTTCGCCGACCTGATTACCATCGAAGAGTATAAGAAAAAGGAACGGCCGAAGGTGGTGCTCACCTGGGCGCCCCATCCGCGCGCGCTTCCGCAGGCCGTACCCAACTCGTTTGCCGAATGGATGAATGCAACGGATTACGAGTTCGTGATTACGCATCCGGAAGGCTACGAGCTCGACCCGAAGTTCGTAGGAAACGCCCGCGTGGAGTACGACCAGAAGAAGGCGTTCGAAGGAGCCGATTTTATCTATGCCAAGAACTGGGCGGCCTATACCGACCCGAACTACGGGAAGGTAATCAATACCGACCGGAGCTGGACGGTGGATACGGAGAAGATGGCGCTTACCGATAACGCCTACTTTATGCATTGCCTGCCGGTACGCCGCAACATGATTGTTAGCGACGACGTGATAGAAAGCCCCCGCTCCATCGTTATCCCGGAGGCCGCCAACCGGGAAATATCGGCGCAAACGGTACTGAAAAAGATTCTGTCGGACCTGTAATCCGTACGGATATGCCGAAACACGGAGGCTTGACGGGAAGAGGATAACCGATCTTATTTTCATTCCGCCCGGGCCGGAAGCGAACGAAGGCGAAGTTTCCCTGCGGCCGGCAAAAAGCCTGTTCGCCGCAGCGGTTTTATACGGTCCTATTTGTACTACACTAACACGGATAACAATGATAAAAGAAACACTCGAATTCCTGGAGCAACTTCAGCGTAACAACAACCGGCCGTGGTTCCAGGAGCGTAAGGAGCAATACGACGTATTACGCAGCCAGTTCGAAAAAGACGTATTCCGGCTTATCCAGCGAATCGCGTTGTTCGAGCCGGAGGTAGCGGGGTTGGAACCGAAAGATTGTATTTACCGGATTTACCGGGACGTGCGTTTCTCGCCCGACAAATCGCCCTACAAAAATTACTTTTCCGCCTATATCGCCGTGGGAGGAAGAAAAAGCGAACGGGCCGGTTACTACGTGCACTGGCAACCGGACGGGTGTTTCCTGTCGGGAGGCGTATGGTGTCCACCGCCCCGCCTGTTAAAGATGCTGCGGCAAGCCGTTTTCGACCATATCGAGGAATTTACGGAGATATTGGATAATCCGGCGTTCAGGGAAGCGTTTCCCGAGATGCAAGGCGAGGTATTGCAACGGATTCCGCAACCGTTTACGAAAGAGACGGATTTTCCGCGGCCCGACTTGCTGAAACGAAAAGACTATGTAGTAATCGGCAACCGCCCGGTTTCTTTTTTCGATTGCGCCGACTGGACGGAAGCGGCGGCGGCCGACTTCGAAAAGATGGTGCCCTTCAACCGTTTCCTGAACTATACGGTAGACGAGTATCTCGGAAAAACCGACGAATAAGAGCCTTTGGAAAAAAAAGACGGAACATAGCGAATCGAACAGAGAGGTTCTACAAAATACCTCCGTTTTTCTCCTTCTCCATGTTCCGTCGATTTGTTTTACAGCGGGGCGAACCCGGCCTTTTACTTACCGACAAATTCTTTTATGCACAACTCGTACCCCTTTTTACACTCGCAGATAACCGAGAGCCGCGGTTCTATCGCCTCCAAATGTCCCCGTAGCCGCGACACCGTGGAATTAAGACAATCGTTCGAGTATTTATCGGGCTGGCAACCGTATAACACGTTTATCAAGAGTTCGCGGCTGGCGCTGCAATGTTCGCCTTCCAAAAGCACTTTGACGATTTTCGATTCAAGTGCAGGAAGTTTTATCCGGCGGTCGTCGCGGTAAAAAGCGCATGTTCCGGGTGAAAACACCAAATCGAGAAGCCGGTAATCGCCATTCTCCAACAAAGAAATGGCCGGGTATCCTTCCGCCGTTCTTTTCAACACTTTTACTTCTTCCCGGTTTTCATTTTCCCTACCGGGCCCATCGATGGCAAACGAGTT
>JAJBTJ010000190.1 GCA_020860905.1 Parabacteroides sp. | reverse complement strand
ATAATTAATAATGTATAACTATTATTTAAACAAAAACATTAAGTATGTTGAAGATTGCAAAATCAGTTAGCCTTCTGGTGTTTTCCGTAGCGCTATGCTCCGTACAAACAGCATTTGCTTCGGCAACCCCGGCAGTCCCTCGCGCCACGATTTCCCAACAACAGGGGAATTTGAAAGGGACGGTAACAGACAACCTCGGCCCGGCTACCGGAGCCTCTGTCGTTGTAAAAGGAACCACGAACGGAACGATTACCGACGTTTCAGGGAATTTCAGTCTGGAAGTAAAAAAAGGGGACATCATACAAATCTCCTTTATCGGGTATCTTACCCAGGAAATCAGGTATTCGGGCCAACCTTCCATCCAGGTGAAGCTGGAAGAAGATACCCAGAAACTGGATGAAGTGGTAGTGGTAGGATACGGAACACAGCAAAAAGCGAACTTATCGGGTGCTGTAGCCTCGGTAAGCAGCAAAGAATTGACCAACCGCCCCATCTCGAACGTATCGTCGGGATTGCAGGGGCTGATGCCGGGCGTAACCGTTACCGCCGGACAGGGACGACCGGGAGAAGACGGAAGCAACATCCGGATACGCGGCGTGGGTACCTTGAACTCGGCCGACCCGTATATCCTGATCGACGGCATCGAAAGCGGGTCGATGAACGACATCGATCCGAACGACATCGAAAGCATCTCGGTACTGAAAGATGCCTCGTCGGCAGCCATCTACGGGTCTAAAGCATCGAACGGCGTTATCCTGATTACCACCAAACGGGGAAAAACAGGCGAGCCGCGCATCACCTATAACGGCTATGTGGGCGTATCGAACCCGACGACGACCATCGACCGGCTAAATTCGGCCGACTACGCGACCTTATATAACCAGGCGTTAACGGAAAACGGCAAAGCACCTCAATTCACAGACGACGACATCCGGCAATTCCGCGACGGCACCGACCCGTACGGCCATCCGAATACCGATTGGGAAAAGGCCGCCTACAAAACAGGGGTTTTACATAAGCACAACATCAACATCAGTGGCGGTACGGAAAAGGTAAGGTACATGGCCTCGGCCGGATACCTCGGACAAAACGGCATTCTGCCCAATTCCGAGCGGCGCCAGTTCAACGGGCGTACGAACCTCGACGTACGACTATCGAAAAAACTGACGGTGCGGATGAACCTGTCGTACATTAAAAACGATTACAAAGACCCGAACTCGAACTACGGCGGCGGATGGTCGGACCAGATTATCCGGCAGTTGAACATCGTAAGCCCGTGGATTCCGGTGTATAACGAAGACGGCACCTACGGAAAAACAAACGACGGCAACCCGATCGCCTGGCTGGATGCAGGCCAAACAGTAGACAAATACAACCAGAATTTTACCGGTTCGCTGGCTGCCGACTACGAATTTTTCGACGGGCTGAAAGCTACCGTAAGCGGGGCGTACGTAAACAACGACCAGCATTACAAGGCATTCGTAAAAAAAATACCCGAAGACAAAGCGCAGGCTGCACGTCCGAACGAGTTGTCGGAGAGCTTCACGAACTGGCACCGGGCGAATTTCGATTTGCTGCTGAACTACGACAAGACTTTTGGACTGCACGGGCTGAAAGTAATGTTGGGTTGGCATACCGAAAAATACGATGTTCGCTACAACTATGCATATCGCCAGAATTTCCCGAATAACGAACTGACCGACATGAACGCCGGCGCCGCCTCTACCCAACAGACCAGCGGCTTTACCCGTGAGCTGGCCATGCTGTCGTATTTCGGCCGTATCAACTACGACTACGCAGGTAAATACTTGCTGGAGGCCAATTTCCGGGCTGACGCCTCTTCCCGTTTCGCTCCCGGCCACCGGTGGGGTTATTTTCCTTCTTTCTCCGCCGCCTGGCGTATCAGCGAGGAAGCGTTTATGCAAGGAACGCGCAGTTGGCTGAACAGTTTGAAGATACGAGGCTCGTGGGGAATGCTGGGCAACCAAGACGCCTTGAGCGACGGTACCCCTACCGGAGGCGATTTTTACCCCTGGCTCAACACGTACTCGTTAGGAGCCAATTACCCCTTCGACGGAAACCTCACTACGGGTTATTACCAGGCCAATTACAAAATAGAAGACTTATCATGGGAGAAATCGACGACATGGGGAATAGGAATAGACGCCATGCTGGGCAACCATGTGTCCGTTACGCTGGATTACTACGACCGCAAAACGACCGACATTATCATGGAAGTGCCCGTGCCCACCGAGTTTGCCCTGAATGCGTACAAAGATAACGTAGGGGCGATGCGTAACCGGGGTATCGAAGTGCAATTAGGGTATACCGGCCAGTGGAACGACTGGCGGCTACAGGTAACGGGCAACGTTGCCTACAACAAAAATAAAATCGAAAACTTAGGTGGGGTGAACCGGATGATCGACGGCAGCACCATCAAACAAATTGGCAACCCCATCAACTCGTATTACGTATACCGCACCGACGGCTTTTTCGGTTCGGACGAAGAAGCGCAAGCCTGGATGGACCGGTATGCCGGACAAGACGGTTACCCGTTCGGATTAAAATTCAAGGGCGGCGATTTACAGTACGTAGATACGAACCACGACGGTAAGATTACCGCCGAAGACCGGGAGATATACAAAACCAAAGACCCGAAAATCACTTTCGGCGCCACCCTCAATGCCGGATACCGGAATTTCGACCTGTCGCTTAACCTGACCGGCGCCGCCGATGTGGCATTGCCTTTCACCAAAGAGGCGTTCGGCGAGTTTGCCGGCTCGGCCGGGCATCCTTCCACGGCCTGGCTGGATGCGTGGACGCCCCAGAATCTGGACGCAACCATGCCGCGTATCGCAGAAGCCCGGACGTCGCCCAGCGAAGCCTCCACCGTGATGTCGGACTTCTGGATTATCAACACCAATTACCTGCGCCTGAAAACGTTGCAATTCGGCTATACGTTGCCTAAAAGCGCACTCGCGTTCCTGGGATTGAAGAACGTACGGGTATATTACTCGGCCGAGAACCTGCTCACATTCGATTCGATGCCGTTGAACGTAGACCCGGAAACCGTAAGCGAGCGGTTGTCGAGCTATCCGTTGATTACTACTCACTCGTTCGGGCTGAACGTAACGTTCTGACCCCGGCGGAACGCTTCACCGGCAAAGAGTTTTATACAACCTCAATACTAAAAAAAATAAATAGCTATCTATATGAAACAAATTTCTCTATACTTACTGGCAGGAACCGCTTTACTGGCTTCCTGTTCCGATTTCCTGGATACGGTGCCGAACGACGCTTTGTCGCCGGCCACTACCTGGAAAACAGAAACCGATGCGGAAAATTTCGTAAACGGCTGCTACAACGGCTTGTTAGACGGCGGCTCTCTCTTATACCTGGATTGCGGCTCGGACATCGGTTATAATAACTTTCCCTGGGAAGGCTGGCGTCCATGGGGCGACGGTTCGCTTTCGAGCTCGTCGCCGGGAGCGACCTTCTACGGCTTTTCGATTATCCGCCGTTGCAATACCGTACTGGAAAATATCGACAAAATTACGTTTGCCAGCGAAACCAAGAAGAAAGACTTGGCGGCGCAGGCCAAAGCCATCCGGGCTTACCGGTACTTCGTGATGAACTGGTGGTACGGCGGAGTGCCGATTATCGAAGCCTATACCACGGCCGAAGAAGCGCAAGTGCCCCGGAAAACGGAAGAAGAAGTACGGAAACAAATAGCCGCCGACCTGGACGAAGCGATTCCCGACCTGAACGTAATACCGGCCGCCCGCGGCCGGATAGCCAAAGGCGCCGCGCTGGCTATCAAAATGCGCGAAGCCTTGTATTACGCCGACTGGCAACGGGCCAAAGAAGCGGCACAAGCTATTATCGACCTGAAGCAATACAGCCTCGACCCCGACTATACGAATCTGTTCAGGCTGGCAGGAACCGGCTCGCCGGAAATCATCCTCGCCGACCAGCATATCGAAAACCTGTTCGGCCTGGGCACTATCGGCCAGATGTACAACAATGCGGATAACGGATGGTCGTCTATCGTTCCCACGCAAAACCTGGTAGATATGTACGAAATGAGCGACGGGCTCACGAAAGAAGAATCGACGGTTTACGACGCGAGCCGCCCTTTTGCCAACCGCGACCCACGTATGGCCATGACCATCCTGTACCCGGGACGCGAATGGCGAGGCGAAATCTTGAATACGCTGGATAAGACCATCGGTAACGAAGACAACCTGAACTATCCTTCGTACACCGACAATGCTTCCAAAACAGCGCTGACTTGGGCGAAATACCTCGACCCGATAGACCAGTATGCCAATATATGGGATACCGGGGTATGCCCTATCGTATTCAGGTATGCCGAAGTGTTGCTCAGCTATGCCGAGGCGGCCAACGAGCTCGACGGCCCTTCAGGCGAAATTTACGATTACCTCGATAAAATACGCCACCGGGCAGGCATGCCGCCGGTAAATCGCGCCAAATACGACACGAAAGAGTCGTTGCGGGAATTGATTCGCCGCGAACGTTGCGTAGAACTGGCCGGCGAAGGATTACGCCGCGCCGATATCGTACGCTGGAAAGACAGCGCCGGGAAAATGCTGGCCGAAACGTTAATGAACGGAGAGTTGCAACGCATCGTGGGTACGATTGATTATACCGAACCCGACCCGTCCAGGCGGGCAGTAATCGATTTGCATGCCGGCGAACAAAGCCGGAAAATCGAAACGCGGCACTTCCAGCCGTACAACCGCTATCTGCCCATACCACAAAGCAGCATCGATAAAAACCCGCAACTGAAACAAAACCCGGGATACTAATCCGGTTGCTTGCAAAGCATAAGCAAATAGGAATACACGGAAATACAGGCTCCTACCATACGGATAAGCCTGTATTTCCGCACCTCCGGCGAATACCGTTCGCTCAACGCCGGTATTCGCCGGAAAAATTCCCGGCCGGCGCCTTTTAGTTGCCCGGTACGAAAACCGGGTACATACAGGCCATTCCTTTCATAAAGCTGCTTTTCCGGTTTACCGTTTATCCGGCAACCGTACAAGCTCTGTAAAACGCATAAAACCTCCGAGCCATCACCCGGATACACAGCCGCTTTTCTTTTTATCGCATCCGCCCGTCCCTCTTTTTCGTTTTGTATAGGGGGTTCGATTCTTTTTTGTAAATTTGCGGCATATTGGAGAAAGTATGGCAGATACAAAACAGCAATTCGACGAAGTAATCGGGATATGCCGGGAACTTTTCAGCAAAAAACTGAAAGATTACGGTCCGTCGTGGCGGATTATGCGCCCCCAATCGGTAACCGACCAGTTGTTTATCAAAGCAAACCGTATCCGGAGCCTGGAAATAAAAGGCACCAGCATGATAAACGAAGGCATCATGCCCGAATTTATCGCTATCGTGAATTACGGCGTAGTGGGGTTGATTCAGTTAGACAAAGGCTTCTCGGATACCACCGACATCAGCAACGAAGAGGCGCTGGCGCTTTACGACCGTTACATCGCCGCTGCCAAAGAATTGATGTACGCCAAGAACCACGATTACGACGAAGCGTGGCGCAGCATGCGCATCAGCTCGTACACGGATTTGATTTTGATGAAGCTGTACCGCACCAAGCAAATAGAGAGCCACCACGGGCAAACGCTCGTATCGGAAGGGGTAGACGCCAATTACATGGATATGATTAATTATGCCCTCTTCGGATTGATTAAACTGCATTACGGAGAATAAGGTATCGAGATGAAGAAAGCATTTGCCGAGTGTTGCCGGGTGTTGATTGGCGCGGTATTTATTTTTTCGGGAGCAGTGAAGGCCATCGACCCGGTAGGAGGCGCTATCAAGCTGGATGATTATTTCAATGCATTCGGGCTGGAGGCGTTGGCGCCTTTCGCCTTGATGCTCTCGTTTTGCCTCGCTTCGTTCGAGTTCGCACTAGGCGTTTGCATGCTGACCGGGGTATACCGGCGCTATGTATCGCTGCTGGTATTGCTTTTTATGTGCTTTATGACTCCCCTCACCTTCTACCTGGCGGTAGCCGACCCGGTTTCGGACTGCGGTTGTTTCGGCGATGCGCTGGTAATTACCAACTGGGAAACGTTTTATAAAAACATCGTATTGCTGGTCGCGGCCATCGTGGTTTTTCTGTGGAACCAACGGCTTTTGCAGGTATATACGTTCAAGGTATACTGGTTCGTGGCGCTGTACGCGTATGTTTTTTGCCTGGGATTCGCCTACGCCAACTACCGGAACCTGCCGATAGTGGATTTCCGTCCGTATAAAGTAGGGGCGAATATCAACCGGTTGATGGAAATACCGGAAGGTGCGCCGCAAGCCGAGTACCGGTATTCGTTTATTTACGAGAAAGACGGCGTACAAAAAGAGTTTACCTTAGATAATTATCCGGCTAACGACTCGACCTGGACCTTCGTAGACCAGAAGAGCGAGCTGATTCGGCCGGGTTACGAGCCAGCGGTAAAAGATTTTATCGTATACGATGCCGATGGTACCGATATAACGGACCTGATTCTGAACGACGACCGGGGCGTATTTTTATTGATTTCGCCCGACCTCGACAAGGCGAACGACTCCAGGCTCGAAGAAATAAACGATTTGTACGATTACGCCCACGAAAACGGTTACGCTTTTTACTGCCTCACCGCCTCTACGCCCGACGCCATCCGCAAGTGGGTGGAAAATACGGGAGCCGAATATCCTTTCTGCATGGCCGACGAAACGGTATTGAAAACGATGATTCGCAGCAATCCCGGCCTGATGCTGCTGAAAGGCGGAACCATCCTGGCCAAGTGGTCGTACTCGCAATTGCCCGGAGAGGAACAATTGAAGCCGGTAATAAGCGGGTATCTGGGCGAAACGGCGGTAAATGCGAAAGAAGGGCGGCACACCGTAGCCATCCTATCGAGTTTTATCCTACCTTTGCTGCTCGTTTTCGTATACGACTATTTCGTTAACCGGCGGCGCAGGAAAAGGGAGCCGGAGGCAAAAAGCAAGTAACCGATTGTTTTATATATTTAATTATTGAAGTATGAGAAAGAATATCGTAGCAGGTAACTGGAAAATGAACACTACCCTGCAGGAAGGACTGGAGCTGGCCAAAGGGCTGGACGCCGCGCTGAAAGGCAAAACCGTTAATTGCGACGTAGTTATCGGCACTCCGTTTACACACCTGGCAAGCATAGCGGCTGCCATCGACACGAACAAAATCGGCGTGGCCGCCGAAAACTGCGCCGACAAGGAAAAAGGCGCTTACACCGGTGAAGTATCGGCTGCCATGGTAGCTTCGACGGGTGCCAAATACGTTATCCTGGGACACTCCGAACGACGCGCTTACTACCATGAAACGCCCGAAATATTGAAAGAAAAAGTATTGCTGGCACTGGCTAACGGCCTTACGCCTATCTTCTGCATCGGCGAAGTATTGGAAGAAAGAGAAGCCGGCAAGCATTTCGACGTGGTAAAAGCGCAGCTCGAAGGTTCGCTGTTCAACCTGTCGGCCGAAGATTTCGGCAAGATTATCCTGGCCTACGAACCGGTTTGGGCCATCGGCACCGGTAAAACGGCATCGCCCGAACAGGCGCAGGAAATCCACGCTTTTATCCGGGAAACGGTAGCCGGCAAATACGGCAAAGAAGTGGCCGACAACACCTCTATCCTGTACGGCGGAAGCTGCAACGCGGGAAATGCGAAAGAGCTTTTTGCCAATCCCGACGTGGATGGCGGCCTGATTGGAGGCGCTTCGCTGGCTGTGGATAAATTTATGCCGATTATCGAGGCTTTCTGATAAACTTATCTCTTCGCCGGACACGGAAAGCGGAAAACAAGCGTTTTATAAAAACACCCGGTTGTCGTGTCCGGTTTTATTGAATGATTACGTATCGATTAGTTGCATTTGTGTATGAAAAGGTTATTGTTGTTTTTTTCTTTCTTCGCGGGAATAGTTTTTTCTCTGACGGCCCAGACCGAACATCGTCCGGCCACTATTTTCGACGAGCTCGAATCGCCGGGCACCGGCACGGGCACCGTACGCATTTATCAGGACCCGGCTATCAGGCGCCTGGTAGGTCGCTACATGAGCGGCGACGACATCGAGCGGAACAATAACCTCACCTACCTGAAAATGCAGGGTTTCCGGGCTCAGGTCTTCTCGGGGAACAACCAGCGCAAATCGAAGGAAGAAGCTATCCGGAAAGAAAGAATGATTAAGGAGCTGTATCCCGATATGCCTACTTACGTTACCTATACCGCTCCGTTCTGGAAACTGCGGGTGGGCGATTTCCGCTCGCGCGAGGAAGCCTATTCGCTGATTCGCGAGCTGAAAGAAGCATTCCCTTCGTTTGCCAAGGAAATGTATATCGTAAAAGACGAAATAAAAATCCCATTATAAACGCCATGTCGAAAGAGGTAAACGAAGAAACGTTGCAAGCCCGGGCCGAAATGGCCGCCCATTACAAGAGTATCATCGGTTTGCTGGGAGAAGATACCGGCCGCGAAGGCCTGCTGAAAACGCCGGAACGGGTAGCCAAAGCCATGCAGTTCCTTACCAAAGGATACGGCGAAGACCCGGAAAAAGTGCTCACCTCGGCCATGTTCCAGGAAAACTACAAGCAGATGGTGATTGTAAAAGATATCGATTTCTTTTCGTTATGCGAGCACCACATGCTGCCGTTCTTCGGAAAAGCGCATGTGGCGTACATTCCGAACAAGTACATTACGGGACTGAGCAAGATTCCGCGCGTTGTGGATATTTTCGCGCGCCGCCTGCAAATACAGGAACGGCTTACTACGCAGATTAAAGAGTGCATCCAAAATACCCTGAACCCGCTGGGCGTGATGGTGGTTATCGAAGCGCAACACATGTGCATGCAAATGCGGGGGGTGGAAAAACAGAACTCCGTTACCACTACTTCCGATTTTACAGGCGTATTCCAGCAGGCCAAAACCCGCGAAGAGTTTACCAAACTCATCAAAAACAGGTAGCCCCCGCCCGCCTGCTGCCTGCTCATGAACATACCGGCTGTTCCCTGCCCGGTAATATCTCTATACCCGGAATTTCAGTAAATAGGAATTTTTTTCCAGCTTGCCTGGATAAAACCGGTTCCAGGCTGGCTTTTTTATCTGTTCATCGCTATGAAAACTGTATCCTTAGCTTGCGGATGTTCGTCCGCAGGCTGCGGACGGACATCCGTAGCTTAAGGACGGACATCCGCAGGACTGCGGATACAGTTTTTATCCACATAAAACCGGTTTTCGTTCTGCATAAAAAAGAATAATCCGGTGAACGAATCGCTT
>JAJBTJ010000015.1 GCA_020860905.1 Parabacteroides sp. | reverse complement strand
CGAGGAATTGTTCGTTGGTAAGGTTGAAATCCGGCTCTTTATACTGCACGTAATCCTCGAAATAGTCGGAAGCGATGTCGGCCACCACGTCGCTGCCGTTCAATCCCCACGAGGCGAGCAACCCTTCTATCTTTTGCTTGACGGTGCGTATCGTACGCAGGCGGTCTTCGTACCGCTCCGGTTTTTCCGTATCGGCGATATGCTCGTTTTTTATAATCAGGTACACCACGTCGTAAAACGTATTCATGTCGCCGAAAACCGGCGCGAACCGTTGCTTCGTTTTTTCCGGAAGGCCGGAAAGATAAGTTTGAACTGTAGTCATAAGGCATTCGTTTTTATATAGAACAAACTTACGCATTCCCGGGTTAATACGCAAGCCGCTTATTTCGGGTTAGCGGGGAGCGGGGCAACTATTTTATTCCTATCTTTGTTTCAAAAGAATTAAACCAAAGACAGGCGGCGCCGTCTCGGATACAAATTAAAAAACAATTCCTTATGGCATTCACAATCGCTTTTTTCGGAACCAAGCCTTACGACCAGAAATCGTTCGATAAGGCGAACGAACGGTTCGGGTTCGATATCCGGTACTACAAGGGGCAGTTAAACAAAAACAATTTAGTACTTACGCAAGGAGTCGACGCGGTATGTATCTTCGTAAACGATACGGCCGACGCTTCCATCATCGAAGGGATGGCCCGGAACGGGGTAAAGCTGCTGGCGCTCCGGATGGCGGGGTTCAATAACGTAGACCTGGCGGCTGCCCGGCAATACGGTATCCAGGTGGTGCGCGTACCGGCTTACTCGCCTTATGCGGTAGCCGAATACGCGGTAGCGCTGATGCTGGCGTTAGACCGGAAAATACACCGGGCGTACTGGCGCACACGCGACGGTAATTTCTCGCTGCACGGGCTGATGGGGTTCGATATGCACGGCAAAACGGCGGGGATTATCGGCACGGGGAAAATCGCCAAAATCCTGGTGCGTATCCTGAACGGATTCGGAATGAAAATACTGGCTTACGATATATTCCCGGATTTCAAGTTCGCAGCCGAGAACAACGTAACGTATACTACGCTCGACGAGTTGTACAGGCACTCCGACATTATCTCCCTGCATTGCCCGCTTACGGAGGAAACCAAATACATCATCAACGCCGACTCGATTCGGAAAATGAAGGACGGGGTGATGATTATCAACACGGGGTGCGGCTTGCTTATCCATACGTACGACTTAATCGAGGGACTGAAAAACAAGAAAATAGGCTCGGCCGGCCTGGATGTGTACGAGGAAGAGGGCGAGTATTTTTACGAGGACAAATCGGATAAAATCATCGACGACGACGTACTGGCGCGGCTCCTCTCGTTCAACAACGTAATCGTTACCTCGCACCAGGCTTTCTTCACCAAGGAAGCGGTGGAAAATATCGCGGAAACCACTTTGCGCAACGTGCAGGATTTTGTGGAAAACAAGCCGCTGGCAAACGAAGTGGTTTATACGAAAGAATAAACGCCGGTACGGACACAAAGACACGAAGGCGCAGGGGAAAGATTCGGACAGTTTCCTCGGTGCCTCCGTTCCCGGCCGGTTCCGTAACGCACATACCGGTGAAACTTTTGTTTCACTCCAGGCAGGCTTCCGGCCGGTAACTCCCGTTTTCTTTTCTCTCCTATTGCATATCCTGATAAAATAACTATCTTTGCGCTGCTTCGGTGATAAAGAAGGCGTCCCGCCTTTTTTATAAAAGGGAATCCGGTTTCGAATCCGGAACAGTGCCCGCTACTGTGAAGCCCGTATACAAGGAAAGCTCATCCTCATGCCACTGCCGGATTACCGGCGGGAAGGCTGCTTTCCGGGCGAGTCAGGAAACCTGCCGGTGCATACAGTGAACAGTTTCTCCCGGGGCCAGGAGAACGAGTACAAACCTACAACACGTTTCGTTTTAATGAAAAACAAATGTTTACTTACCGTTTTCCTGGCGTTATGCTCGGCAGGAATCGCTTTTGCCCAAATCACCCTGAAAGGGAAAGTTACCGATGAAAAAGGACGCCCCGTACCGGGAGCGTACGTGCGGCTCGAAAACACCACCATCGGATGCGCCGCCGATGAAAAAGGCGCCTTCGCCCTCCGGCACATACCGGACGGACAATACACCGTGCGGGCGAGCAGCCTCAACTACGAACCGGCCGCACAAAAAATAAACGGCAGCCGCGACGATTTGCATTTCCGCCTGAAAGAATCGTATATCAACCTGAACCAGGTAGTGGTGTCGGGCACGGGAACGCACCACAGGCTGAAAGACTCGCCGGTAGCGGTGGATGTAATTTCAGGCGCGGATATAAAAAGGGCGGCTACCCCTACGTTCGAGGAAACCATGACCATGCTGAATCCGTCTGTTTCCTTTTTCACCAACGGCGCCGGTACCAACATGACGTTGAACGGCCTTACCGACAAATACATTTTAGTACTGGAAAACGGAAAACGGATGGCCGGCGACATGAGCGGCGGCATAGACCTGGGGCGCATCGACATGAGCCGGGTAAAACGCATCGAGGTAGTGAAAGGCGCCGCTTCGGCTTTATACGGCAGCGATGCCATCGGCGGGGTAATCAACATCATTACCGACGAGAGCAAAGCTAAAATCGATGTAGCCTCCGATACGCGCTATAGCCGCAACAACCGCTTTATCGAATCGGTCGACGCAGGAGTAAATGCAGGCAGGTTCGGCTCGTTTACGTCATACCAGCGCCAGCAGGCCGACGGATGGCAACTCAACCCGATGACGCTCGACAAAAAGGGGAACTTGGTGGAAACCGATAAAGAAGCCTCTACCGCTTTTTACTCCAACTCGGTGAACCAACGGTTCACGTACGATGCAACGAAGCGGCTGTCGCTTTACGCCCGTGGCTCCTACTTCAATACGGAGAACGACCGCCCGGTAACCGAATATAAATACAACATCGCGCACGAAAACATTACGTACGGGGCGGGCGCGAAGTACTTGCTGGGGAACTCGGCCTATATCGACGCCGATTTCTACGGCAACCATTTCAGCTCATCGAACGAATATATCCAGAAAAGCGGCCAATTCGTTCCGGGCGAATCGGAATTGCGCAAACGGCTGCGCTACTACAACGCCAGCGTAAAAGGGGTGTTCCGCGCCGGACGGTACAACAAGCTCACGGCCGGGCTGGAATACGTAAACGAACACCAGAAAAACATCGAGGATTTTTACGACGGCGATAAAAATATGTATACCGCCGCTTTCCTGGCTCAAGACGAAATCAAGATAGAAAAGCTCCAGGTAGTGGCCGGGTTCCGGTACATCTACCACAAAACATTCAAGAACCGGTTCACGCCGAACGTGTCGGCCATGTATCCGGTGGGGAATTTTAACTTCCGGGCTTCGTACGCCTCCGGGTTCCGCACCCCTACGTTGCAGCAATTGTACGGGGTGAACGAGTCGAGCCAGTATGTTACCATCAACAATGTAAACCTGAAACCGGAAAAGAGTAACTATTTTTCGTTGGGCGCCGAATACGTGTATTCCCGTTTTATGGCCTCGGTATCGGTTTACCACAACACTGTTTCGGATATGATTGCGTATACCGTACTGGAGGAACCGGGGAAAGACCGACTGGGTTTGCAGCAGTACGATAACATCCAGAAAGCCCGCATCAAGGGGTTCGATATTTCGTTCAACGGCTACCTGGGAAGCGGCTTCTCGGTAGGGGGCGGATACAACTTCGCCGATGCCCGCGACGTACACTCGGGCGAACGGCTGGATAAGAGCCTCAAGCACGCCGCCAGTGTTACCGGCAACTGGATGCATGCCTGGAACCGGTACCGGCTGAACGTAAACGTGAACGGGCGTATCCAGGGTGTGCGGTATTCGCACTCGTACGGCGATGCGCCCAAGTTTCAGTTATGGAACCTGAATACGACCCACACGATTACCGGGCTCGGCAACTTTATCCTGGAACCGGGCGCCGGCGTGGAAAATCTCTTCAATTACAAAGACGATCGTCCGTGGAACAGCAATTACGCTACTTTAACGCCGGGACGTACGTTTTATATCCGCTTATCGGTTCGTTTCAAACAATAAAAACTATTTCGCTATGAGCAAACTGCTGTTTTTTATACTGGCATTTTCGCTTTCCGTGTACGGCTATGCCTCGGAAGAGGGAAATACCGTGGAATCGGATTTATTCGCCGGGATGAAGCCGGGCGACAAGGCGGCCGTACTGATGGTGCACTTCGGCACCACGTACGACGACACCCGCGCGCTTACCATCGACGTTATCAACCGGAAAGCCCAAGAGGTATTCGGAGCGCAGGCCGACGTGCACGAGGCGTATACTTCGCGTATTATCCTGAAAAAGCTCCGGGCGAAAGGTATAGCTAAGCCGAATCCGCGCGAGGCGCTGGAGCGACTCCGGAAAGAAGGTTATACGCATGTGCTGATTCAATCGACCAACATCATCGACGGGGTAGAAACGGAGTCGCTCCGGCGGGATGCGGAGAGCATGGCCGGCGCGTTCAACGACCTCCGGATGGGTACACCTTTATTATATAGCGTGGAGGATTACGAAAAAGTAACGGCTATCCTTACCTCCGGCCCGCTTTCGCAGTGCGAAGGGATGCGGATACTGGTGGGGCACGGCACATACACGCCGAGCACGGCGGCGTACGCGATGCTCGATTATATGCTGAAAGCAAAGGGGCATGGCGAATATATCGTCGGCACCATCGAAGGGTATCCGGCTTTCGAAGATATGCTGGCGCAAGCAGAAGCAAGCGGAGTAAAAGAGGTGACGCTGGCGCCGTTTATGTTCGTGGCGGGCGACCATGCGAATAACGACATTGCGGTAGAATGGAAGGAGGAACTCGAGAAACGGGGTTACCGGGTTAACGTGCTGATGCAGGGATTAGGCGAATATCCGCAAATCCAGGACTTGTTTATCGAGCATGCCCGCTTCGCCTCCTTGCACAAACGAATCGGCATCATGGAGAAAAAGAAACGGTACGCCCGGGAATAATCTTCCGGAAAACAAAGAGCCGGAGCCATCGGGAATCTCCCCCCGACCACTCCGGCTCTCCTATCGTATCAAAAAAGAATCGTCTTTTTACCCGGGAGATTATTCCTTATCCCACCACAACCGGCCGAACTCATCTTCGATACGGCCGAATTCCGGGTCTTTCGCCATCGTTTCGATACGCTCCACCGCATTGGCATAGTTCGGACTCCCTACCGCCGGATAGGCGAAACGGGTACGACGCGGAACGCGCTGTATTTCCTTGTTGATTATCACATCGTCGAACTGTACGATGGAAGTCCGGTTCGGATAACCGGTACGACGCCATAATGCCCAGGCTTCGTTGTTGTTCTTGTAATGCTCTACATACGACTGGCAGTAAATCTGATCGAGCGCTTTGGCCGGATTCCAGGCAATATCGGGCTCTGCCATAAAATTGTCGATTTCCTGCGTGGTAATAGCCTGGTAATCGTTAATCATGCAATACGCGCCGATTTCGCTCCATTGCATGAGCGACGACCTCACACCTTCCTCATACCACTCCTGCGCTGTTTTACTATTCACTATTCCGCTCAAGGTAAACTCGGACGCCATAAAGCAAAAATCGGCATAGGTAAGAATCGGGAACCACGAGCCGCCGCTGCCTTCGTCTTGCATCCCTTTCCACAACCGTGTTTGCGGCTTGTTGGCTGCACGCATGTCGGTACCGTCTTTCAACGAACGGGCGATATAACGCTTGTCTTTCGATTTTAAATCGTTGCTTACGGTACCGCCTTCCCAACGGGTAAAATCGGTAGGGATATAATTTTCCGGGTCGGTTTGCTCCGAATTATACTTGGCGATATTTTCGGGCGTCAGGTTGTTAATCTGGAAAAAGATTCGTTTCCGGGGGTCGTTATATCCTTTCAGGTAATTCATAAAAGGAGTCGAGGCGCGGTCCATATCGATAACCGAATGCCAGTCGCCTCCACTGGTAAAGAGTTTATCGAAACGCATGATAAAGCTGTCGTCGATACCGGTAGGTATATCGCTGTTGGTAAGCACGTCGCGGGCAATCTCTTCCGCTTGCTGCGGCATCCGTTTCCAGATGCGGAGGGCGATACGCAGCTGTACGGCGTTAGCCGCTTTGACCCACTGGGAAGTTTCGCCGTTGAACGAAACGTCGTACCCCTTGAGCGATTTCTGGCCGGTACTGGTTTTCAACGCCGCAGCAGCAGCTTTCAGTTCTTTTTCCCAGAGGGGGAATAACTCTTCCTGTGTCTGGAACCTCGGTTCGAGCAATTCCATATTGCCCGAACGCATTCCCCATCCGTCCGAATAAACCAGCGAACCGTGCATATCGGTAGTAGCTATCCCTTTGGCGATAAGGTTAATCCGGGCAACCTGTACCAAATCGGAATATTGAGCCGCTTCTTCTTCCGGCATTTGGCTTACTAAGTGTTCGATATGCCGGGTATACGAGCCCATCGTGTTGTACTCGGTATACAACGTCTGCCCGATGCGGGAATTGAAAAAGGTGAAGTTGGTGGTACCGTATCCCCAGATACCCGTACAATATTGCAGCCAGCGCAGCTTGCAGGCATACGAGTCGTCCCACATGGATTGGTACGTATTGTAATTGCTTTCTACCTGGTAAAGCAACGTGAGCGGGTCCACTTCCAGCACGGTGCCGGCGTCGGTATTGATATCGGTGAAATCTTCACAGCTGGTAGTGAAAAGCGAGCCTGCAATCAACGCTCCCAAGCAGGCTCCTAATTTTATCTTGTTCATAATCGTTCGTTTTAATCAGGTTAGAATGATACATTGATGTTGAAGCCGTAGTTCCGGGTAAGCACGGCACCACCGGCTTCGTAATACTCGGAGCTGTAGTTACTTACCAAGCCTTCGGGATGGATATTGTCGGGCAGGCTGTTATACAGGAAGCCTACGTTGCGGCAAACCAGCCCTACGTATACGTTTTTGAGGTACAACTTGCTAATCCATTTCTTCGGAAGGGTATAATGCAGGGAGATTTCGCGCAAGGCTATCCACGAGCATTTTTTGATGGCGACTTCGCGGATACCGTTGCCCCAATCGGCCAGGTTGGCATAATATTTATAGGCAGAGAGAGGTCCTACGACTCCTTTGTCGTAGGCTTCCTGGTACGACATACCCGAAACGTCGGTGTCGGCGATTACAATGCCCTCGGCAAAGACACCTTCCGGAATCATCCCGTCGTGAATCACGCGACCGTCGGACAGGGTACGGGGCAAGCCGCCGTATTCTTCGGTACGTCCGTACAGGGAAGATTTCAGGATACCGTCGGAAATACCGTAATTATAAGAGGCCGAAAAAACATCGCCGCCGAAACGGGCATCCATTACGACGTTGAGACTTAAGTTCTTCCAGAACCGGCTCGGTTTTGATATAGCCTATTATAAAACGAACACTAAGAACCAGATACTGGCGTTGAGCATGCCTACGGAAAGCGGGGTAGCAGCTCGGTGGATCAATGCGGGGAATATCCAGAACTCGGGAATCGAGGCGCTAATCACGGCGACGCCGATTGAAACGCGCGACTGGACTTGGGATTTATCTATTAACTTAACCCGGAACAGAAACAAAATCATTGAGCTGGCTCCCGGCGTGGAACGTTATAAATTGAATGGAGGAGGCTCTGACACAGAGGCTTGGGCTACTGTTGGCGGTGCATACGGCGATATTTATACGAGCTATGCTTTTACGCGGAATGAAAAAGGAGAGAAGATTTTAAATCAGGACGGATCGTGGAGAAGGTCTGGTACGAGTGAAAAAGTGGGAAGTATTCAGCCTAAATTACTGGCCGGATTCAATTCTACTTTGTCCTGGAAGAACTTAGCCTCTAATCCGAATTCCAACGCAAATTGTTTTTCCGGTTTCAGCGAAAGGTTACGTAACTTATCGGAATCGAATTTATAATACGGATAATCTTTGCTATCAAACGGGTTAACGAACGTATTATCAAAGGTATAATAACCGGTAGCCGTAGTAAGATACGGATCGCAGTCGTTGCCCACTACCGCATACGAACCTCTCACCTTAGCAAACGAAATAAACTCGGGAATCTGCTGCCGGAACGTTTCCGTAAAAATCCACGAAGCGCTCACCGACGGATAAAAATACGAGGTAGTACCGGTTCCGTCTGCATAAATCAACGCTGACGACCAGTCGTTACGCCCGGTAACATCGAGGAACACCTGGTTCTTCCAGTCCATATTGGCAAATGCGTAAACCGAATTGATCCGTTTCCGCTTGGTATTGTAGCGCACTTCGGTAGTAGCGGGAGAAACGGAATTAGTCATATCGAACTGTCCGGGAATACGCAACCCGTTTACCGATTTGGTTTTGTGGTAACCGCTGCGGGTATCCCATTGCTCGGCAGCCACGGAACCATTGACATTGAAATGGCTGAAACTATGGTTGGCGCTCAGCATCGCCGTAATCTTATACTGGTCTTTCCGCTCCTCGTTGATTTCGTACTTCGAGCCGTCGTAGTTACTCTGCCCGGTAGCCAGCACTTTGGCCTCGTTTGTTTTGAAGATTTTGTAAATATCTCCCTTCGCCTTGAAAGTAAGCCAGTCGAGGATGCGGACATCCACACTCAGGTTTGCACGGAAGTTATCTTCCAGCTGGGTATACTCGTTCTCCAGATACTCCCACAAAGTAGACGAGTAGCCGAAAGGGTCTTCGCCGTTGTATCCGTCGCCCTTCGTGCTTTTGTAATGATTGAGCCAGTACTTGGTATCGTACTCGCGCGGCGCATTGAACATAAAATCGTATACCGGCGATTTGTCGCCACCCTGATAAGTAGGGTTCTTGGCATTCGAATGCACGTACGCAAAACCGCCTTCCGCCTTGATATACTTGCTCAAGTCGCGCGAGGCATTCAGGCTGAAACTGTTACGCGAGAAATCGTTATTAAACGTAGTACCGTTCGATTGCAGGTTGGAATACGAAAAACGGAAAGCCTCTTTCTCGTCGCCTCCTGATAAAGCCACGTTCGTATTGATGTAACGGCCCGTCTGGTACATATCCTTGATGTTGTTCGGCGCAGCCTGGAAAGTACCGCTGTAGTTATCTACGTTATACGGCTTGCCGTCGAAACGCGGACCGAAATTCCGGCCGGCCGAAATCGAGCGGTCTTCCGTTCCGTCAGGCAAAAGCGACCAAACCGGTTGCGTACCCATACCGAACTCATTCTGCACATCGGGCGTACCGTATACCACATCCCAGGTTTCGGAATGGGATACGCTCATATCTTTGTATCCGTATAAAAATAAGTCGATAATACTTAACTTTGT
>JAJBTJ010000244.1:6034-35608 GCA_020860905.1 Parabacteroides sp. | reverse complement strand
GGTAACGGCCAACACCGCCCTTAAAGGCAATAAAGCCAGCCTTTGCAAAAAAGCCCTTCCTTTATTTCTTTCAGCAGAAAGAAATAAAGACCGCCGGTAGGCGCCCTTCGCGGCGAGCGAAAAGAAACCAGCCACCCAAAACCGAACAACCCCAGCAAAAAAATCACCCTTCTTGCCAGTAAAAACATCGTCCGACCCGGGTCGGACGAGTGGTCAACCCAGGTCGGACAAGTGGTCGCCCCGGGTCAGACGAGTGAAACACCCGGGTCGGACGATATCTTTCGCAGCAAGAAACAGAAATTACCTGCCATGCCTTTTACCATTTCACTACGTACCGACCAAGAACCCTATCGCACCCCTCTCCCCGCAGGCCGGCAAGAACGGATTCACCAACCCTTACCCCGACCACGGCCGCCTGCACACCGTTTCCGGACGAAACGGAAGAAACAAAGGTTCCTCCTTCCCCGCAATCCGCCCGCCCGAGGCAGGGGCATAAAAAAGCGCCGGCTTGCCCGAACCAACAGGCAAGCCGGCGCCTTAACGCTTACAAGATAATATCCTGGTTTTTCTTCCGGACAGTAGCCCAGAGCGAATACCCCAGCGCCACAATCAGCAACAGCAAAATCACCCCCGAGCTTACCGAAGCCACCGTAGCAATGGTATTATACGTATCGGGAATAAACTTAAACTCCACCGTATGCTCGCCTGCCGGAATCCACATCGCACGGAGCGTCCAGTCGGCCCGGAAATGAGGAGCCGGCACCCCGTCGATATACGCCTTCCAGCCGTGCGGATAATAAATTTCGGAAAACACCGCCAATTGCTCGCCCGAAGCTACCGTACGGTAAACCAGTTCGTCGGGCTTGTAACTAACCAGCACAATCTGCGCGGTAGAATCGGGCACAACCGCCTTTCCTTCCACCTCCGCAGCAAAACGCTTATCGATTACCGCCCGCTGCAACGGTTGCAACGTATCGAGCGCCTTGATTTCCGCGTCGGCATTATCCACGAGTTCGTAGCCGTTTACGAACCAGGCATTCCCGTACGCATACGGATTTACCACCGGCGCCTGCTCGGGACTGTAAATGATATAGCGGGTATTCAGCATATTGAGCGACGGACTGTTGCGGAGCGCCTGCCGGAGCTCTTCCACCGTTTTCGACTCGCCCAGGGCGCGGATTTCGGGTATCAGCCGGAAATCGATTAACTCCTGGTACCGGCGCAGCTTGGCCGGGTGATAGCCCCCCACCGATTTATGGAAATAAGGCGTAGTAGCATCCTGAAACGGGTCGTTCAGGTTCAGTACCCGGTACGACGGGTCGGTATCCTTCAATATCTCCTTGTCGGCCACCGAAGCTTTATACGGCTCTACCGTACGCGGGAGCACGTAATTTTTTTCACCCAGATACCGGCGGTCTACCGTCCATAAATCGGCCAGCACCAGCACCAGCATGCCGATACTTACCCACATAGCCATTTTTTTCTTATCCCCCGCCTTACCGAACCAGAACAGCAAAGCCGCCGTCAGTACCACAAACACCAACGAACGGAACGCATCCGACGAAGCCAGCGCCCGCCGGTCGTTCAACAAGGCGTTATAGTACCAGTCGGGCAACTGGTAACGGGCATCCAGGGCCGATTGGAAATCCAGGAAAACGGTAGGCATCAACCACAAAACCAGGCAAATACCTCCGGTAATTCCGAACGCCCACCAGAAGCCCCGTTTCAACAGCCGGCTATCGACCTTTTGCCGCAATACCAGCGACAAGCCCCAGATACCGATAAGCGGAAACGTCATTTCGGGAATCACGAGCGCCATCGAGGGGGTACGGAACTTGTTATACATCGGCAGGTAATGGAACATCCAGTCGTTAAACCACATCAGGTTGCGCCCCAACGCCAGGAAAACGAAAAAAACCGACGCGCCGAAAATCCACCATTTCAACGGGTTGCGGATAACGAACATGCCCAACACGAACAGGAAACAGATAACGGCGCCGAAATAAACCGGCCCGGCGGTAAACAACTGGTCGCCCCAGTAAGTATAAGTTTGTATCTCGTTACCCACCTGCGCCCCTTTGGCCCGGAGCGCCTTGTACAACTCGGACGAGCTGTCTACGGTACCGCCCGACTCGCCTCCGTAGGCATCGGGCACCAGCAGCGTAAGCAACTCGCCCTTCCCGTAGCTCCATTCGAAAGCGTAATTCTGCTCCAGCCCGTCGGAAGGTTTCGCGGTATCGCCGGTTACGGCTGCCGTAAGCTCCGAAGGGCCGCGCATACTTTCCTTCGCCTGCTCGTAATTAAAATACAGGTTGCTGATATTCGGCAACACGGCCAGCAACGCGCAAGCGGCCAGCGCGCCCGTTACCTTGAGCAACCGCGGATACGCCTTCTCTTTCAGCATTTGCACCAAGTACCCCACATAGAAAACCAGGCAAAACAAAAACAGGTAATACGTAATCTGTAAGTGGTTATTCGTTATCGAAAGCGCCACGCCCAACGTAAACAACACGGCTCCCCATAACCACTTTTGCCTGAAAAGCAAACACATGCCCGCCAGGGTAAGGGGCATATACGCAATTACATACGCCTTGGTTACGTGCCCGGCAACGATGATGATAATATTGTACGAAGTAAAGGCGAAGGCCACCGCCCCCGTGATAGCCAGCCAGCGGTTCACCCCCATCACGCACATCAGGATATAAAAGCAAATCAGCCCCACGAGCACCATGCCGGCCGTTTGGTAATCGATTTGCTTCACCACGCGCTCGGCGTACTCCAGGTAGTTGGGAGGCGTTCCGTACATGGCGATGTGGTAGGCCGGCATGCCGGAAAACATCGAGCCCGTCCAGGCAGAACCTTTCCCTTCTTTCTGGTAATGCTCCAGCAACTCGTGCGACATGCCGGTAAACCGGGTGGTATCGCCCTGCAACAACACCTTCCCACCGAGGATGCCCGGGGCGAAATACAACACCGTCAAGGCCACGAAAAACACGATTACCAACGCTTGTTGTCCTATTTTCTTATACATACGCTTATCTTATTTAGCAGTTTAATAACTTTTCCGGTTTCGCAAAAGTACGAATTATTCTTTTATCCCTTACCTTTGCCCGCAAACAGAAACACCGCGAAGTTTACGAAACGGCCACGAGGCAACGCATTGCATCCGCACAAACCGGCGAGCAACGCGCCCCGGCCGTACGGGGCGAAGCATAAATAACGCACCTATGAAGCAAGTACTTTTTATCCGCTACCGCAAGTCGGACCCGATAGACGCAGGCGGCGAGCAGGGCACCAACACCAATTACGACCTGTTGTGCCGGCTGGCCGGTAAAGAAAACGTTACGGTTTACCATATACACGAAAACACGGGGGCGAAGAAGAAAAAGCTCATGCAACTCCCCTCCGTGCTTTGGAATTTCCTGCGGGGGTATTATTACGGCCTGTCGCCCCGCAAAGTACGGGCAATCGTAGCCCTGGCCCGGCAGCACACACACGTATTTATCGACCGGAGCCTGTTCGGCGTAATTGCCGGAGCCTTGAAAGATGACGGGTATCCGGGGAAGGTTATTACCTTTTTCCATAACGTGGAAACGGTATACTTTGCCGCCAAAATCGGGAAATACCGGCCGTGGAAGAAGCTCGTAACCCGGTGCGCCGACCGGAACGACCGATACGCCTGCCGCTATTCCGACGTCATCGTGGCGCTTAACGAACGCGACAGCCGGGAAATACGGCAACGGTACGACCGCACGCCCGACTACCTTACTCCCGTCGTATTCAAAGACCGTTACCGCCGCGCCGCCTATCCCGCGGAAACCACCCGGGCGGTTCCCGTATGCCTGTTCCTCGGCACGTATTTTCCGATGAATGTACACGGCATCAGGTGGTTTATCGACGAAGTGTTGCCGCATGTAAACATCCGGCTGCAAATCATAGGGAAAGGCATGAGCGCCCTGGCCCCCGAAGTAAGCCGCTACCCGAACATCGAACTGCTGAGCGACGTACCCGACCTGGCCCCCTATATCGAGCAGGCCGACTTTATGCTGCTGCCGCTGTTCCGGGGCAGCGGCATGAAAATAAAAACCTGCGAGTCGCTGATGTACGGAAAGAATATCCTCGGTACCACCGAAACGTTCGAAGGATACGAGGTGGATTTCGACCGCGTGGGCGCGCTGTGCAACACGCGCGAGGAGTTTATCGCCGCCATCCGGAAGTATGCGGCTTCGCCCGTTCCCCGTTTCAATGCTTACTCGCGCCAGGTATTCGTAAAGAAATATGCGGAAGAGGCGCGCCTCGGCATATTCGGGAAAATACTGGAATAAGCGCCTTGCCCTTACCGGGATTACCCGGAAAAGTTGTACTTTTACGCCGGCAAATCGAACCGCCGGTTCCACAATCCGTATCGACATGTAATTAAAAAGACTCGCTTTCCGCACGCTCAGTTTACAGAATTACCTGCGTATCCTCCAATGGGGGTATTTTACCGCCTACCGTACGGGGTTGCTCCGGAATTCGCCCGTATATATTTACCACTATTTCGTAAAGAACCTGATACGGAAGGGGGATTACGTGCTCGACATCGGCGCCAACTTAGGGTACTACTCGAAATTGTTCTCGGCCTGGGTGGGCGACGAAGGGAAAGTATTCGCCGTAGAGCCGGTACGGCCGTATAACGAAGCGTTCCGCAGAACCACCCGGAAACGGAAAAACATCGTGCTTTACCCCTATGCACTCGGAACGGAAGAGAAGGAAATCACGATGGTGGCTCCGCTGTATGCCGGTTACCTGCATACGGGCCTGCCGCACGTAGACGACGGAAAGAAAGGGGACGGTCCGGAAATCGAAGCGCTTACGTTCCGGGCGCAAATGAAGATTCCCTCCCGGCTGTTCGGCAACCTGGAAAAGTTGGACTATATCAAATGCGACATAGAGGGGTTCGAAAAAACGGTGCTCGAAGACTTGGAAGAGGTAATCCGGCGCCACCGGCCGGTGGTACAGGCAGAGATACTGGAGGAGAACCAACCGGAACTGCTGGAATTTTTCCGTTCGCTGGGATACGGAGCGTACCAATTATCCGGAGGGCGGCTAACGAAAATCATCCGGCTGCCGGCTCTTATCGACGGGGATTTTATTTTCCTGCCTGCCGGCGAGAAACGTTTCGGGCACCTGATAGCCCAGTAGGGGAACGGCATTTCCGGTTAACCGGCGTGCAAACGGCCGGAAGGAATGCGACCGATAGCGCGGAAGAGAACATTTTTCCGCCGGGGCGGGCCGGAGGTTTGCCGCGGATTCATCCCGGGATAATCCGGAAACGCGCCGGTTACATCGACAACCGGGCGAGCGCTTCCCGTATCCGGCATTCGAAGGTATGCCCTTCGCTTACAATCCGGTGTGCCCGGGCCGCTGCGTCCGCAGTATCGGCGGCGAGAAACTGCTTCGCCATCCGGATAAACTCTTCGTCGGTACGAAACAAGGCTGCTTCGCCGCCGGGATATATGCCGGCTATAAACGCATTGTAATCTACTAACTGGAAAGTGCCGGCTCCGCTTATTTCGAACACTTTCGGATTCGCCCCTTCCACCGACTGGGCGTGATGGATGTTAACGCACAACCGGGCCCGGTTATACAGCCGGTTCACCTCTTCCGGCGGAATACTCCGGTTGATAAAAACATCCCGTTTTTCCCGGAACAGCCATTTCAACGGGTTCTTCTCGAACGGCTTGTACGGCCCGTAAATCCGTATCGTACAGGTATCGCCCAGCGCACGCACCAACGATTTCAACAACCGGATACGTTTCGGATACCGGTACAAGGCCCCCACGAACAACACGTCGATGTCTTTCGTTCCCGGCACCGGATAATACACCGCCGGGTCGTATCCTTGCGGCAGGAAACAGGCATTTATTCCTAACGCGTTCAATTTATCCACGTCGCTCTTCTCAAAGCAGAAATAAATATCCGCGTCAGGCGCAATCGCCACGCTGTCAGGATGCCGGAAAGCGCCGTCAAGCATCCATACCGCCACTTTGCTCTGCTGCTTGAACCGGCGCACGGTTTCTTTTTCGAGAATGTCGCCGTTGTAAATAAAAACCAGGTCGGGCCGGTAGGCTTCGAAACACGCTGCGACCGAGGCGTTGAACAAACGCCGGCTTTTCCGGCGCAGCCACCCGCTGTGCGGAAAGAGCTTCCGCAGGATTTTATTCTTCCGGTTAAAAGGATGTACCGGCTCGTCGTACTCCATCACGTTCGTATCATACCCTAACGCAACGAAAGCACGCCGGATGCTTTCGTTGTATCCGAAGAAGGAAGGGCCCAGAATCAATACTTTTTTTTCCATCGCTTTTTATTTCTTACGCAGGTCGAGGCAGGTACGGAGCGCCCGGTCGAGGCGGGGCAGGATAGCGCTCCAGCGGAAACGCTCCGAGTATTTCCGGGCCGGCTCGTAAAACGGCTCCGTATCGAAGGCGCCTCCGGCGATGCGCTCGAGCATCTCCGCCAGTTCTTCTTCCGTCCGGACGATGCGTCCCACCCGTTCCGAATCGGTGAGGAACGTAGCCGGCGGAACCGGGGTAGTAAGCAGGTAGTTCCCGAAATACAGGGCTTCGACCAGCACCAGGCCGAAACTTTCGTACCGGGAGGTAAGGCAACATACCCTCGCCCGGTTATACCAGCCGTACAGTTCCGCCCGGTCGGCAATCGGGCCGGTAAAAATCACCCGGTCTCTCACGGACGGGTGCGACGACAGGAACGATTCGCTCCACTTCCCGAACGCCTCGTCTACCGGGCCGACCAGCGCGATTTTCCAATCGCCCAACCCGGCCTGCGCCGCCGCACGCAGCAACATCTCATGGTTTTTCTCGGGAGCGCCGATACGCCCTACGGCCACTATCAGCTTTTCTTTCTTCCCGGCCGGGAGCGGTTTCACCCCTTGTTCTTCCATCGCTTTGTCGTCGATGCCGTTCGGCAGCAACAGCAATTTCCCTCTTAACGACGGAATCGCTTCTTCCAGGTAATCGAAAGCCGAAGGCAGCTCGCACGAAACCACGTCGGCTACCTGCCGGAAAAACCAGTTATATCCTTTCAGCCGCCAGGCGTGTACCCGCTGCGTTTTCTGGGCGTCGAACCGCTCGATGTTAATATCCAGCTTGATATACAATACTCCCCGGGGGTTGAACAACTTGTAGATAAAGCCGTACAACAAGGTTTCCTGCGTATTGTGGTAGAGGTTCAACACGTCTATTTCCTTAGCCTGTTTCCGCAGGTAGGCCACCGCTTGCCGGGAAATCCGGCCGAACGCATAGTTTTTCTCTTCCGGGAGGAAATGTATTTCCAATCCTTTTACCTCCCGCTCCACCGCCGGATAGGCCGCCTCGTTCCGGAAACAAACGAGCGTGGAGCGGTATCCGTAATCCCGGTACAGGATGTACGGAAGCATGCCTACGTCTTTGAGCAAGTGTACGTTGGCGGCAGGCGGAAACAGGGTGACAAAACGTTTCTTTTCCTTCATTTTCCGGCTATGTATCGGTTGAACGCCTGTTTATTCGTTTCTCTTTTCATTTGCCAGTAAGCGCTTTTCCGGGTATTTCGGAACAGGCACGCCAGGCAGGCACGAAAGCCGCATTTAAATGCCAGGAGCCTGTACAACCGCTTCGCTCCTTTGTTTCCGTACCGCTTCCCGAAGAACACGTACTGCCCTTCCAGGTAACGCTGTACCTGCGATGCCCCGGTGTAATCCGATTGTCCTTCCAGATGGATAATACGGGCTTCGGGCACATTGGCCACGGCATATCCGGCGCGAACGATACGGAAACACAGTTCCGTTTCCTCGAAGTTCATAAAGAAATCGGGCGAGAAAGGGCCCGTTTCGTCGAGCACGGAGCGTTTTACCATCAAACCGGCGCCTACCACCGAGGCTACCGGCAACGGACGTCCGGTATGATTATAATGTACCGACCGGGGAAAACGCCTCGGCCGGCGCTCTAAATAAAAAACCGAAAGGAACTCTTCGTAAAGCGAAGGGAAGAAACGGCCGAACGAATTGACCGGTTTGCCGGCGGCATCCGTCAGGTTCCCCCCGCAAGCGCCTCTTTTCCTATCGCCCGCCAGGTAACGGAACAATATACCGACGGCATTGTTTACCAGCAGCGTGTCGGGATTCAGGAAAAGCAAAGCGGTTCCCCGCGCTATCCCGACACCGAGGTTGTTGGCCCGTCCGAAGCCTATGTTCCCCCCCGCTTCTATCAAGCGCACGTCGGGATAAGCGTTCCGTATTTTTTCTACCGAACCGTCGGCCGAGCAGTTATCCACCACGATGATTTCGTACGCAACGCCTTCGGCTTTTTCCTTGACTGTACGGATACTGTCCAGCACCAGGGCGGCGGTTTTATAGTTTACATAAATAATCGATACGTCCATCTTATTTCCCCTTTAACGAAGCGTATATTCGCCGGTTTTACCTTTCCACGCATGCAGGATGCCCAGGAACAGGGCCTTAAATTTACGGTATTTATCCGGTTCCGTCAGCAAAATCGTTAACGGACGCCAGAAGAACAGGGCCTTGAACGTTCCCGGCGCCTGCGAATATGCCGGGTACAACCGTTGCAGATACAAACTGTTCCTTACCAAATAATACGTGCGTTGCGCGGAATAATTGGGCGATACCAGCTTTCCCCACAAAAACGGCTTTATCGTTACATCGCCCAATACATGGTGCATATACACGGTATTTATCCTTATCATTTTCCGGTTTTGTTTCCGCGCGCGGAAACAAAACTCCGTATCGACGGCGTCGATAAAAAAGTCTTCCCGGAACAAGCCGGCCGCCTGCAGGGCCGGCAAGCGGTAAATCGTACCGGAAGTAATGGTAATTTCCACTTCTTCGGTTTCGGGTTGCCCGGGCACATACGGGTGCGTATTGGCGGAAAAAGAAATTTCCGTACTGTCGGAGCGGTTGCGCACGGAACGCAGAAAGGCATTGAACATGCCGGGAGCGAACCGGCTATCCTGATCCATGGTAAGCAAATGGGTGAAGCCGTTGTCCAGGCCGTACCGTACGGCCCGGTTCAGCGGCATGCCGATTCCTGCGTTCCGGCCGGCGTCGCAACGGATAATTCGCTGTTCCGACTGAACGTCGAATATGAAATCCTGTCTGTCGGCAGGAGGCGTATTGTCCCACAGTATCAGTTTATCCAGCCTGGGGAGGTAAGAAAGTATATTTTGCTTTACATCCGCGTCGGGATAGTACAGGATGACGATTCCCAGCGTTTTCATTTTTTTTGTCCTAAAATAATGTGGTCGGCCTCGGTGCTGCAACGGAACAAAACCGGTATATCCAGGTATTCGAACAAAGCACTCAGGCAATCCGGAGTAAACACATGGTGGTGGAAACAGCGGTTTTGCGCGTTGGCCCGGCAACGTTCCCGGAACGCATCCGCATCGCCTGCCCGCGAATCGAGCGTCCGGTCGTGGAGGGAAACGATTTCGCGGTAATGAGTCATATCCGCTTCGGTTACGTTATTTTCATAGTCGCGTACGAGATGCCCGAAAGAAGTATCGGGGCGGAACCGGTCGAAATTGTGTTTCTTGTTAGGTACGATGAGCAGCATCACGCCGCCCGGTTTCAGTATTTCAAGCCAGGCTTTCAGCGCTTTCACCGGGTTGGCTACATGCTCCAAACAATTAGACGAAACCACAAAGTCGTACGCAGCGGGCTTTACCAGCGCCGATACCTCGGTGGCCTCGCCGATATATTGCCTGCCGAGGGGAAGTGCGTCATAGCGATACACGTCGTCGGCTATTGTTCCTTCCCAAACGGTAACCGACGCATAATAGTTGCATCCGTCGACCGTTCGGCACACGGGGTACACCGGAAGAGCTCCTTCCGGCCCGAAAATCGCGCTGAGCCCTCCTATCTCCATGCTGTTCCCGCCCCGGAAAAAGGCCTGAAACCGGCCGAACCGGCGCTTTAACCGGAATGCCTGCCAGGTTAGGCGGGGATTCCTTACTACGGACAGTAGTTTTCCCAGAAACAACGTATAGAGGACATTTCGCAAGGTAGCCGGCAAACAACGGTATAAACGGGTAAACATAAGGCTATATCGTTAGATGTTTCAAATAAAAACAGGCGCGGTCGCCGTCGGCTGCGGCATTCAGCCGGGCGGAGAACGCTTTGAACCCACGGATTTCTTTTTCGGTAAAAAGAGCGACGTTCTCGGTAAACGTATACCCCCGGAGGTATTTTTCGGAGATGGCGATTTGATGAAACTGGGAATCGTAAACTACCCGTTCGAGCTTGAATCCGTTTTTCCCGGCCAGGTAATCCAGGCTTTTTACCGTATGCAGGAAGAAATGGCGCGGCGCATCGATTTCAAACCAGTCGGTTCCGTACTTTCGCCAGGCATAACAATCGGCTACGGGAATCCGAATCAGCAACGTTCCGTTCCCGGCCAACAGTCTGCCGAGTTTGGCAAGCACCCGGGAAGGGTGGGCCATATGCTCGAACGAATGGTGGAGCATAATCAAATCGTATGTGCCTTCCAGGTCGAAAATTTTCTTTTTATAGATTTTCCCTCCGTTCTTTAACGTAATGTCGGAGGCGATATACGGGTCGACGCCGGTTAACTCGCTAAAACCGCAATCAGCAAGGATGTTCAGCAACTCGCCGCTTCCGCAGCCCACATCCAGTAGCCGGCTGTCGAACCGGACAAGCCCTTCAGGCAGCCAGGCGTAAAAATCGCGGTAATACTCCGGCTTATACTTCCGGGCAAGCCAGCCCGATAAATTGGTTTTACCTACCTGGTGCCTTAATGCACAACGCATCAGGTAATACGAAAACCGGGCCTTGAGCGACTTCCGGCTTCCCTGCGTAGCGGAATTGCCAAACGAGTAATAGGCGGCCGGATAATACGCGCTCATATCTTCCGGAATGTGCGTGAGTTGCAAGCATCCGCAAGCCGGGCATTTAACATACACAAACTCGTGCCGTAGCCCGAACATCATTTCTTTTATTATGTAGGGCGCGTTGTTTTCGGTATTCCCGCATATTTTACATTCGTATTCCATTCGTAAAGCCTGTTTTTAACTATTTATCTTTCCGCCCGTACGGGGCCGTGCGTCGCGGTTTATCTTTTCGATACGGCAGCAACCGCTTTGTCGACCAACCGGTTTATTTCCGGCGATACCTTACCGAAGTAGATAAGCACCGACGCTACGGCCGAAATAACCAGCGTACGGTAGATGCCGTCTACCCACGGACTGGCGAAAACGGGCAATAACCGGTCGACTCCCGACAGAAGCAAGATAATTCCGATTTGCTTCAACGTTCCCAGCGTATAGGGATTTCCTTTTATCTTGACAAAGATAATCCATTGCTGGATACTGTACGAAATCAAACAGGTTATCGCCGTAGCCAGGGCAGCGCCGAGCACGCCGTATACGGGTATCAGCAGGTTGTTCGAGAAAATGGTAAGCGCCGTAATAAAAAAGGCGAAATAAATAGTCCAATGGTAGTACTTGGTATAACTAATCAATGTGCCGCCGAAACTCAGGGTTACTTCTACCAGCTTGGCCAGCCCCACGAAAAAGAACACCCACTTTCCCGCCCGGTAATCGGCGCCGTTGGGTATAATCGCATAGATATTATCGATGTTTATCCATACCAAGATGAAAATAATACTGCCGGCCACCAGTTGATGGAGCGATACCTGCTTGTACAATGCATTGGCTTTCCGGAAATCGCCTTTCTTCAACGCCTCGGAGGCCAGGGGGCCGGAAATGGTGCTGATGGAGCGCGAAGATATTTCGATAACAGCTACCATGTAAAAGGCGAGGGTATAAACGGCTGCATACTCGAGCCCCAGGTTGAAGCTTACCATAAACGTATCGACTTTACTAATCAACGTACCGCCCAACGAGCCGATGACGATTAAAGAGGTGTAGGAAAAGAAGTCTTTCCGAAGTTTTTTTCCCACAAAGGCAGGGTCGTGTTTCAGGCTTACCGGGCCGATACGGGATACATAGTAAAAGATGGCGAGCATGGCGGCGCCGTATATGCCTACGAAACAGGCGATAAACTGGGAAAGCGTGATGAGCCGGAAACCGTACAGGATGTAAGCAGCCGCCAGCAACAGGCGGAGGAAAATTTCTTTTACTAACTTGGGCATCACAATACGCATCAGTACGGCCGAGTAGGTTTCGAATACGGCGGTATAAAGCAAAAAGCATCCTAAGGGAAATACCCAATAATAATAATCGACGAACAGCTCGGAGTTCGCTTGGAAATAATCGCTGATGGGCTTTTTAAGCAGCAGGAACAAGGCTCCGAACACCAACGTGCCTATCAGGGGAACGGTTACCAGGTAAAAGAAAAAGCCGTTGTGCTGTTTTTCCTTGTTTTTAAAATACGGGAAAAACCGTACTATCGAGCTCCCGGCGCCTAACTGGGCGAAGCTGCAAAACATCAGCGCAGCGTTGAGCAACACGCTCGTGAGGCCGAACACTTCTTGCGGAAGGAATTTGACCACGACGAACATCTGCACCAGGAATCCGATGAAGACCCCGACGTAGTTCACAACCGTCGCCTTGATGCTCTGACGAATGACAACTCCCATACGATTCGATTCTCTATTGCCGGTAAAGGAGGTAAAGATACGGATTATTCGGCAATCCTTACCATACTAATTCCCGAAAGAGTTTTTCGGCCGTAGCATCCAGGTCGGCCGAAAAGCCGGAATGGGGCCGCGAGGTTTGCAGGCAAGAGCTCCGTACGGCCGTGAGCCAGCGAAAACGCTCGGCTATTTCCAACGCGGCTATCGGGCCTCCTTCTTTTTCTCCTTTACAGATTTTTTCGAACGAACGCAAGGCGGCGTATACCGTATCGCTGTCTAATTCGGTGGAAAAAAGGCGCAGCTTGTTTTCGTCGATGCGATACAGCATCTTGATGAAACGGGCTCGTTTCGAAAACAGGACGATTCCGATATTGATGAATTCTTCGCGCTCTACTTTGGGTACGAGCCGGATCACGGCATATTCATATAAGTAATTCTCGGGCATGGAGGGCTTCGTTTACAAACAGTTCGGAACGGGCAATCCTTTCGGTAAGGAACTGCGCATACATTTCTCTCAATTGTTCGGGGGTTTCTTCCGCATCGCTCCAAAGGAGCCAGTCGCCGGGAATCAGCATTGTGATTTCTTCGATTTTCCCGGGGGTAAGCAAGGCTTTACAACCGGCATCGACTTCGGCGATAAAGGAAGCCCGGGGTAACAATACGTGGTCTTTTACCTGGGGAAAGGGGCTGAGGATGTGTTTCCGGCGCGTTGTGGGGGTATAATGGAAATACAGGGAGGTGCCGTGGTCGATGAGCCAGAGTTCCTTGTGCCAGGTAAGCATATTGGTGTTTTTTACCGTGCGGTCGATATTGGTGAGCAGGGCGTCGAGCCATACTACTTGCGAGGCCAGCGTAGGGTCGACTGTCGTCGCCACGGGGTCGAAAGCCAAAGCTCCGGAAAGGAAATGGAGCCCTAAATTGAGTCCGCGGCTCGCCCGAAGCAAGTCTTGTATTTCTTCGTCGCCTTCGGTTCGGCCGAAGGCTTCGTCGAGCTCGAGGAACACCAGCTCGGGTACACGCAGCCCCAACGCCCGTGCGATTTCGCCGCCTAACAGTTCTGCAATCAACGCCTTGGTTCCGTGGCCTGCTCCGCGGAACTTCACTACATAGTTAAAGCCGTCGTCGGCTTCGGCCAATGCCGGCAGCGAGCCGCCTTCACGCAACGGCATGATATACCGGGTAACATTCGCTGTACGTAATTCCATATCGTTCTTTGTTTAGCGTGGGACGGCCCCGGCAAACAGAAACCTGAAATAGGGTTATCCAGTTTGCCGGAAACGCAGCCGGTCTTCGCTTATATATAACAAAAACAGGTTGTCCGGTTGCGCTGCCTATTTTTGTTTTGTTTTTTGAAACGAAGATAAGAAAGGATTTTCAATTGTTATCCACCGGGTTCCGCTTTTCTGTTGCGTTGGGGCGTATGCGTGCCTTACCCGTTATTTCCGGGCTTGATAAAACCCACCGGATTATGCGGCTTTTCCGGTTTCCTTTCGGTTTGCAGCTCGGCCAACGTTTGGTTTATCAACTCCAGTTGCACACGCGTATCCTCGTTGATGTCGTTGTAATCGGTAAATACTTCCTCCATATAGGTTTTAATTCCCTGTACTTCATGTGCTAACGCCGTTACTTTATCCATTACGGAAACTGAACCCAACATCTGCCGGACAGCCACGAAGGTGCGCATGATGCCCATATTGATTTGTACGGCTGTTTTAGAATTCAGTACGCTGCTAAGCATGGCTACTCCTAATTCGGTAAAAGCATACGGATTGCGCCGCACACCCATTTTCACTGCATTGGATATCACAATCTGTGATTTCCAATTTATCGTTTCTTCGTCAGTCAAGCGAAACATAAAGTCTTCCGGAAACCGGTCTGCATTCCGTTTTACTGCTTGGTTCAAACTGCGGGTTTCCACGCCGTACATTTCTGCTAAGTCACGGTCGAGCATTACTTTCTGCCCGCGAATTTCATAGATTTTGTTTTGAATTACTTGCAATTGTTCCATAGTTTAATCGGGTTTCAATCCAGTTGTGTATTATTTCCGGGCTTAATAAAGCCCACCGGATTACGCGGCTTTTCCGGTTTCTTGTCGGTTTGCAACTCGGCCAACGTTTGGTTTATCAGCTCCAATTGCACACGCGTATCCTCGTTGATGTCGTTGTAGTCGGCAAATGCCTCCTCTACATAAATTTTGAGTTTGTTCAATTCGTTCCGCATTTCCAGCAAGCTATCGGCGGGCGGCTCGACCAACATCCGGCGAATCGCTACGAAAGCGCGCATAATACCCCGGTTTACTTCGATAGCCATCTTCGAGTTAAGCACGCTGCTCAACATGGCCACCCCCAACTCGGTAAAAGCAAAAGGCGCGTATTTTAAATTGTATCCGCGACCTTTGTTCAAGGACGCAAAATGCGACCTTGAAAATTCAACCGTTTCTTCCCGGGTAAGCCGGAACATAAAATCATCGCCTTCGAACCTTTCGATATTACGACGTACAGCTTCTTTCAACCGCTTCGTTTCAAGCTCGTACATCTCTGCCAAATCGAAATCCAGCATCACCTTCTGCCCGCGGATTTCATAAATCTTGTTCCGGATAAGTAGTACCTGTTCCATAGTAAGTTTGTTTTAGTTAGTGTATTTTAAAAAACTGCAACTGCGTATATACCGGACATCCCGGTAAAAGAAACACGGAAGTAAAACCCGTCGCTACGCCTTACTTCCGTGTGTATTTTTATCCGTATCCGGCCGGTACCCTTCTTCCGGGCAGCACACCGGAAACAACCGTTACTTCACTTCGCTGCCCGGCTTCACCTCTTTTTCCGGCATGATAACCGCCAGCTTGCCGTCGAAGTTCTCGGCCGAAAGAATCATCCCTTCCGAAACGATCCCTTTCAGCTTGCGGGGAGCCAGGTTCGCGATAAAACAGATTTGCTTGCCCACCAGCTCTTCCGGCGCATAATGCTGCGCAATACCCGATACGATGGTGCGGGTAGTCCCCAATCCGTCGTCGATTTTGAACTGTAACAACTTATCCGCTTTAGGCACCCGCGTACATTCCAGCACCGTACCCACCCGGATATCCAGCTTGGTGAAATCGTCGAAAGCGATTGTTTCACGTACCGGGTTGGCTTTATAATTAGCCGCTTCGTTCGCTTTTTTGGTATCGAGCAATTTCTGCACCTGTTTTTCAATCACCTCGTCGTCCATCTTTTCGAACAACAACTCAGGCGCCTTTAACTGATGTCCCGCTTCCAGTAAATCGGTAGCACCCAGGCGATTCCACCCCAGCGCCTCCACATCGAGCATCCCGTTCAGTTTCTTCATGCTGAAGGGAAGGAAAGGCTCGAAAGCAATCGCCAGGTTGGCCGTAATCTGCAAAGCGATGTTCAGAATCGTCTGCACGCGGCCCATATCCGTTTTAGCCTGCTTCCACGGCTCCGTATCGGCCAGGTACTTATTCCCGATACGCGCCAGGTTCATCGCCTCCTTCTGCGCATTCCGGAAATGATACGTATCCAGCAGCCGTTCCAACGCCTGCTTCACATCCGCGAAATCGGCCAGCGTTTGCTTATCGTACTCCGTAAGCTCTCCGCGGGCAGGCACTTTCCCGTCGAAATACTTCTGTGTCAGCACCAACGCCCGATTGACGAAGTTGCCTAAAATAGCCACCAGCTCGTTATTGTTACGCGCCTGGAAATCCTTCCAGGTAAAATCGTTGTCTTTCGTTTCCGGAGCGTTCGCCGTAAGCACATAACGCAGCACATCCTGCTTGCCCGGCATATCCACCAGGTACTCGTTAAGCCACACCGCCCAGTTACGCGAGGTAGAAATCTTATCGCCTTCGAGATTCAGGAACTCGTTGGCCGGCACATTCTCCGGCAGGTTAAACGAACCCTCGGCCTTCAACATCGAAGGAAATACGATACAGTGGAATACGATATTGTCTTTCCCGATAAAATGCACCATCTTCGTTTCCGGGTCTTTCCACCACGTTTCCCAACCGTCAGGCAACAACTCCTTCGTATTCGAGATATAGCCGATAGGCGCATCGAACCACACATACAGCACCTTTCCGTCGGCCCCTTCCACGGGAACCGGAATGCCCCAGTCGAGGTCGCGGCTTACAGCACGGGGTTGCAACCCCATGTCCAACCACGACTTGCACTGGCCGTATACGTTCGGTTTCCATTCCTTGTGTTCTTCCAATATCCATTTTCTCAGGAACGGCTCATGCTTATCAAGCGGCAAATACCAGTGCTTCGTTTCCTTTTTTACGGGAACGCTGCCGGTAATGGCTGACTTCGGGTTAATCAAATCCATCGCGCTCAACGAAGTGCCGCACGCTTCACACTGGTCACCGTACGCCCGCTCGTTACCGCAATGCGGGCAAGTGCCGGTGATATACCGGTCAGCCAGGAATTGACCGGCCTCCTCGTCATAATACTGTTCGCTCGTTTTCTCGATAAACTCGCCCTTTTCGTAAAGCGTACGGAAAAAGTCGGAAGCCATTTGATGATGCGTAGCCGAAGTAGTACGCGAATAAATGTCGAACGAAATGCCGAAATCTTCGAACGACTGCTTGATAATGGCGTGATACCGGTCTACCACCTGCTGGGGCGTAATACCTTCGGCCTTAGCCTTCAAGGCGATAGGCACGCCGTGCTCGTCAGAGCCGCCGATCATCAGTACATCTTCTCCCTTCAGGCGAAGGTAACGGGCATAAATATCGGCAGGCACATATACGCCGGCCAGGTGCCCGATATGAACCGGCCCGTTGGCATACGGCAAAGCCGTGGTTATCAATGTTCTTTTAAAATGCTTTTCCATGTGTGCGTTATTTCTTTTGAAACGCAAAAATACATAAAAATCGGCTATTTCACAGCCTCTTCCTCTATTTGGAACATAAAAGAATAAAAATTCGGCCGCTGCCATCCGTTTTCAAAAAGGCACATTACGCACGGCATACCCGTAAGCCGGCAAACTGGTTGCCGAGGACGTCGGCAAGCAATTTCTTCCCGGTAAAACCGGAACAGAATAAGCGCCCTTTCCGTAAATTCACCTGTAGCCTGTAAATTATAAAGCTACCGTTTGCCGTTCGTAAAATAAATCCTATTTTTGCAATTCATAAAAAACAGCATACCGACATGGCAAACGGCGGAACGAAAACGGCATGGAAAGTACCCGAACCTACCTTAAGGCGGCTCCCGTGGTACTTGGCATTCGTCAAGCTGCTCAAGCAGAAAGGCGAAAGTTTCGTTTCGTCCACCCAAATCGCCAAAGAAATCAACGTAGATTCGTCGCAGGTAGCTAAAGACTTGTCGTTCGTAGCCATTGCTGGCAAAACCCGGGTGGGCTATGAAATCGATACGCTGATTCGCGTGCTGGAATGTTTCCTCGGCTTTACCGCCAGCCACAAGGCTTTCCTTTTCGGGGTAGGAAGCCTGGGTGCCGCTTTGCTGCACGACTCGGGGCTCAACCAGTACGGGCTGGAAATTATGGCCGGCTTCGACGTGCGTGACGAACTGGACGGGAAAACCATTAACGGGATTCCGGTGTTCCACATGCGCAATTTTCCTGAAAAACAACAAGAACTGGGAGCCACCATCGGAATCATTACCGTACCGGTGGAAAAAGCGCAGGAGGTAACCGACGAGATTATCGCCGGCGGCATCAAGGCGCTTTGGAACTTCACCCCTTTCCGCATCCGGGTACCGGAGCACGTGGTGGTGCAAAACACGTCGATGTACGCCCACCTGGCGGTGATGTTCAACCGGCTCAATTCCATCCAGACAACAGAAAAATAAGATGAAGATTATTGCGGTAGGAATGAATTACGCAGCCCATAACACGGAGTTGCATCATTCGCTTGAACTCGCGGAGCCGACTCTTTTTATGAAGAGCGACTCGGCTTTACTGAAAGACGGGAAACCGTTCTTCATTCCCGACTTTTCGAACGAAGTGCATTACGAAACCGAAATCGTAATCCGTATCGACCGGTTGGGAAAAAACATCGCCGAGCGGTTCGCCCGCCGGTATTACCACGAGCTTACGGTAGGCATTGACTTTACGGCCCGCGACTTGCAGCACCGGTTGCGGGCCCAGGGCTTGCCATGGGAAATCAGCAAATCGTTCGACAATTCAGCGGTAATCGGCGAATTTATCCCGGTAGAACAGGCAGGCGACATACAGCAGCTGCCGTTCCGCCTCGACATCGACGGGGATACGGTACAGCAAGGCAATACGGCCGACATGCTTTTCGGCGTAGACCGGATTATCGCTTATGCCAGCCGCTTCTTCACCCTGAAAATGGGCGATTTGATTTATACCGGCACGCCCGCAGGTGTGGGGCCGGTAAAAATCGACGACCATCTGCAAGGGTATGTAAATAACGAGAAATTACTGGATTTTTATGTAAGATAAGGTAGGCCTAAGCAAAGATAAAAAATGAAAATACGAACAGGATTCGGATACGACGTACATGCGTTAACAGCCGGCCGCGAACTCTGGCTGGGCGGGATTAAAATAGAACATACCCAGGGCCTGCAAGGACACTCGGACGCCGACGTGTTGATACATGCCGTCTGCGACGCCCTGTTGGGAGCCGCCAACCTGCGCGACATCGGATATCATTTTCCGGATACGGCAGGCGAATATAAAAATATCGACAGCAAAATCCTGCTGCGCGACACGGTACAGCTTATCCGCAACAAAGGATACGAAATAGGCAATATCGACGCTACCGTTTGCGCCGAGCGGCCGAAGCTGAACCCGCACATCCCGGCCATGCAACAAACCCTGGCCTCGGTAATGGGCATCGACCCCGACGACGTTTCCATCAAGGCTACTACCACGGAAAAACTCGGATTTACCGGACGGCAGGAAGGCATATCGGCATACGCCACGGTACTGATTGCCCGTACTCTGCCGGACACGTTATAAAAATAACAGCATAAACCGATTTAATTTTCAAGGAGGAAATTACATGGCATGGTATTTTATAGTAGATACTTATATCGACGAAAACCGGGGACGCGGTGAATACAACGCGTATATTACAGCAGTAAAACCGATCGTAGAAAGTTACGGCGGCGAATACCTGGTAAGAACAGAAAACATCTCCGTTTTCTGCGGCGACAGAAAACCGCAACGGGTTATCGTCATCCGGTTCGATACCAAAGAAAACCTCGACCGGTGTTTTTCTTCCCCCGAGTACCGGGCAATCATGCAGAAGCGCGCCAATAGTGTCGACAGCAGAGCAATCGTTGCGGAAGGACTCGGCTAACACTTTTCGCAACCCGTACAGGAATCAGTCATTTTAAGTAGCTACGCACGGAAAACCGGTTCCATCGGCTCCACACCACCGGTATACGCCGTTTCATCCCAAAAGGAAACGTCCTCCGCCGAAACTGCCGCCTCCGAGGTCGGCCTCACCATACAGGCGAGTAAAACGCATTGTCGATATGCTCGATCCGGTAACCGGCCTCCGTTTTGATTACCGTTACGATATCGAACCGTACCGGCAGCAGCACGTCGAACTTACGCACATACACATCCGCAGCAGCCACCGTGCGTTTGATTTTGGGCATATCCACCGCTTCCTGCGGCGCCTGCACACAGTTTTCACTGCGGGTTTTCATCTCCACCACCACCAGCTCGTGCGCGGTAGCGGCCACTATATCCAGCTCGTTCCGCCGGAAACGCCAGTTCGTATGCAAAATGGCATATCCTTTAGTTTGCAAATACGCACAGGCCTGCGCCTCCCCCTCTTTTCCCAACCTATTATGTTGCGCCATCGATACAAATTTGTACAAAAGTAATTATTTTCTTTTTTATTATCACTGAACGGATTACATTTGCAGCAGAATGAAAAAAGAACGCAAAAATTCGGCCGCGTTGCCTTGCCATCCCCGGATACACCCGGTTATTTTCCGCCTCAACGACGAAGAGATGAGGATGGTAGACCGCTATTTGTCGCGTTACAAAATCGAAAACCGCTCGCGCTGGTATCGCGAAACCATCCTGTCGCACGTGCTGAAAATGCTGGAAGAAGACTATCTCACCCTCTTCAACGAAAACGAAATGAGGCGATGAATCCCTTTACCGACGAATATTTTATGAAACAAGCCTTGCAGGAAGCGCGGCAAGCCGCCGCAGAAGGCGAGGTACCGGTAGGAGCCGTAATCGCATGCCGTAACCGGGTAATCGCCCGCGCCCACAACCAAACCGAGCGGCTCAACGACCCCACCGCCCACGCGGAAATGCTGGCCGTTACCGCAGCCGTAAACGCCTTAGGAGCCAAATACCTTACCGATTGCACCCTGTATGTTACCGTAGAGCCTTGCGTGATGTGCGCCGGAGCCTTGAGCTGGGCGCAGATAGGCACGCTCGTTTACGGAACTCCCGACGAGAAAAAAGGATTCGCCCGCTACGCCCCTCACGCGCTGCATCCGAAAACAATAGTAAAAAGCGGTATTCTGGCAGCGGAATGCGCCGAAGAAATGAAACGGTTCTTCCAACAGAGAAGGAAATAGGAGCCGTATTCCATTCCGGAAAGAAAGCATACGTTCCGTTATAAATGCAACGATTTGACAGGACACGCCTCCACGCACCGCAAGCACAGTATGCACTCCGTTCCGTTCAGGCGCCTGCGGGAATTATCCCTCATATCGACCTCCATCGGACATACCTTCTTGCACTTCCCGCAACCGACGCATTTGCCGGTATCGTTTTTTACGCGTAACCAGGCGTAATAACTCGCAGGCTTTAAAAACACGGTAACGGGGCAAACGTATTTACAAAAAGCATGGTTATCTTTCAAGGCCAAAGCCAAGGCTATGCCCACGGCATAATACAGCACATTGCCGGCAATAAAACTCCAAAACATAATTTCTTTCACCCCCGGCACATGCAAAACAAAAAGTGCGCCCACAAACAAGAGCGAGCCCGAAAAAACGATATAGCGGATAAAACTGATTTTCCTCCGGGGCTGTTCCGGCGTTTTATAAGGCAGTCGCTCCAACACCATCGCCGTCCAGCAGGCATAGCCGCACCAACCCCGTCCGAACACCAACGGGCCTGCTAGCTTTGCAACGGCATAATGAATAACAGCAGCTTCGAATACCCCGGAAAACAAGTAATACCAAAAGCCTTCGATTTGCATGTTTTCGTGCGACAACAAGCCGAGATATACCAACATATACAACCCTACGGCAAACTGCACGACAGCGCGCGCCGGCTTCGCCCTTTTCCGGTACAAAGCCATACCCGTAGCCAGACACGTTCCGATATAGGAAAAGTTATAGAGGTAAAACACCTGGTCGAGCGTGAGCCATAGCAGTACGGCAATCACTTCGAACATCAACCAAAGTATAAGGGGGAGAGCAGCGTTTTTCATCTCGCCGCCCCGCCCGCAATATCCAGTAACTCATTCGTAATAGCCTGCTGACGCGACTTGTTATATTGAACGGTAAGCCCCTGCAATAAATCGGTGGCATTATCGGTAGCCTGCTGCATCGCCATGGTGCGCGCGCCGTGTTCGGATGCGGCATTGTCGAGCAACATCGCAAACAATTTAACCCGGAGTACCTGCGGCAATAATAATACGATGAGTTCTTCGGGCGACGGCTCCAGGATATAATCGGTATTCCCGGAAGGTTCATCGCTGCTTCTGGTTCCCGGCTCCACCGGCAAAAAAGTTTCGGTAGTAAGCACCTGCACCAGCTGGTTATGATAATGGTAATAGAGCACCACCACCCGTTTCACTTTACCCTGTACATACAAATCCATCAGGGTGGAAGCCAGCGAAGCCGCGGCTTCATAGGTAGGTTTGTCGGCCAGCGAATCGAAATCGGCCTCTACCGGATAACCGTTCTTTTGCAGGAACTCCCGTATTTTCCTTCCCACCGGAAAAAGCAACACATCCTCTTTCGGATACCCTTTCAGGTAACCCGCCAGCTCTTTCTGTACATTCACATTGAAAGCGCCGCACAGACCCGAGTTGGAAGAACAGGCCACAATTACCGTTTTCCCCTCCGTATGCGCCTCGACAAACGGCGAACACACCTCGGTACCCGATGCAAGCAACCGCGAAAGCATATTATCCAACTGCTGTTCGTACGGACGGATACGGCCGATGGCCGCCTGGGCCTGATGCAACTTTACGGAAGCGATCATCTTCATGGCCCCCGTAATCTTCATCGTACTGGTTACCGTACCGATCCGTTCTTTTATCTCTTTGAGCGACGACATACGCGTTATGCTTTTAATCCTTCCGCAACCGAACGGACGGTTTCTTCGATAAGGCGCCCCACCTCGTCGTTGATAATTCCTTTTTTCAGTACATCCAGCACATCCGTCTGGTGCGCCGAAGCCAGTTTCTCTAAGAATTGTTGTTCGAACAGCGGCACCTTATCCAGGGGCACGTCTTTGAGCAACCCGTGCGTACCGCAATACAACACGGCAATTTGCAGCTCTACCGGCATGGGATGATACTGCGGCTGTACCAGGAGGCGCGTATTTTTCTGTCCCTTGTCGATAGTAAGCGCAGTAACCGGGTCCATATCGCCGCCGAATTTGGTAAAGGCTTCAAGCTCGCGAAACTGGGCCAGGTCGATTTTCAAGGTACCGGCTACCTTTTTCATGGCTTTGGTTTGCGCGTTCCCTCCTACGCGTGAAACGGAAATACCCACATTAATAGCCGGCCTGTTTCCCTGGTTGAACAAATCGGTGTCTAGGAAGATTTGCCCGTCGGTAATCGAAATCACGTTGGTAGGAATATAGGCCGATACGTCGCCCGCCTGGGTTTCGATAATCGGGAGTGCGGTAAGCGAACCGCCCCCTTTAACTTTACCTTTCAGGCTTTCCGGCAAATCGTTCATCTGTTCGGCGATTTCCTGTTGCGAAATGATTTTGGCCGCCCGCTCCAACAAACGGGAATGCAGGTAGAAAATATCGCCCGGGTACGCTTCGCGGCCGGAAGGACGGCGCAGGATAAGCGAAACTTCGCGGTAGGCCACAGCCTGTTTCGACAAATCGTCGTAAATAACCAATGCGTTCCGTCCGGTATCGCGGAAATATTCGCCTACGGCAGCACCGGCGAAAGGCGCGAAATATTGCAGGGCAGCCGGGTCGGAAGCGGTAGCCGAAATCACGATGGTATACTCCATCGCCCCTTTTTCTTTCAGGGTTTGCACCAACGAAGCGATGGTAGACCCTTTTTGTCCGATAGCCACATAGATACAATACACCGGGTCGCCGTCTTCGAAATTCTTCCGCTGGTTGATAATCGTATCGATGGCGATAGCCGTTTTACCGGTTTGCCGGTCGCCGATAATCAGCTCGCGTTGCCCGCGACCGATAGGAATCATGGCATCCACCGCCTTCAGCCCGGTTTGCAACGGCTGGTTTACCGGCTGCCGGTAAATTACGCCCGGCGCTTTCCGTTCCAGCGGCATGGGAATCCGCTCGCCGGTAATCACGCCTTCTCCGTCGATAGGTTCGCCCAGCGGGTCGATTACCCGCCCCAGCAAGCCCTCGCCTACATCGATGGAAGCGATGCGGCCGGTGCGTTTTACGGTATCCCCTTCCTCCACCCGGTCGGTAGGGCCCAGCAATACCGCGCCGACATTGTCTTCCTCCAGGTTCATCACGATGGCTTTCAAGCCGTTGTCGAACTCCAGCAATTCGCTGGCCTCGGCATTCCGGAGCCCGTAGATACGCACTACGCCGTCGCTTACCTGGAGTACGGTGCCCACTTCTTCCAACTGGATGGCATCGTTTATTTCCTCCAGTTGTTTACGTAACACCTCCGAAACTTCACTTACTTTTATCGTATCCATGTTCCTTTATTCCTGTTTATTTCGTTAGTTTTTCCCGGATTGCCCGCAGGTGCGACGCCAGGCTGGCATCCAACCGGTAGGTATCGTAGTAAAACATATAGCCGCCTATCAGTTCCGGTTTCACCCGGCTGTGAAACTCGAGCGTATCCGGGGTAAGCGTTTCCAGCCGTTGCTGCAAATGCTCTTCCGTTTCCGGCGGGAGCGGTACGGCCGTAACCAGCAACGCTTTCCGGATATGTTTCTCCTGCCGGTACAAATCGCCGTACACCAGGCACACGGAATGGAGCAACGGCAACCGTTTGTTGCGGATAAGCAAATCGACGAACCGGTCGAGTTCCCGGCTTACCGTACCGCCCGCCGCCACCCGGATAAGTTCTTTTTTCCGGCTGCCGGGAAGAACGGGATTATCCAAAGCCTCGCAAAGCTCGGGATTATCCGCAAAACTACGTGCCAGCACTTCCGTCCGGGCATACAACTCGTCTTCGGCCTTCCGGTCTTTTCCGAAAGCCAGCAACGCCTTGGCATACCGCTTGGAGATAATACCGCTGTTCATACTACGATTTATAGATTACGCGTTCGTCGAGCAACCGCTCGATAACCGCTTTCTGTTCCTCTTCGTTTCCTAACTTGCCCCGCAACACTTTCTCCGCAATGTCGACCGACAGGGCGGCAATCTCGGAGCGTACTTCCCGGAGCGCTTTCTCTTTCATGTCGTTTATCTCTTTCCGGGCTTGTTCCAACTGGATGCGCGTTTGCTTTTCAGCGGCTTCGCGCGCGTCGCCGAGAATCTGTTTTTTCGTTTCAAGGGCTTCTGTCAACAAACGTCCCTGTTCTTCACGGGCCCGGCGAAGCATTTCTTCGCTCTGCGCCTGGATGGCGGCTAATTGTTCATGCGCCTGGCGCGCCTCTTCGAGCGACCGGTCGATAAGGGCCTTTCGTTCGTCGACCATCCGGGTAATAACGGGAAAACCGTATTTGGCCAGGATAAAAACCACCACGCCGAACGAAAGCACCATCCAGAACAGCAGCCCCGTATCGGGAACCAACAATGACATGCTCTACTCTCCTTTATTAAAGTGCCAGGAAACAAATCAGCACGGCAAACAAGGCTACCCCTTCCACCAATGCCGCAATAATAATCATGTTCATACGGATATTATCCGCCACTTCGGGCTGACGGGCAATGGCCGACATAGCCGAATCACCGATTCTTCCGATACCTAACCCGGCGCCTATGGCTGCCATACCGGCTCCGATAGCCGCACCGATTTTTCCTAAACTCCCGGCAGCCGCAGCTGCTTGCAACAATACTGCTGATAACATACTCTTTCTGTTTTAAAAAACGTAATACGAATTAATTTATTTCATTAGCGGAATATCCACTCGTACGGATGATTAATTTCGGGCCTTCTCCGGCTCGGCTTGCGCCAATCCGATAAATACGGCCGAAAGCATGGTAAAAACGTATGCCTGGATAAAAGCCACCAGTAACTCGAGGCAGTTCATAAATACGGTAAACAGGATCGCCACCGCCGACATCCCGGCATTCATCAACGGCCCCATCGTAGCCGAAATAAAAATCAGGCTCGTAATTCCCAGAATCACCGAGTGTCCGGCCATGATGTTGGCAAACAAACGGGCCATCAGGGCGAACGGCTTCGTAAACACCCCGAAAATCTCGATAAATATCATCAAGGGCACCGGCAACTTCAGCCATATCGGCACTTTCGGCCAGAATATCTCTTTCCAATACTCCCGAGAACCGAAAATATTCACCACCAGGAATACGCTGAACGCCAGGATAAAAGTAACGGCAATATTTCCCGTCGTATTGCCTCCCGCCGGAAAAACCGAAATGATTCCCAATACGTTATTTACCAGGATAAAGTAGAACGCCGTAAGCAAAAAAGGCGCATACTTCCCGTACCTTCTCCCGATACAAGGCTTGATTACGTCGTCGACGATGCTCGTGGTGAGCATTTCTACCGCGCCTACAAATCCCCCGGGCACTTCGCCCGGATGCCGGCGGTACCAACGCACCGGTACGAAAACCACCGCAAATAAAACGGCACAGTTGATAAGCAAAGCCAGGGCTGTTTTGGTGAGGGAAATATCCCACGGCCGTACTTCCTCGCCCGCCGCATTCTTTTCCACTACCTTCCCCGCATAAGGCCCTTCGGCCGCGATATAAAAACCGTGATGCGTATTTCCCCTGTCCAGCCGCGACGAAAGGAACACGTGCCACCCGCTCGTTTCGCCTTTTACGATAACCGGCAACGGGATACGTACCGGCTTTTCGCCCCAGTGGGTGATATGCCACTCGTAGCTGTCCTGGATATGGTCGAATACGATTTTTTTCACATCCACGTCTTGTGCTTTCGCTCCTGTGGTAGCGGCTACAGCCAGGAAAAGGAGCAAACAAAAGAAACGGAAAAAAGATTCCGCACCTCTGTTATTTAAGTTCCGGATGCTTCGTTTCATGCTTTTTCCTCCATTTTTCGTAGAGATAAAACAAATAAGACTCGAGCGACATGTAAATGAGGTAAAACAGTACCAGGGTAAGGGCGAATTTCATCTTATGTTCTCCGATAAAACGGTCGTAGATACCTAAAAAAGCCACGGTAAGCACCAGTTTGACCATCCGCATAAACATAAACATATTCACCAGCCGGTCGGGATGCTTATTGTGGCAGGCATCCAGCACGAAATTCAGGATAACCCCCATAACCAGGTAAAACAAAGGCACGAGCGGAAAGTGGTCGAAGTATAACCAGGGCACCGCAAACCGGAGAATCACGCCCACTACGATGCCTACGCCTCCGTAAATAGCAAGCAAAAGGAGCAGCAAACGGATACCTATCTGAATTGTGACAACATATCATTTACCTTTATTATTGTTCCGCGCAAACGGAAACTACATCCCGGTTTACTTCTACGAACCCGTTTTTCACTACGAACGTTTTTTCTTCCCCGCCGGTGCGATACGAAACCGTACCGGGTCCCAGGGCGCTGATTAAGGCCGCATGACGGGGTAACACCGTAAACTGCCCGCTTACACCCGGCAAGGTAACCTTTTCGACAGGCCCCCGGAAAAGTTCGCCGCCCGGAGTCAATACAATCAAATCCATACGGTTGCTTATTTAGCGGCCTGCGCCTGTAATTGTTTCGCTTTTTCCTTCGCCTCCTCGATGGTGCCCACGTTCAGGAACGCCTGCTCGGGCAACTCATCGGCCTCGCCGTCGAGAATCATCCGGAACCCGCGAATCGTATCTTCTATCGGCACCATCACCCCCGGCACGCCGGTAAACTGCTCGGCTACCGAGAACGGCTGCGACAGGAAGCGCTGGATACGGCGGGCGCGGCTTACGGTTGTCCGGTCTTCGTCCGACAACTCTTCCATACCGAGGATGGAAATTATATCCTGCAATTCTTTATTGCGTTGTAAAATCTGTTTCACTTGCTGGGCCGTGCGGTAATGTTCTTCGCCTACTACCAACGGGTCGAGGCTCCGCGAAGTAGATTCGAGCGGGTCGACCGCCGGGTAAATGCCCAACTCGGCAATCTTACGGCTCAGTACCGTAGTGGCATCCAAGTGGGTAAACGTAGTGGCCGGCGCCGGGTCGGTCAGGTCGTCGGCAGGCACATACACAGCCTGTACCGAGGTAATCGAACCGTTTTTCGTAGAAGTAATCCGCTCCTGCATCGCTCCCATTTCGGTAGCCAGCGTGGGCTGGTAACCCACTGCCGAGGGCATCCGGCCCAACAAAGCCGATACCTCGGAACCGGCCTGGGTAAACCGGAATATATTATCGATAAAGAATAAAATGTCTTTGGGCCCGTCGCTCCCGGCCGCATCCCGGAACGACTCGGCGATGGTAAGTCCCGAGAGCGCTACCGACGACCGGGCGCCCGGAGGCTCGTTCATTTGTCCGAACACCAAGGTGGCCTGCGACTTCGCCAACTCCGACTCGTCCACTTTCGAAAGGTCCCAATGTCCTTCCTCCATACTCTTGGTAAAGGCTTCCCCATAACGGATTACTCCGCTCTCGATCATTTCGCGCAGCAAATCGTTCCCTTCCCGGGTACGCTCGCCTACGCCGGCAAAAACCGAAAAGCCGTTGTTCTTTTTGGCAATGTTGTTTATCAACTCCATAATCAGCACCGTTTTGCCTACGCCGGCGCCACCGAACAAGCCGATTTTTCCCCCTTTGGCATAAGGAGCCAGCAAATCGATTACCTTGATTCCGGTGAAAAGCACCTCGCGCGTGGTGCTCAACTCGTCGAATTTCGGGGGATTGCGGTGGATAGGCAACGCACCTTCCCTATCCAAGGGAGCCATCCCGTCGATAGGCGCTCCGATTACATTCATCAGCCGCCCTTTCACCTGCAAGCCGGTAGGCATCGTGATAGGCGAACCGGCCGGTATCGCTTCCATGCCGCGGCGCAACCCGTCGGTACTGTCCATGGCTACCGTACGCACTGTATTTTCCCCGATATGCTGCTGTACCTCCACGACGAGCGCCGGTTGGCCGGGACGTACGATAGTCAATGCATCGTGAATACGCGGCAACACCACTTTATTGTCGTCGCCGGCGTCGAACAAAACGTCGATAACCGGCCCGATAATCTGGATGATATGCCCGTTGTTGTTATTACTCATACTAATTGTTTATTACTTGTCGCCTTATTCTTCGGCCGCTGCTTTTACTCGCAAAGAATATACGATTTAAGTTAAATGTTCGGATACGCTTGCAAATATCGTTCCGATTAAGGCACGAAGTTATTCTTAAAAGGTCAAACTGATTTGCTTCAAAAGTTCAAAGGCCGGAAAAGGGATAGGTTTCTATCTCAGTAGAGAAGCCGGGGTAACGGTATATTTATCCTTGAAGCTCCGGGTGAAATGCGCCAGGCTCTCGAAACCGAGGTGAAGGTAAATTTCCGACGGTTTCTTCTTTTCCACCGTAATCTGCCGGTACGCCTCTTCCAACCGGCGGCTCAGCAGCCAGGCGGAAGGCGTCGTGCCGAATTCCTTGACGAAGTCCCGGCGGAAAGTAGATAAACTCCGGCCGCTCAATTCGGCAACACGCTCCAGCGGAGCATTAAAAATGTAGTTCTGATTCATAAAA
>JAJBTJ010000244.1:0-6024 GCA_020860905.1 Parabacteroides sp. | reverse complement strand
GTAACGGTATCCCTGGCTCAGGCAAATCTCTACAGAGGCGAACAACCCCTGCAATAACGGATGGGGAGGCAACAGCCTGTAAGGCTCCGTTTTATGAAATCCTCCGTGCTTAACAACCTGTTTATTATGGAGAAAATACTTCCGGACATCTTCTTCCGAGATGCGAATCAGGATGCCTTTATGCGTTCCGGTATCCGGGTCGGGGAAAATATGAATCTTGGAGAAGTTGTTCCGCGCCAGCAACACGTATTCGCCGGCGCCGAAGTTTATTTTTTCGCCGGCAATCGTACATTCCGACCGGCCGGCAATAGCGTGCAGCAATACGAAATCCGAGTGATAGTGTTCGATTATCTTTTCCGACGTATTATCCACCAGAAACAAGGGGCAGGCAAACGTATTTATTTTGTTCGTATTCGTCATCCGGATTTTCTTTGCGAGAACAAATATACTTCCTTTGACTTTCAGAAGCAAACAAGTGCGGTGTTTTCAACCCGTTTACTCTTTTATTTCTTCGTAGTCGACGTATTCGCCTTCGTCTTTGCCGATTATTTTTTTACGCTTCCGGAAACCGTACGACCGGCGCGTTTCGCTATGCCCGGAATCGGATTTATCTTCGGGACGGGATGCCTGGTGCCGGTTACCGGTATGCTTGCCTCCGCCTCCGAAAAAAACATTCTTCGCCGAGCGAATCAACGAAACGCCCAACAGCAAAATCAACAGGATAAAAAACAAGAATACAAACAGCACCAATTTAATAATCATAACGATAGCTCTTTAATGGATAACCCGGCCCGGGAGAGACGCCACCGGTTACTTCCTTTTATTCAGAAGAGACAAGATAACGTACAACACGATTGTACCGGCCACTCCCAGGAAACCCCACAACCCGACAAATACCACGGCACCGGCAGCCAGCAGATAACGCAATTCGTTTCCTTTCCAGGCAAGCGACTTGATTTTTAAGGAAAACATAGGCACCTCCGATACCAGGAGAAATGACGTAACTCCCGCCAATGCCAATACCGCTACCGTATAAAGTATAACATTCGCCGGTATCAAAAGTTGAGTAGCATACAGGCCCGACACCCAAAACAAAGCGTTGGCCGGAACCGGCAATCCGAGAAAAGAAGTAGCCTGCCGGGTGTCTATATTGAACTTGGCCAGCCGTAAAGCCGAAAAAACGGGAATAACGAAGGCTGCATAAGGCAAATAAGGCTGATGCGGAAACGCCTGCGTCAACGTATAAAAGAGCGCCATACCCGGCGCCACCCCGAAACTCACCTCGTCGGCCAGCGAATCGAGCTCTTTGCCGATAGCCGAATATGCCTGCAGGAAACGGGCTACGAAACCGTCGCAGAAATCGAATACGCCGGCTACCAGTACGAATACGGCCGCATAGTAAAGCTGCCCGTGCAATGCGAACGTACAAGCTACGCAACCCGAAATCAGGTTCAGGCAGGTAAGCAGGTTAGGGATGTGTTTCGTCATACTCATTTCAATCGGTTATAATCGGGCTATCGGGGTTTGGTTCCCCGTTACTTTCTGATCCATTTCCACCAGCACTTCCGTACCTACGGGCAGGAAAACATCCACCCGCGAGCCGAACTTGATAAATCCCATCTGCTCGTCTACATGGCACTTCTCGCCGGGCCTGGCATACGTCACGATGCGGCGGGCGAGCGCCCCCGCTATCTGGCGCGTAAGTACCTCGATACCGTTCCGGGTAGTGATTACGATGGTGGAACGCTCGTTCTCCGTGCTCGACTTAGGCAGGTAAGCCGCCATAAAGCGTCCGTTCTGGTGGGTAACGTACTTCACCGTGCCGTTTACCGGGAACCAGTTGGCATGCACATTGAACACCGACATGAAAATGGAAACCTGCAACCGCTTGTCCTTGAAATACTCGTTCTCCGCCACCTCCTCGATAGCCACGATGGTACCGTCGGCCGGAGCGATGACGAGCCCCTCGGAATCGTAAGGAAAGCGCCGGTAAGGACTGCGGAAGAAATTCAACACGGGCAAATAGACCAGCGCCGACAAAAGAAGCACCGAATAGAAAACCGTACCGGCTCCTTTCCAGTAATATATCGCCATGTTTACGATAAAAAAAACCGTAAACAAAGTGAGTAATAAACCTGTTCCTTCTCTGTGTACTTTCATTCTTACTTAACCCGTTATCGGATAGAAACTGCAAAAATACGTTTTTTTTGCGGAATACCAAATATCAGGCCGGAATCACCCGTTCGATTTTATTTAATTCGACATACCAGATAAACCCTTTTACCCGGGTATACCCCATCGCGCTCACTAATTGCAGGTTCTCTTTCATCTGCCGGAAATGGCTCTGGCTTTCCTTTTCGCCGAACCGGTAATCCACTACCGTCACCTCCTGCCCGGCGATAACGATGCGGTCGGGACGGTGCGCCACCGCTTTACCCGACAAGATATCGACCTCGTTCAGTATCCGCGCGTTCCCGTCGTACCAGGGAAGCACCTCCGGCGATTTCAGCAACTCTTCCAGGCGGGATTGCAATACGTCGCACTCCTGCTTCGTTACGATTCCGGCGTACCGGTACCGGTCTACCGAAGCGGCCACATCCGCAGGCACGCGGATACGGCTCAGGATTTCGTGCATCAGCGCCCCGTATTTCCGCCGGGCATCGTCGAAAAAGAACAGCTTTCTTTGCAGGCGCAGGCGGAGCCGGTCTTGCGGAGTAACCGAAGCAATCCGCTCGAGGCGGATTTCCTCGAAACCGGACGACGCGCCGGAAACAGCCTCCGGTTTCCACCATACGCCGTACTCGAAGCATCCCTTTTCCCGGTCGAACCGGGCCGACAAATCGGTAAGCGCCTCTCCGTCGGGCGTAGCAGGCCGGTCGGCATGCGCCAGCCCCAACCAAAGCAATTCGGAAATGCTGCCCGCCTTTTCCGCTTTTTTCGGCGAAGGCGAGAAAACGACGAGTTCTTCCTTGGCGCGGGTAAACGCCACGTACAACGTATTCAGGTTGTCGATATAGGCATGGAGCTTTTCGTCGTAATATTCCCGGGCGAATATCGTACGGCTCAAGGCAGACGAATACCGCACCGGCACCAAGTGCAACCGGTTGAAAGGCGCCTTTTCCGGATGGCACCACAAAATCACCGGCTTGAGCGGCTTGTGGTCGATTTCCCAATCGCCGAACGGAAGCAACACGGCCTTGAACCCCAACCCTTTCGACTTATGGACGGTAAGGATGCGAATCGCATCCTGCGCATCGGGCGTGGTAACGGTTTTACGGGCGCCCTTCTCGTCCCACCATTTCAGGAAGCCGGTAATGTCGGAGCTCTCGCCCTGCACGAACTCGTGCACCATATCCATAAACGCCTGGATAAATACCTGCTCCGACTCGGGAAACAACGGGCCGAACAAACGCAGCAACCCTTCCGTTATCTCGTACAGCGATTCGCGGCTCAACCGGTACAACTCGTCTTTCACTTCCGCCGGGAAATCGGTTTCCTGCAACGGAAGCGAAGCAGGAGTGCCTGCCGCTGCCGCCGCTTTCAGCAACGTATAGTTGAACACGGCCACACGCCGGGCGGTTTCCTCTCCCCGGTTACGCAAATGCCGGAACAACGCCACCAGGAAACGCACCGCCGAAGACCCCGAAACGAACAAGGCGTCGTCCGAAATCAAATCGTACCGGTACGGGCTGTCGGGATGGCTCTCTTTGTACGCCAGCAACGTATCGGCTACCTGCGCGCCCTCCTTGTTGGTGCGCACTAGGATAGCGATGTCGCGCAAGGCATAGCCGTTGGCCTGCAACTGCTCCACTACGCCCGGGAGCCGCGACAAGGCTTGTTCTTTCCAGTCGGCCTCGTCGGTAGAAGTAAGGAACTCGATTTTTACATGCCCGTCTTTGTCGCGGAGCCGGGGCGGCACTTCCTGGTACAGCTTGCCGTAGGCTTGTACGATTTTGCCCTCGATATACGCCTGCTCCTCGTCGGGCAGGGGCGAATCGTCGAGCCCTTCGTTGAACATCGCCTGCAACAGCAGCGGCGCCGTATGGAAAAAGGCGTTGTTGAACTCCACGATGCACCGGCAGCTCCGCCAGTTTACGCCCAGAATCCGGTTTTCCACCCCTTCCTGCCTGAAATCGACTCCCAACTGTTCGTCGAGCAGTTTCCAGTCGGAATTACGGAACCGGTAAATACTTTGCTTCACATCTCCCACAATCAGGTTGAAGGAGCGCTGCGACAGACTCTCGCGGATAAGCGGCCGGAAGTTTTCCCACTGCATCCCGCTGGTGTCCTGGAACTCGTCTATCATATAATGGTCGATGCTCACGCCTGTTTTCTCGTAGATAAAAGGCGCGTCGCATCCGGCTATCACCTTGTTGAGCAGCTCGGTGGTATCGGCGATAAGCAGGATGTTCTTTTCCTGCCGGTACTCGGCCAACTGCGCGGAAACGTCGTTGAGGATACCCAACGTAAAGTAGTAGCGCACGATTTCTTTCGCCGTCAGGTACTGGGTACAGTTGGCGAATATATCGGCTATTTCGCGCATGCACTCGTTCAACCCGCGGCCGAACGCCTCTTCGATACGCGCCCGCACGCCGGCCTCGGTTTTCGCGGTATAAAAAGCCTCCGGGTTCCCGATCCAATGGATAAAAGTAGCGGTAGGTTCTTTCATGACGCCGGCCGCCCATTTCCGGAACAACCCGATAGGCGAGTGCTGCCCTCCCTTGAAATCGTCGGGCGTCAGCCCGCAGTCGTCGAGCAAGGCAAGCGCTTTTTTCCCGGTTTCTTTCACGCGGCTTTCTTCCGAGCGTATCAGCGCATAGAGCAATTCCTTGTATTGCTCGAGGGCTTTTTTGTCGGCAATGTCCTCGCGCAGTTCCTTTTCGAAGGCTTTGTAATTTTCTTTGAACAACTCGCGCGACAGGCGCCCGATGTCGTGCCGCAGGTTCCATGCCGAGCCGCTTTCTACTTTATCGGAGGCGAACTGGATAAGCCAGCCCAGCAGTTCTTTGTTGGCTTGTTTGTCGAGCGAGGCCAACAGGCTGTCGATGGCCTCGTCGAGCACTTGTTCCTGGTCGAGCTCCAGTCCGTAGCCGCCCTGCAACCCGATTTCGCGGGTGAAGGCGCGCATCGTCTGCTGGAAAAACCGGTCGATGGTACTGATGTTGAATGCGGGGTAATCGTGCAGGATAGCGATCAGGATAGCGCGTGCGCGCTTCCGCACGCCGGCTTCTTCGAGCCCGAACTTTTCCATAAGCAACGCCACGTAGCCCGAGCTTTTCCCGGAAGAGAGGCGGTACAGTTCTTCTACGATACGCCCTTTCATCTCGTCGGTGGCCTTGTTGGTAAAGGTAACGGCGAGGATGCGCCGGTAGGCTTGCGGCGAAGAGAAGAGCAGCACGAGGTATTCGCCGGTAAGGGTATAGGTTTTGCCGGAGCCGGCCGAAGCCCTGTAAACGGTAAGCATCAGACGATACGGGTTTTGGTGTAACCTTCTTGCTGCAACAACGCCAGCACTTTGGTGCGCAGGTCGCCCTGGATAATGATTTCGCCGTCTTTTGCCGAGCCGCCTACTCCGCATTTTACCTTGAGCCGTTTGCCCAGGTCGGCCAGGTCGGCCGCGGTACCGGTAAAGCAGGGTGAAAGCGTAACCGCGATAAACACCCGGGGGGGGGTGGGGGGCGCCATGCACCGCCGGGGGTTTTCGGGGGGGGGGGGGGGGGACGCGGGGGTTTCCTCGCCGGTATCGTATGTAAAGTCGGGATTGGTGGAATACACCACGTTCAATCGCTCCTTCCAGTCGTTATTTTTCATTGTTTTTCCCTGATTTTTACCTTCAAAGCTACTGACTATTTTTGAATTGTACAAATCAAAAAGGGGGAGGGCGGTTCTTTTAAAAAGAACTCTTTGTTAGAAAACCGGGCTTTCGGAGAAGGCTGGATTACCCCTTCAGGACGGTGTTGGCCGTTACCACGGTGAGGGTTCTTTTCGCTCGCCGCGAGGGCGTCTGTCGACGGCGCCTACCGG
>JAJBTJ010000135.1 GCA_020860905.1 Parabacteroides sp. | reverse complement strand
TTGATAAATTGGACAGGCAAATTCTAACTATTATATCCAAGCACGCGCGGATTCCTTTTAAAGATGTTGCCGAAGAATGCGGAGTATCCCGGGCTGCCATTCACCAACGGGTACAGCGGATGATCGACATGAACGTGATTGTCGGGTCGGGTTACCATATCAACCCGAAAATATTAGGCTACAATACCTGTACCTATATCGGCGTGAAACTGGAAAAAGGTTCGATGTACAAAGATGTGGTGCCTGAGTTCGAAAAGATTCCCGAAGTGGTGGAATGCCATTTCACAACGGGCCCGTACACGATGCTTATCAAATTGTATGCACGCGACAACGAGCACCTGATGGAGTTACTCAACTCGAAAATACAGGAAATACCGGGCGTTACGGCTACCGAAACCCTGATTTCGTTGCGTCAGAGCGTAAAAAGGGAAATTCCCATTTATCATTTATAATCGCCGGGGCGAAAACGCCGGCACAGCCCGGCTAAAAAACACCGCACACGGAGGTACAGAACGTTCGGTACGAACGAACAGTCTGTAGTTCCGTGTTTTTACATATTCCCAGCCTTGCGGTGTTTCCGGGCAGAAGAAATCGCCCGGCGTTTGGCAGTTGACGGAAAGCTTATTACCTTTGTTCTGAGATTCTAAGCCGAACGAAGAAGATGAATAAAACGGATTTCTCCGGTTATGCCGGATACTTATTATGGCTGTTGGCGCTCTGTACGTTACCGTTGCCGGCTACCGAAACCTATAAGTTCAGGCTTTACCTGAAAGATAAGACCGGTAACAGCTATTCTGTTGCCGAGCCGGAAAAGTACCTTTCGGCCGCCGCTATCGAACGCCGCCGGGTACAGGGCATCGCCGTTACAGAGTCCGACCTGCCGCTTACCGCGGCGTACCTGGATACCCTCACGGCCTGCGGCACACAAATCATTACCCGGAGCAAATGGCTCAATACCGTCGTGGTAGGAACTCCCGACAGCACATTGGCCTGTAAGCTGAACCGGCTGGCTTTTGTCGATTCCGTGCAATGGGTATGGAAAGGGTGCGACACGCTTTCGTTGCCGGAACGGCCGGATACTTCGCGGCTCTGCAATACCGACCGGCCGCTGGACGATGTGTACGGATATGCTTCTTCACAAATAAAACTGCATACCGGCGAAAAGCTGCACCAGGCGGGATACCGCGGAAAAGGGATGCGGGTGGCCGTAATCGATGCGGGCTTTGCCGACGCCGACCGGATGGACGCGTTCGACTCGGCTCGTATCGAAGGCACTTACAATTTCGTATCGCCCGGCCGAACCGTGTATGCCTGGGACGACCACGGCACCAAGGTGCTCTCGTGCCTGGCTGCCGACCTGCCGGGAGTAATGGTAGGCACCGCCCCGGAAGCGTCGTACTGGCTCCTGAAAAGCGAAGACAGCCGTACGGAATTTCCCGTGGAAGAAGACTACTGGGTGGCGGCGGCAGAATACGCCGATAGCGTGGGGGTAAGCGTAATTACTTCGTCGTTGGGCTACTTTACGTTCGATAATCCCCGACTGGAATATGGAAAAAATGCACTCGACGGCCATACTTCCCTGATTAGCCGCGGGGCTTCGATAGCTGCCGGCAAAGGGTTGTTGTTGTTTTGTTCCGCTGGGAACGAAGGCAGCGAAGAATGGGAAAAGATTACCTTTCCGGGTGACGCCTCATCGGTAGTTACCGTAGGCGCCGTAAACCAGAACCGCAAACGGAGCAGTTTCAGCTCCAAAGGGTTTACCGCCGACTGGCGTATCAAGCCCGACGTGGTGGCGTTGGGTTCGGGATGCTGCGTGCTCGGGACAGACGGTAATATACAGTATGCCAACGGAACCTCGTTCGCCACTCCCGTACTGGCCGGACTGGCCGTATGTTTGTGGCAGGCGCTTCCCGGCTTATCGAACCGGGAAATGGTATCGTTAGTGCAGGAGGCGGGGCATCAGTACACTCACCCCGACGTGGAACTGGGTTACGGTATCCCCGATTTATACCAGGCTTATTTGTTACACCGCGAACCGGCCTACCGGCCTACTTTATAAATGGAACCGCAGGCATACTCACTCCTCGAACTGAACGGACTGGTGAAAAACGCCGTCCGGAACGCTTTCCCGGAAACGTGCTGGCTCCGTGCGGAAATGAGCGATGTACGGGTGAATCTTACTTCCGGCCATTGCTACCTCGAATTTATCGAGAAGCACCTGCAAAGCGGCCAGACCGTAGCGAAAGCCCGGGGTTCCATCTGGGCGAAAGTGTACCGGATGCTGAAGCCGTACTTCGAAGGCGAAACGGGGCAACTGTTCACTTCGGGGCTGAAAGTATTGGTAAAAGTGGCGGTCGATTTCCACGAACTGTACGGCTTCAACCTCACCGTACTCGACATCGACCCGGCTTATACGATAGGCGACATGGCACGCCGCCGCACAGAAATTATCCGGCAGTTGCAGGAAGAAGGAGTATACACCTTAAATAAGGAGCTCGACTTCCCGGCGTTGCCGCAGCGCATCGCGGTCATTACCTCTCCTACCGCCGCCGGTTACGAAGATTTCCTGAACCAACTGCACCACAACAACCGGGGATACCGGTTCTATCCGAAGTTGTTCCCGGCCGTGATGCAGGGAGAGAAAACGGAGGAAAGCGTGATTGCCGCCCTGGAGCGGATTTACGCGCATAGCGAGCACTTCGACGTGGTAGCGATTATCCGTGGCGGAGGCTCTACTTCCGATTTGAACTCGTTCGACTCGTATGCGCTGGCCTGCCATTGCGCCCAGTTCCCGCTTCCCATTATTACAGGTATCGGACACGAACGCGACGATACCGTTATCGACCTGGTGGCGCATACGCGCGCCAAAACTCCTACGGCGGTAGCCCAGTTGCTGGTTTCGGCTGCCGAAGAGGCGGAAAGCAACGTAGCGGCGCTGCAACAGCAATGTGCTGCGCTTACCCGCCAATGGCTCCGCGCAGAGGAAACGGCTTTACGCACGGCTATCCTGAAAATTCCGCCGTTAGCATTGCACCTGCTCGAACGGCACCGGAACACGCTGCGGTTCACGGCGCACCGGTTGCCCGTACTGGCGACAAACGGCCTGGAACGAAAAGGCAACGAGTTGAAAAACCTGCGGGATGACTTGAAGAACGGAACGGAAACGCTATTAAAACAAAAGAAAAACGCCCTGGAGCTGGCCGGGCAGTTTGTCCGGCTGGCCAGTCCGGAATACATCCTGCGCCAAGGCTATACACTGACGTTAAAAAACGGCAGGATTGTGAAACAAGTATCAGAAATAAGTACCGGCGACGAACTGACTACCCGTTTTGCCGACGGGGAAACTCGGAGCCGGGCATTATAAAAACCGAACGGGATATGGCAAAGAAACAGGAAACTTACAACGAAGCGTTAGCGAAGCTACAGGCTATCGTAACCGAGATAGAACAAGGCGAACTGGATGTAGACGTGCTTTCCGAAAAGGTGGCCGAGGCGTCGCGGTTGGTGAAAGTGTGCCGGGAAAAGCTGTTCAAAGCCGACGAGGAAGTGAAAAAGATTCTCGATAACTTAGAAGAATAAACGAGCCGTAGCATGGAGAAATACGGAATCATAGTAGCCGGCGGGAAAGGATTACGGATGGGTGCCGACTTACCTAAGCAATTTCTGCCGCTCGCCGGACGACCGGTGCTGATGCACACGCTGTACCGTTTCTTTACGTACGACCCGGACATCCGGCTTATCCTGGTATTGCCCCGTGCACACCAGGCATACTGGAAAGAATTGTGCGAGCGGTACGTATTTACAGTGCCTCACCGGATTGCCGACGGGGGGGCAACCCGCTTCGAATCGGTAAGAAACGGACTGGCTTTGATAACCGGCGACGGCCTGGTAGCAGTGCACGACGGCGTACGGCCGTTTGTTACGGCTGAAACCATCGGGGCGTGTTTCGGGGAAGCCGCCCGCTCGGGAGCGGCCATTCCGGTACTGCCGGTAACCGATACGCTGCGCGAGCAAACGGAAACAGGAAGCCGTACGGTAGACCGCAGCCGGTATTGCACGGTTCAAACGCCGCAGGTATTCCGCTCCGGCATCCTCCGCGAGGCTTACCGGCAATCCGAAAATACCGGTTTTACTGACGATGCGTCGGTTGCCGAAGCTGCCGGATATCCGGTCGCATGGGTACCGGGCAACCGGGAAAATATCAAGCTCACTACTCCGTTCGATTTACAAGTAGGTGAATTACTCTGCACGAATGCTCGATTTAGATAAACGAAATATCACGTACCTGCCGGGCGTAGGGCCGAAAAAGGCCGAAGTGCTGCGGAAAGAGATGGAAATCGTTTCGTACGAAGACCTGCTCTATTATTTCCCGTACAAGCACCTCGACCGGAGCCGCTACTACTCCATCCGCGAAATACGGGAAGAGATGCCGTACATCCAACTGAAAGGGCGTATCGTTTCGTTCGACTACCTGGGCGAAGGACATACCCGGCGGCTGGTGGCTGTTTTCTCGGACGGCACGGGCACCATCGACTTAGTGTGGTTTCGCGGCCATAAATATATCACCGACAAGCTGAAAACGGATACGGAGTATATCGTATTTGGTAAGCCTACCCTCTTCGGTAGCCGGTACAACCTCACCCACCCCGATGTAGACCCGGTAAGCCAGGCGCAACAGGTAGCCGCCGGCTTGGTACCTTATTATAATACGACGGAGAAAATGAAAAGCAGCTTCCTCAACTCCCGGGCCATCCAAAACCTGATTTACACGCTGCTCGAATCCGTACAGGGACAATTGCCCGAAACACTGCCCGATTACCTCGTATCGCGCATGGGGTTGATGCCGGCCAACGAAGCGCTGCGCCAGATTCATTTCCCGCAATCGCCCGAGAAGCTGCAACGGGCCCGGACGCGCCTCAAGTTCGAAGAATTATTCTATATCCAGTTAAATATGCTGCGTACCTCCCGGATGCGCCAGCAAAAATTCAAGGGGATTCCGTTCGAACGGGTGGGCAAGTATTTCAATACCTTTTATAAAGAGCACCTTCCTTTCGAGTTGACGAACGCTCAGAAACGGGTGGTGAAAGAAATGCGCGCCGACATGGGAAGTGGCCGCCAGATGAACCGGTTGCTCCAGGGAGACGTGGGAAGCGGAAAGACGCTCGTAGCGCTGCTGACTATGCTGCTGGCGCTCGACAACAACTGCCAGGCTTGCCTGATGGCGCCTACCGAGATACTGGCTACCCAACATTATGCTACGATTTCGGAACTGCTCTCGGGCCTGGGCATCCGGGTGTCGCTGCTCACCGGTTCTACCCGCAAGCGGGAGCGGAACAAGATTTTGCCGGCGCTGGAAAACGGCGAAACCCAAATCTTAATCGGCACGCACGCACTGATTGAAGACAAAGTACACTTCAACCGGCTGGGGCTGGCGATAATCGACGAGCAGCATCGTTTCGGCGTAGCGCAGCGTTCCCGTTTATGGACGAAGGGGGATAACCTGCCGCACGTATTGGTGATGACGGCTACCCCCATTCCCCGTACGCTGGCGATGACGTTGTACGGCGACCTCGACGTGTCGGTTATCGACGAATTGCCGCCGGGACGCAAACCGATTCTCACGATGCACCGGTACGATAACAAAAAAGCGCAGCTTTTCGAGTTTTTGCGGAAGGAAATCAACCGCGGACGGCAGGCCTATGTGGTTTATCCGCTTATAGAAGGGAGCGAGAAAACCGACTACAAAAACCTGGAGGAAGGATTCGAGCTGTTCAAAGAAGTATTTCCCGAATTTACGGTGTGCATGGTGCACGGCCGGATGAAAGCGGCCGATAAAGATAGGGAAATGCAGCGGTTCGCCAGCGGAGAGGCGCAGATATTAATGGCGACTACCGTTATCGAAGTGGGGGTGAACGTTCCGAATGCATCGGTTATGGTTATTGAAAGCGCCGAGCGTTTCGGCCTTTCGCAACTGCATCAGTTGCGCGGACGAGTGGGCCGGGGCGCCGAGCAGTCGTATTGCATTCTCACCTCGGGCTACAAGCTCTCGAGCGAAACCCGGAAACGGATGGAAATTATGGTTTCGAGCAACAACGGATTCGAAATAGCGGAGGCCGACCTGCGCCTGCGGGGGCACGGCGACATCGAGGGTACCCAGCAAAGCGGCCAGCCGATTAACCTGCGCATCGCCAACTTAGCCACCGACGGCCAATTGCTGCAACTGGCCCACGATACGGCTTCCGGCATATTGGAGGCCGACCCGGAACTCGCATCGGAGCCGAACCGGAGGTTACGGGTACGGTTGCAACAGCTCTTCGCCCGGAAAATAAACTGGGGCATGATTAGTTGATATGTTCTAAAACATACCGCATACTAAGATGTTATAAATCATCTTCTTATCATTGCATTTCACTTCCCTGCCGCAAGCAGAGCCGAATTTTTTAGCCGATAAACTTGGCCGCTAATTACTAATATCCTAAATTTGACCACAATAGACTTAAAAAATAAGCCGCTAAAACTCGCATCGATATGGAAAAGACGCTGGTTATTTTAAAACCTTGCACCCTTCAACGAGGTTTGATCGGGGAGGTTATTTCACGTTTCGAAAAGAAAGGGTTAAAGTTGGCAGGGATAAAAATGACCTGGTTGACCGACAAAGTGCTAAACGAACATTATGCCCATCTTTCGGACAAGCCATTCTTCCAACGTTTGAAAAACGCGATGTCCATTATACCGGTGATAGTCTGTTGTTGGGAAGGAATTGACGCCGTTCGTGTCGTGAGGGCAATGACCGGCGCAACCAACGGCCGCAATGCCGCCCCGGGTACCATCCGGGGCGATTACAGCATGAGCAGCCAGGAAAATATCGTACACGCATCCGATTCGCCTGAAAATGCCGCTATCGAGTTGGCCCGTTTCTTCAAAGACGGTGAACTATTCGATTACACTTGGTTGCAGACAGCTTGCGTGTATGCTAACGACGAGTGTTAATTTGTAAGATTTGTAAAACCGAATGAAAGCTAATTTAGGAGTAAAAGTTACCAAGCTGGTTTGTTGTTCATTTCTCATGATTTCGTCTGCTTACGCAGGTAATCCGTTTAAAAGCAATACCGAGAAAAAAGCCGAGCCTGTTATCAATCAGGAAAACGTAAATAATTTCATAGCCGACTGCGTTTCGTTTAAAAAGGAAATGGCCCTGAAAGAGCTGGCCGCTATCCATACGCTCGAGCTGAACGACGCGCTCGGCGAGGAGGCCCGTTTGTATCCGGCCGACGAGTTGTACGGTTCGAGCTGGGATAACCGCTTCGTCGACCCGTTCCGGGGAGGGAGCACCGCTACTTTTCCCGATTCGTGCCAAATCGATTGCTCTGCTTTTACTTTCCCCATCAGCCAGTTTACACGCATTACATCGAAATACGGTCCGCGCAGGCGCCGTATGCACAAAGGAATCGACCTCAAGGTACAGATTGGCGATACGATTTACGCTGCGTTCGACGGACGCGTGCGGATACGAAACTACGAGCGCCGCGGGTATGGAAATTATTTAGTTATCCGCCATCCAAACGGGCTGGAAACCGTATACGGCCATCTTTCCAAAGCCATCGTTACGGTAAACGATTATGTTAAAGCCGGCCAACCGATTGCCTTGGGTGGAAACACGGGACGTTCTACCGGTTCGCACCTCCATTTCGAGACGCGTTTCTTAGGGGTAGCAATCAATCCGGCCGAGATTATCGACTTCGAAAATGCAGTACCGCATAAGGATGTATACGTATTCCATAACGTCAAGGTAAACGGACGGAAAAGCAATATCTATACTTCGTCGGCCGACCGGCTGGTTTACCACCGGGTAAAATCGGGTGAAACGTTAAGTAAGATTGCACGCAGGTACGGTACCACCGTAAGCCAGCTTTGCCGTTTGAATGGTATCAAGTCCACTACGCCCCTTCGTGTAGGGCAGGCGCTTCGCTGTGCAAACGGCGGCGAAACCACGACTACGCAAACACCACAACCCCGGCCGGCTCCGAAAGCTACGGCAGCGATAAAACAGAATCTACAGGCTGCCGCATCGAAAACTTCCGGGCAAACGACTTCCCAACCGGTGTACCACCGGATAAAACAGGGAGATACCTTAGGGGCAATCGCCGCCAAGTACGGCACCTCGGTAAATAAACTGTGTCGTTTGAACGGCATTACGCCGCGAACTATCCTGAAGTTAGGACGCTCGATCCGGTGCTCGTAACGCCATCTATAAAAAGGCAGCCATCCTTCATAACGATACTACCTTTTCTTTTCCGGAAAAGTCTGTAAGACACTCTTCACGCATCTTACCGGGTAATGGAGCTCATTGCTTACTATCCGGTATCGGGAATGCAGTTACCTGTGCCCGGCAGCATTTGTCCGACTCTTGAAACAGCGAAAACGAAATATAACAACCAACACAAAACATATCAAATGAAAGACAATGCTTTAGAAGAGTATTTGAGCGAAATCGAAGCGGCAGATTACAACCTGCCGGTCAGTGCTATTCTTTTCCAGAAAAATGAAGAAGGTAAGCCTTGGGAAAGCAAGCTGGGGGGATGCCCTTACCTGCCCTCGAAGGAAGAGTATCCCATAGGGGAAAATGGAAAGCCTATGCTTTTTATGGCGCAAATCAATTTGAAAGAGGTACCGCCCATTTCTATCCTTCCCGACCATGGCCTACTGCAATTCTTTGTATGCCAAGACGATTCGTATGGAGCATATGCTCCCTCCCTGGTTCGTTATATAGAAGAAATTACCGAATCGGAAAATGAATTGCTTACCGTACATCCGTTTATGGATGAAGCGTACCAGGAAGCGCTGCCGTTCGAGAATCCGTGCAGAATTACTTTCGCCGATACAGAAGACAGCGAGGATGAAGACGAAGAAAGCCAAATCGGGGGTTATCCTTATTTTCCGCAGGACGGAGATTTCGAGCCGGACGAAGATTTCGTGCTTCTCCAATTGGTGGACGACCCGAATATCAACTTCGGTGACTGCGGAGCCTGTCGTTTCCTTATAAATCTCGAGGATTTGGCGAATTGTAACTTTTCAGACGTAATCTACAGTTGGGATTGTTGCTAAGAGAAACAGTACAAAAAATATCCGATTTATAATCGTCAGGGCGCCACGGTAGAAACCGTGGCGCCCTGTTTAGCGCTTAGGGCTGCCATTCCCGGTAATATTCAGTAAATAAACCTACAAAAGCAACCGGTTCCTGACGAGCCAGTTGCTTTTGTATAACTTATCCTATTCCCTGAAAGTGCAGGTTAAGCTGGTAAACCGAAAGGAATTTCTGTGTTACATGCTGCTGTTTTCGTTTGCCGACGCCCCCGGCTAATCTGCCGGCGC
>JAJBTJ010000159.1 GCA_020860905.1 Parabacteroides sp. | reverse complement strand
ATCCGCAAGCTAAGGATACAGTTTTCATGGCGATGAACAGAGAAAAAGGACAGCCTGAAACCGGGTTTATCCGGGTAAGCTGGGAAAAAGCTCCTATTTACTGAAATTCCGTAAAAAAGCCGCGAAAAATAATTTTTCGCGGCTTTTCCATCTATCGTATGCTTATATCTCCGATTTCGAAGTTACCAATTTATATCCGTGTCCGTGAATATTCACGATACTCAAATCGGGGTCGTGCTTCAGTAGCTTACGTAACTTGGTAATATATACATCCATGCTCCGGGCGCTGAAGTACGAATCGCTTTTCCATACGGCGCGGAGAGCGAACATCCTTTCCACCACTTTATTCGCATGCTCGCAGAACAAAGCCAGCAAGGCGCTTTCCTTAGTAGTAAGCTGCATAACCGTATCGCCTATCGTAAGCGTTTGCTTGCGGGTATCGAACAAATACTGGCCCAACCGGTAATACACAACCGATTTCGGCTTTTCACCCTTGGCACGCCACAAGATAGCCCGCATCCGCGCTAACAACTCCTCTAAAATAAACGGTTTGCGCACTAAATCGTCGGCGCCCGCCAAAAACATGGCGATTACGTCCGACGTATGAGGCTTGGAAGCCATAAATATAACGGCTATATCTGCATTTTTAGCCTTGATAGTTTTACATATTTCCTGTTCGGCCGGGTCGTCAGCAACAATATCCAACACACATACCGCACACCCCTTTTCCGCGCAGAGAAGGGGAACCTCGGCTTTATCGGCAGAAAGAACCACCTGATATCCCTGCAACTGCAAATACTCCTGAAGCAAATTTCCTAAATTCGCATCTTTTTCATAAATAAGAATTCCTGTCTTTCCGTCCATATACTCTTGTTAGTGTGATAAAATTATAACTCTGTCCGGCCAGGACGCCTCGCGGCAATAAACGCATCCAGCCGGATTCGTCCGGCCTCCGTACAACAACCTCTCAAAAAAGTAAACAGGATGGTGTCGTACACCTCCACAGCCGAATAATTGGCATATACATCCGACGGCCGCAACATAGCCGGATTGTCTTTAATAATCAACGACACGATTTCATAATTCACTTCTTTCAAAAAGGAGCCCTCTTTCACCCCCTCGGCAAACAAGCGGAGGCATTCGGTTACAAAGGTACTCTTTTCTTTTTCGAGCCGGTACATAGCCTGCGGAAATTTCTGCAAATCATCGTAAAATTTCCGGTCGTACCAATACGGATTTTCCATTACCCGGGCATAAAAAGCCAGCAAAGCCTCCAATGCCGAATCTGCATTCTTACACACCCGGGCTAAACGTTCGGTACGCTTCCGCCCGTAAAAATCGATGCCTTCCGATAACAATTCCTCCTTATCGCAGAAATAATCGTAAATCGTACGCTTCGATATGGAGATAGAACGGGCGATAGCATCCATACTGATACTTCTAATTCCGTATTGTGAAAATTGCCCGAATGCAGCCTGGATAATCCGTTTTTTCATCCATTCGTCTTTTCGGAAAGCCGATTCGCCGGCTTCCACCGTATCCCGGGAAGTTTTTACCATAATTTTTCTGTTTCGTTATGCTGCGATGTCGCTCTCCGGCGTATTTCCCGTTCGTTTTTTCATTTATTCTAAAGAGGGGAACCGAAAAAACCGGTGACAAACAGAAAGTTTTCCCGGCCGGTGCAAAGGTGAAAGCATTTTAAAAAACAACAAAGGTTTATTCTGTTACACAATTGGTAAAAATCGAAACTTTCTGCGTATCCGCTCGTACAACACAACCGATTTTTCCTAAGCAATATCCCGGTACGCTCACGGCGAACCACCCGCCTAAGCAACGAAACCGAAAGGCCCCATCCGAAGCAAAACGGAACTTCGGATAAAATAGAATATTCCATTTTACACTATCTTTCGGTTTTATTCCTTATTTTTGTTTCAAAGAAACAAAACGAAGACAGGCGGCGCCTGCCTTCGTACCGACCCTAATGAAAAATAGCGTATGAAGCAAGATGTATTTCCCATCGTGGAAATTTCCCAGTTGAGCGAAGCTATCCGGCACACAGGCCCGTTTGCCGACGAATTGGTACTATGGGAAGTAGAAAACACAAACGAAATTCCCGACGATGAAGAAACACCGCCCATCCGGCTAAACGGCGTACTTGTTTTCCTGATAACCGACGGCACCCTCAAAATCAGCATCGACTATATCCAATACGAGGCCAAGGCCGGAAGCCTGGTAATCATCATGCCCGACCATATTACCCAATTCAAAGACCGGAGCAAAGATTTACAAGCTCATATTCTCGTTGTTTCCAAAACCTTCCTCGAGTCGACCGGAATGAGTAAAACGCCGCCTCCGATGCTCCAGTATATGTACGTACGGAAAAACCCGTGTACTAAAATCGAGCCCGAAGACCAAGAAGTACTCACCGATGCCTATCTACATATCCGGAAGAAACTCACAAACCGGAAACACAATTATTTACGGGAAACCGTACAAAACGCCTTGATGGGATTCTTGCTCGAGCTCGGCAATATTTTCCGCAACCGGCAAGAAATCACGCCCCCGCTGCTAACCCGGAAAGAAGAGTTGTTCGAACAGTTCCTCCGGCTGTTGTACGAATACGGTAAAGAAGAGCACCGGGTAACGTTTTACGCTGACAAGTTATTTATCACCTCGCAATACCTGTCGTCGATTCTGAAAGAGCTGAGCGGTAAACCGGCCAACAAATGGATCGAGGATACTTTAATCCTGGAGGCCAAACTGTTACTGAAGGCTCCCCAGGCAACCGTCCAGCAGGTAGCCGACCAGCTGCATTTTTCCGATCAGTCGACCTTCGGAAAGTTCTTCAAGAAGCATGTTGGAATGTCGCCGTCGGAATACCGGAAAAGTTAACCCACACACAACAAACCCTTTGCCGTTGCTGTTTAATTGTACATAAATACAACTATCCGTATAGGAAACGAGCATCCCCCGCAAGGTACAGCCGGACGGACAAACAGGCTGTTTCCTAACGTTTTACTGTCAGAATAAAAAAATTTATGCTTATATGAAAATAGCAATCAGCGGAAGCACGGGGTTCATAGGACGGCACCTGTCGCGCTCGTTTACCGAGCGGGGAATGACCGTAATTCCGTTACTCCATTATATGTTTATGTCGGCCACGGATACAGCGCTAAGAAAAGCACTGTCGGGTTGCGACATGGTAATCAACCTGGCCGGTACCCCCATCAACTGCCGGTGGACCCGGGAAAACCGGACTGCCATTTTTGAAAGCCGCATTACGACGACCCGTAAACTGGTGAACGCCATCAATTCGCTGCCGGTTAAACCATACCTTTTCATCTCGGTATCGGCCGTAGGCATCTACCCTGCGCATGGAATTTATACGGAGAAAAGCATCGACCGCGACGACGGGTTTCTGGGTTCTGTATGTTACCATTGGGAAAGCGAAGCGAAAAAAATCGCTCCCGGCATCCGGCTGGTGATTTCCAGGTTAGGCGTAGTGCTCGCTTCCGACGGAGGGGCCTTGCCGAAAATGCTCCTCCCGTTCCGTTATTACATAGGCGGACACATTGCTACCGGCCGGCAAGGATTCTCGTGGATACATATCGACGATTTACTTTCGGCCTTCCGGTTTATCATGCACAATCCGGAGTTATCCGGCGTAATCAACCTGGTAGCACCGCAGCCCATTACCAACAAAGAGTTTTCGGGGGCGGCCGCAGAAGCGTTAGAACGCCCGGCCTGGCTTATGTATCCTTCTTTTATTTTCAAGCTTATGTACGGCGCAGGCCATGTAACGGTAACCGGCGGACAACATGTTTTTCCGCTTCGTTTGCTTACGGCCGGATACGACTTCCGGTATCCTACTATAAAAAAAGCGTTGCACAACTTAACCTGAAAATAGCCGTTTTTTCCTATATTTGTTTCAAAAAGAATCGACGACAGGCGGACGCCCCGGCATTATCAAAGCAGGCTTTGCTTCCGCCCACGGTTTACGTTCGTAACGTACGGAAACAAAGGCACGAAGCGTTCCGGCATAGCCGGGAAAGAAATAACAACAAGATAAACGACAGCGTATGGTTTTAAACACGGGAAATATTTTACTGATAGGCTCTATTCTACTGTTTACAAGCATTTTCATCAGTAAGGCGGGTATCCGGTTAGGGCTTCCGGTTTTGCTGCTTTTCCTTTTCGTAGGGATGTTATTCGGCACCGACGGCATAGGAATCGAGTTCAACAACCCGGCAGCCACCCAGTTTATCGGCGTAATGGCCCTAAGCGTGATTCTGTTCTCGGGCGGTATGGATACCTGCTACTCGGACATAAAGCCTGTGATAGGGCCCGGCGTAATCTTAGCTACGGCCGGCGTGATGCTCACTACCCTGCTTACGGGCTTTTTTATCTACTATATTACCGGCTTACTGAGCCGGTACGCCACGCTGACGTTCGCCGAGTCGATGTTGCTGGCGGCCGTTATGTCGTCGACCGACTCGGCCTCGGTATTCTCCATCCTCCGCTCGAAAGGAATGGGGTTGAAGGAGAACCTGCGCCCGACACTCGAACTCGAAAGCGGCAGTAACGACCCGATGGCCTATATGCTCACGCTATTGCTCATCCAAATCATCCAGGTAGGCAAATTCAGCCTGGGACAAACAGCGCTTATGTTCGTCGTACAGCTATCGGTAGGCGCCCTGGCCGGCTACCTGTTAGGGAAGCTGGCCGTACTGATTATCAACAAAATCAACATCACGAACGGTTCGCTCTATCCGGTATTGTTATTAGCCGTAGTATTTTTTATTTTCTCCATCACCGAAGTAGCCAAAGGAAACGGCTACCTGGCCGTGTATATCGCCGGGTTGGTAGTAGGGAACAGCAAGCTCGTGCACAAACGGAGCCTCACGACTTTTTTCGACGGATTCGCCTGGCTTTTCCAAATCGTTATGTTCCTCACGCTGGGCTTATTGGTTAACCCTACCGAGCTCCTGTCGGTAGCAGGTATCGGTATTCTGGTAGCCATTTTTATGATTATCGCCGCACGTCCCGCGAGCGTATTCGTAAGCCTGCTGCCGTTCAGGCGATTTACCACCAAAGCCCGTATTTATATTTCCTGGGTGGGGCTACGCGGAGCGGTACCCATTATCTTCGCCACTTATCCGTGGCTGGCCGGTATCGAGCACTCGCGGATGATGTTCAATATCGTATTTTTTATTACCATCGTTTCCTTGCTGGTACAGGGCATGACGGTAAGCTCGATGGCCCGCTGGCTCGGGCTCGAAACCGACGGGGAAAAGAAACGCGATTTCGACGTAGACTTGCCGGAAGAAATCAAGTCGGCCATGTCGGAAATCGAGGTAGTTCCGAGCGCCCTGACCAACGGCGACAAACTGATGAACCTGACCTTACCCGACAATACACTGGTAGTAATGGTGAAACGCGATGGCCATTATTTTGTTCCAAAAGGACAAACCTCGCTCCAGGTAGGCGACAAACTGCTGGTGATTTCGGACAACGACGAAGAGTTGAAAAAAACGTTCCGCAACATGGGAATAGAAGATTACTCGATTGTAAAAAACTGATACCGGACCACCCGGAGCATACACAGGTGGATTTACAAAGGAAGATTTCTTCGCTGCATGCCGCTGATTCCGTTTGCCGCCGGCAAGCAAAAACATACATAAACCGGCAAGCCGGCTGCCGAAGCATGCGGCACGTTTCTACAATACCGCTTACAAAAGCGGCTGCACCGCATCCAGCAATTCCTCGACCGTTGCGAACATCCTCGTTTCGCCCGAAGCCAGATGCAGCCGGTAACCGGCACTATCCAAACCGCCGGTTTCTATACATATATCCGATTGCACTTCGCGCGAGGCCAGGATTCCGTTCCGCTGGAAAGCCTTGCGCAGCATCGCATACTTCTGGCCATGCCCAGCCAGCCTCACCGACGCCACATACTCGTTCTCGATACGGAACAGCCCCGTATCCTTATCGAACACGATTCCCTTCCGGGCGAAGAAATTGCTCAGGCATCCGTTCAGCGAGAGGTCTTCGGGCGCACCGATAGAAAAGCCGTGCACTTTATCCATCAGCCAGATTTTATCGGCAATCTGGAGAGCCAATTCCAAATCGTGCGTAGAAAGGAAAATCGTTTTATCGGTAAGCCGCGTGAGGCGGTGAAGCAATTGCATCATTTCCACCTTGCTGGGGAAATCGAGGAATGCCGTAGGCTCGTCCAGGAAAATTACCGGCGTTTCCTGCGCCAACGCCTTGGCAATCATTACCTTTTGCCGTTCGCCGTCGCTTAAGGTATGTACCATCCGGTTAGCCAGGTTTTCGATACCCACCAACCGGATTGACCGGGCCACCACCTCTTTGTCGTGCCCGCGCAACCGTCCCCAGAACCCGGTGTACGGACTGCGTCCCATCCCCACCAACTCGGCCGCCGTCATGTTGCGGATGTCGCACCTTTCGGTAAGCACCACGCTGATAATCATCGCCAGCTCCTTATCGGTATAGTCGCCGGCCTCTTTGCCCAAAATCTCGATACGCCCCGACAACTTGGGCTGGAAAACCGCCAGCGTGCGCAGCAAGGTAGACTTCCCCACCCCGTTCGCCCCCAGCAGGCACGTAAGCTCGCCGCTGTTGATGCTGGCCCGTATCCCTTCGGCCACCACCCACGAACGGCTTTTGCCAGGATACCCGATAGACAGGTTTTCGATATGAATTGTTTCGCGTTTCATTCGCTCCATTCGTTTTTACGTTTCCCGAACAATACGGCGGCTACCACCGGCGCCCCGATTAACGCCGTTACCGAATTAACCGGCAACGCACCCTCGAAACCGGGCATCCGGGCAATCAGGTTGCAAGCCAATGCCAATCCGGCCCCCGTAAAAAGCGCCGCCGGCATCAGTATGCGGTGGTCGGACGTATGGAAAATAGCGCGGCAAAGATGCGGCACGGCCAGTCCCAGAAAGATAACCGGCCCGCAATAAGCCGTAACAATCGCCACCAGCACCCCCGAACAGGTAATTACCCATAAACGCGCGCGTTTGATGTTCAGCCCTAAGTTACGGGCATAACCGTCGCCGAGCAACATCAGGTTCAGGGTTTTAATCAGCAGGAAAGAAAGCGGAAGCAGTACCGCCATGATACATACGAACAAAACCATCTGGTTGCCCGAAACCCGCGAAAAGCTGCCCAGCCCCCAGATTACATACGCCCGTATATCTTCTTCCACGCTGAAATACTTCAGCACGCCGATAACCGCATTCGCCACGTAGCCTATCATCACCCCGATAATCAGCAAGGTTACGTTCCCTTTTACCTTCTGCGAAACGAAAACAATCAGCGCCATAATCGACAGAGCTCCGGCCACCGCCGCTACCGAAAGGGCTATTTCGCCCATATACCCTAATTTGCTTAGCGCCACCCCGCCTACATTGCCGGAAAGGAGCACCACGAAAGCCACCCCCATGCTCGCACCGGAGCTGATACCCAATACCGAAGGGCCGGCCAACGGATTGCGGAATACCGTTTGCATCTGCAATCCGCTCACGGCCAGCCCCGCACCGGCGACTAAAGCTGTTAGCGCCTGCGGTACACGCGATTTCCATATAATATTTTGCCATACCACCGACTCGTCGCCCCCGCCCCACAAAATACTCCACACGGAACGGAGCGGAATGGCTACCGAGCCGAGCAACAAGTTCAGCAGGAACATCACCCCGATAAAAACTACCAGGAGAATCATCAGCAAAGCAACGGGTCGTTTCATAGCGATATACTTTATAATATATTGATAACCGGAACGTACGGGAAAAGCCTACCGGCCATACGGAACATACGCCCCTGATAAAATGCGGCGCCGTAATACAAACTCGCCCCCTCCGCCCCTTATTTCAGAAGCTCGTAATACGAAGGCGTATACCCGGGAAGCAAGTCGGGATGAAAAGCCTTTATCAAATCGGCCAGCACCACCTCGGGCTCGGTAGGGGTATTTTCGTAAAAAGGCTTCTCGCCCAAATTACAATATACCACCCCTTTTTCCTTGAAAGCCCGGAAATCGCCGTACCGGGGGTCTTCGGCCAAAAGCGCCTCGTACGAAAACGTACCCGGATAACTGTTCAGTATCCGCCAGTAGGGGGCACGCTCGGCCAGGCTGTAAACCGTTTCGAAATCGAGCGTTACCCCGCCCGACTGGACATCGTTTTCGAGGAAATAATCGGCGCCGGCGTCCCGGAACAGTTGCGCCAGGAAACTCTGTCCGCCCACGGCATACCAGTTTCCGCCACGCAATTCGCCGCTGAATACCACCGGCCGCTCCTGTACCCCGGCTGTCAGTTGTTTCAACCCGGCATATCGTTGCTCGATGCCTGCAAACTTTTCGTTCGCCGCTGCTTCTTCGCCGATAAACAAAGCGACGAGCTTAATCCATTCCGCTTGTCCGAGCGGCGTCATTTCCTTGTATCCCAAGTGAGGCACCAACGGAATGCCCACGTCTTTCATCGAATCGTAACCGCCCCGTTTATAAGGCGAAATAAAAATAAGGTCGGGATTTACGCTCATAATCACTTCGGTATCGAAGTTCCCTTCGATACCGATTTTTTTAGCCTGTCCGTTATCGAGGCGTCGCTGCATGGCCTCATTCTTCAGATGCCGGCCGCTGGTAATACCCACTACCCGGTCTAACGCATCCATCTTGATAAAATTGGAAAGCTGGAGCGAGGTCATGCAAATCACGCTCCGTACCGGCACTTCGATTACTTCGTACCCGGCAGGGATACCGGCAGGCTGCGTGCCGCGCGGTACCAGCGCATAGCGGTACTCGGTTCCGTTTGCTTGCTGCGGGTCGCGAATCTCCAGCAAACGGCAGCCGTCGGCATAAGTAACCCGGAAACCCTGGGCATACTGCGGCGAAATCATCTCCGCCGAGTCGGTTACTCCAAGCGATGCGGCAGGTAAGGACTGCCGCCGGGCACCGGTATGGCAGCCGGAAACCGAAAGAAGTGCTAAGAATAAAATAACGACGATACTTTTTTTCATCTGGCAAAGAGTTTATCTTTATCTCCGGAACATAAAAAAACATTCGAAGATACCCCCGCGACATACAGGCCGAATACAACCTCGCTCTATCCGGCGGCTTATTTTTCCGGAGGAACAAAGATACGGCAATCCCTGATTCGAGGAAGTATTTTTTGCACTTTTGTTGAAGCAAAAACAGCACACGCACCGTTTCGTTTCCGGCCGACCCGATAGTTTTATGCACTTTTATAAAGCACATAACAAAAATTAATCTCAAACAGAATAACAGCGACACAAAAGAAAAAGAATCTGTTCGCTTACCAGCCTCTGCCTACTCAGCCCTGAGAAACACCGGCCACATCGTATGGCCCTCGGGCCTCAGATACTATCTTAAAAAGCAATGCTTAGAGCATGTTCTTTTTG
>JAJBTJ010000074.1 GCA_020860905.1 Parabacteroides sp. | reverse complement strand
AATGAAGACCGCCGGTAGGCGCCGTCGGCAGACGCCCTCGCGGCGAGCGAGAAAGCATCCCCGCCGCGGTAACGGCCAACACCGGCTTTCCGAAGAAAAGCCATCCCGTTGTTTTTTTCTTTGAAAGAAGTTTTGTCATACTTTAATCGAAAAGCAAAATGGAAAACTATACCGCTTTTTTCGCCGGTTCCGGCAAACCCGTTTTTTTGAAAACGGGCATCCTGGTTAACGATTATCGCTGGCTGCTGATTTTTATCGGCATCAGCCTGGTCGCCGGCTTGTTGCTGTGGCGCCGGCAGCAGAAAGAAGCCGCCGAAACTACCGCCCCGTTTATCTTGCGCACCGGCCGGCTCAACCTGAGCTTCAACCATTGGCTCACCCATTTCGGCATCGTGCTGTACATCCTGCTTATTCCGCTTTCGCTTGTTTCCATGCGGCTGGCCTACTGGTGGAACGGCGAACAGGCGCCGTTCCTGGCGGGCGAGGTCTGGATGCTGGTCGTCCCGTTGGGAGCCGCCTTCTTTTTCTATCGCCGGCAGCGGAAAAAGTTACAGTTCCACCCGGTAACCACCCGCTTGCCGAAAGACGAAATTATCCGGCTGATGGAACGTATCGGCGGTGAAGAACACTGGACTCCCGATTATCTCGGCGACGACATGCTGATATGCCATACTTCCCCATCCTTTTTGTCGGGTAGCGGGGGAGAGCAGATTTTCGTAGTATTCGACACAAACCGGGTGTGGCTCAACAGCATCGGCCGCTTAGACCGGAAAGGTTCCGTAACCTCCTTCGGCCGTACCCGGAAACAAGTGCAACGCCTTACCGACGAAATCCGCCGCTACGAGGCCGAAAACAAAAAAACAGCCTCTTCTGAAAAGTAACCGACCTTTCTACCGGATAGCCGGGCGCCCCTGTTTTTTCCGGATACGCATTTCTTTTTAACGGGATTGCCCCGACCGGTTTTATACCCCGCCCTTCCGGGCGGCGGGCAAACAAAACCGTTCTACCTGTTGTTGTTACGTAAATAACAGGTAGTGCGGATATGGAAATCTTACAAACTATTTCGGCCTTTTTTGTCGTGTCGGGCATCGTTTCCTCTCTTATTATCGCTTTCGACCTCCGGCATCACGAACAACACATGAAAATTATGAACAGCGTCTGGGTGCTCACGGCGCTTTGGGCTAATTGGTTCGCTTTAGGAGCGTATTATCGGTTCGGGAGAGCCGGGAAAATGAGCGGCGGCAAGCCTGGCGGCCCGGGTATGCCGATGCCCCGCCGTCCGCGCTGGCAGTCGGTCGTTCTGTCTACGCTTCATTGCGGCGCCGGTTGTACCCTGGCCGACCTCACCGGCGAGTGGTTTTTGTATTTCGTGCCGTTGGCTATCGGAGGCAGCCTCCTGGCGGGTTCGTGGGTATTCGATTACCTGCTGGCCCTTATCTTCGGAATCGGGTTCCAGTACGCGGCTGTGCGGAGTATGGAGCCCGTTTCGCCCAGGCAGGCCCTTTACCGGGCGGCTAAGGCCGATTTCCTTTCGCTTACGGCCTGGCAGGCCGGGATGTACGGCTGGATGGCGTTCGCGATGTTCGTGTGGTTTGCGGGTAGCATGCCGCCCCGTACCTCGTGGACATTCTGGTTTATGATGCAGGTGGCCATGGGATTCGGTTTTTTGTGTTCTTATCCGGTGAACAGCTGGCTTTTGCATGCGGGCATAAAAAAAGAAATGTAGCTCCCTGCGGAGAGAAGCGACGGTAACCGCCCGGACGAGCCGGCAAGCGGAGGCAACAGCTACGGCCGGGATTAGAGCGGGTTTATATCGAGCGCCGTAGTATACTTGATTTCGCTCAGCACGAACGAGCTTTGCATCTTTACGATGCCATGCACTTTGGTGAGTTTCTCGAAAGCGAACCGGTTGTACGCATCCAAATCCTTCAAAACCACTTTCAGCAAGAAATCGTATACCCCGCCTGTAGAGTAGCATTCCATAATTTCGTCGATGGCTTTGATTTCCGTCATGAAGCGCTGGATATGCTCGTCGTCGTGCACGGCCAGCGAAACGTTGCAGAATACGGTGAGCGGCAGGTTTACTTTTTTATTATCCACCAACGCTACGTACCCTTTGATATACCCTTCGTTCTCCAGCCTTTTGATTCGCTCGTACACGGGCGTTTTCGAAATATGCAACTTTTCCGCCAGTTCTTTGGTGTTTACTTTCGCATCCTTTTGTAAGGCGCGCAGAATTTCTATATCCGTGGGGTCTAACTGAACCATAGTTTTTTTTCCTGTTTATTTGTTTTAAAAATCCGTTTGCAAGGAATATAAATCGTATTTCGATGTAAAAATAGGAAAAATATCGTATTTTCTATCCTGGTATGGGAAAATAATCTATTATCCCTATCTTTGCCGCAAATGAAATATAAAACTTAATAAGCTATGGGTAACAGGCGTAAAAATAAAAATCTTTTGTATCACGGGCTCGCCCTGCTTACCGTGATTATCTGGGGAACTACGTTCGTTTCCACCAAAATACTGATTCGTACCGGGTTGTCGCCGGTCGAAATTTTCCTTTACCGTTTTTTACTCGCCTATGTTTGTATCCTCACGGTTTCGCATTCCCGGCTGTTTGCCAAAAGCTGGAAAGACGAGTTTTTTCTGTTCCTCGCCGGGATATGCGGCGGCTCCCTGTATTTTATCCTCGAAAATACCGCGTTGGGCATTACGCTGGCCTCGAACGTATCGCTGTTGATTTGCACCGCCCCGGTGATTACCGCTTTCCTGGCCGCCCTTTTCTACAAAGAGCCTTTCCGGAAAAAGATGTTGCTCGGCTCGGCGGTGGCGTTGCTCGGCGTGGGTTTGGTGGTGTTCAACGGAAGCGTAGTGCTGAAAATCAATCCGGCAGGCGACTTGCTAACCCTGGGCGCTGCCGTGTCCTGGGCTTTCTACTGCTTGATACTGAAACGCATGGGCGGTTCGTATCCGATTTTGTTTATTACCCGGAAGGTGTTCTTTTACGGCTTGTTGTCATTGTTCGTCTATTGCCTCTTTTTCCCGTTGCACTTTAATACCGGCTTGTTGAGCCGTCCGGTCGTATACGGCAACCTGATATTCCTGGGCGTCGTAGCGTCGATGCTTTGCTATATCATGTGGAACACGGCTGTTAAGTTTTTAGGCGCCTCCAAAACAACCAACTACATTTATATCGTTCCTTTGGTTACCTTGCTCACCTCGGCTCTCTTTTTATCCGAAACCGTCACCTTCGCTTCCTTAACCGGCGCCCTCCTTATCATAGGCGGCGTGTACGCGGCGGAGAAAAAATAGTTTTCTTCCCCGATGCGTTCGCAGGTGCAGGGCGGGAATCTCCCGGTATTTCCGGCCGGTTCGGCTATGGCCCCGGCCGCAGCCCTGTTTCGTTTCCCGGTTCCGCGGAATGTCCGATGGAAACCGTTGGTAAAGCTCCGGTACAGGCACCGGCGCCGCTTCTTACAGGAGCTCAAACAGCGTGGCCTTCCGGGCGTTCGCTCCGGACCATTTTCTTACCGTTCGCCCGCCCGGGGGTCATACGATGTGGCCGGCGTTTTTCAAGGCTCGGCAGGAAAAGGCTTGTAAGCAAACCGATTTTCTTTGGCAATGGCTTTACTTCAGGTATTCCTTCAGCATTGCGGCCGAAAACAGAATCAGCGTTTTAACCGGATGGATTTCGGCAAAGCCGTTTAACAATCCCCAGTCATGCACTACGCCGTTGAAACGCACCGTGGTAACTTCCACGCCGGCTTCGTCTAAGTGGCGGCCCAGTTCTTCGCCTCCGTCGCGCAGGATGTCGTTTTCGGCCGTTTCGATTAAAGTAGGCGGCAACCCCGCCAACTGTTCGCGGGTGGCGCGCAGGGGCGAAACGTAGATATGGTCGTATTCATCTTTCCCGGAAAGGTAATTGTCGCGCATCCATTCCATCAGCGGAGTGGTGAGGAAGCGGTCTTTCCCGTATTTCCGGTACGATTTGAAATCGGTGCCCGCATCGCTGTAGGGCCACATCAATACCTGGCACCGGATGGCGGCACCGCCTTCGTTCTTGGTTTTCAGGCAGGTGCCGATAGCCATGTTTCCTCCCGCACTGTTTCCTACTACCGCTATACGCGACCCGTCTATGCCGATTTCGTCGCCGTGCCGGGCTACCCACTGGGTGGCGGCGTAGCACTGGTTCAGGGCCACGGGGAATTTTACTTCCGGCGAGCGCGTATACTCTACGAAAACAGCCGGGTAACCGGAAGCTACCACTAAGTCGCGTACCAACCGTTTATGGGTGGGATAGTCGCCCAATACCCAACCGCCGCCGTGGAAAAACAAAAAGGCGGGCGATTTTTTCGAACCCATCGACGGCCGTACGATAACGAGCTTCAGGGGCATTTCGTCGGCTTCGATGGTTTTGTATTCTTCCGTAATGCCCGAAACGTCTACCCCAAAGGACGATTGGGCTCCTTCCAATATTTTGCGCGCTTCGGCGGGAGGTAAAGACTCTACGGGCGTATCGCCGGAATTTAAAACTTCCAGGTATTTCTTCGTACCTGTACTTAAATGGGGGTCGTCCTGGTAATCAGGCGTTTCTTTGCTTAAATCGGATGTATCCATACGGCTTGTTTTTAATCGTTATATCCAGATAACAACCGGCCGGTAGAGGGGGTTCAATTTTTGCGGTACATAAAAAGTGCGGGGTGTTGCACTCCGCCGGATGGATAAACAGGCATGTTCCGGCAATGTTCCGGCGTCGGGTTTGCCTGTTGGTTTGTCCTTTTGTATGCGTATGGATTCGTTTGCCGCTGCCGGAAGGAAAATAAACGGCGCTGGCGGCGGTAACCTTGTCAGCGCCGTCGGCCTTATCGCTGTTGTTGCCGGTATACCAAAAACTGTTTCTTCGTTTCGCCCCGGATTTATCGCTTACTATTTATTTCCCTGTACCGGGTGGGCGTTTCGCCGGTGTATTGCTTGAATGCCGTGCTGAAGTAACGCGAGGTGGTAAACCCTATCTTTTCCGCGATTTCCGTAAACGGGAGGTCGGTAGTGGTAATAAGCAGGATGGCTTTTTCCATCCGGAATTTATTGATATACTCGTTCGCACCCATGTTCGTTACGGTTTTCAGCTTGTTGTATAATGAAGCGCGGCTCATCCCTATTTCTTTGCAAATAAAGGTAATATCCAGCTTGGTATTACTCAGGTTATCACCGATAATTTTGTTCATCTTGAGCAGGAAGTTCTCGTCGGCTTGGCTGAACGTACTTTCTTCCGGCGACAGGAGGCCGGCGCCTAAGTAGCGCATTTTGGTTTCTTCCCGGTTTTTCAGGCGGTTTCGAATCAGTTCCAGTAGCACATCCGTGTCGAATGGCTTGGTAAGGTAAGCGTCTGCGCCGTTCTTGTAGCCGTATAACAGGCTTTGCTGGTCGTCGCGGGCTGTAAGCAGTATTACCGGGATGTGGCTGATTTCTATCTCTTCTTTTATCCGCTTGCACAGCTCGTATCCGTCCATCCGCGGCATAATCACGTCGCTTACCACAATATCCGGCTGCCGTTTCATAATGAGTTCGATTGCCTCCCTGCCGTTTCTCGCCGTATAAATTTTCCGGAACGAGTCCGACAGGGCTTCTTGCAGGAATTCCAGCAGGTCGGTATTGTCGTCTACGATTAAAATCGAGTGTTTCCGGGTATCGTATGCAGTGGTATCCGGATGCTTTTCTTCTTCGCCCGGATTGGCTATCAACTCGTTCAGGTAGGCCTTGGGGCGGCACTTCACGTCCATGTCTTTCCGGTTCAAGGGCAACTCGAAGAAAAAGGTGGTGCCGTTGCCCGGATGGTCGGTAGCCCCGATGGAACCGCCGTGCAATTCTACCAGTATTTTGGCATACGACAGGCCGATGCCCGAGCCGTTCTGTTCGTTGTTGCCCTGATAGAAACGGGTAAACAGCCGCCGGGTATCTACTCCTTGTAGTCCGCATCCCCGGTCGGTAACCGAAATGCGCACGACTTCCCGCTCGGGAAATACTTCGGTGGTAAGAACGATTTCCGAATGTTCCGGGCTATGTTTCAGGGCGTTGATAAGTAAATTGCTCAGGATGATTTCGCATTTGCCCTGGTCGAAGCTGATTTTTCCGGCCCGTTCGTCCAGCCGGTAACGAATCTGTATGCCGTGTGCTTCCCCTTCGCCGGCAAAATCCTGCGTTACGCTTTGCAACCATTCGTTCAGCAAGTGGGCGCGCAGGTGCAACTGGCTTTCTCCTACCTCCATTTTCCTTACATCCAGTACCATATTCAATAAATCTTTCATTCGCTGCGACTGGCGGAAGATGCTTTTGAGAGGCTGGTAATTCGTGTCGGCCGGCGATAGGCGTTTGAGTAACCGGCTCAACGGCGCGTGTATCAGCGTGAGGGGCGTGCGCAACTCGTGGCTTATATTGATAAGGAAACGTACTTTTTCCTCGTATACCTGTTGCTCGTGTTCTTTCATAGCCCATTTCAGCTTGTTTTCTTTGCGGCGTAAGGTAAAAAAGATGCCGCCCGTTATGCTGCCCGATACCAGCAGGATACACAATAAGGTAAACCAGCCGCTTTTGTACCAGGGAGGCAGTACGGTGATGGTCAATATCTGTTGCGGAGGCGTCCAGTCGCCGCTTTGTGTGCTGCACGAAGCGAGTATATGGTAAGTACCCGGCGGAAGCAGGCGGAGTACCAGTTCCGGGTCGTACGAATCGACGTTCGGGTTGTCGAGGCCGGCAATGTGGTACCGGAACCTTTTTTTCCGGAATATATCCTGTTCGCACGACATTACCCGGACGGTTATCTTCGTATGGTCCCACGGAATCGTGATGTTCGCCGGATTGCCTTTTAATTCGCTATCGGCCGGCTTGTCGTTGATACGCAAGCTGGTGAGTTGCATCCGGGGCATTTCGGTAGCCTGTATCGATAGGGCGCTGTCGATACACAACAGGCCGTTAATGCCGCCCATATACACATCGTCGTCGGTTGTCACCAGGCGCGGCTTGTACAAATATTCGTTCAGTAACGCGCTGTCCGATTCGCCGAACAGGATAAATTTCCCTTCTTTTATCAAACGGGCAAACAGCATACCGTCTGTTCCGATCCATACTTTCCCTTTCCGGTCGCATATGACCGAATTGACTTCAGTGAACAAGGGAGTAGCGATGTACTGATGGGTTTGAGCGGCAGGGTCAAAAAAGCTCAGTCCGCGGCGGCTGCCTATCCAGAAAATGCCTTGTTCGTCTACCGACACGGAGTTAATAATGTCGTTTTTGGCAATCGTGTACACAGTTTCCAGCTCGTTTGTGCTGTGGTTCAGGGCGTAAATACAGCAATTGTCGTTCAGGTAAGTGGCTTCGGCGGTGTGGGTAACCGGATGTACGGTGCCTACGATTTCTCTTTCTTTTTGTTCCACCCGGTAGAATGACTTCGAGGCGATGTCGTACCGGTAAATGGAGTCGGCCAGCAACCATACGCTCCCCGGAACGCTTTGGTACAGGTTCACCGTTTTACCGGTATTGCAAAGCCGTTCGTTCGTTTTTCGGTCTACAATTACCAACGGTGTTTTGCTCCCGGTAACCGGGTTGAAAATAAACAGGCCTTCGGAAAAAACCGACAACAATAAGTTACCGGGGGTGAAACCGGTAACGGAGGCTATTTTGTCGCGCGCGGTAGTGGCGTAATGCCTGAACTTCCGGTTTTTCAAGTCCAGGCTGTTCAATCCTCCTCCGTCCGTACCTATCCACAACCGTTCGGATTGCCCCTGGTAAAGGCTCAATACGGTGCTGTTGCTCAACCCTTCATCGTTTCCGGCCAGTACTTCCGTATATACTTTCATCGAAACCAGCCGGATATTGATAAGGCCGCTCCGGATGGTACCCGCCCATATATTGTTATTGCTGTCGTTGTGGAGCGATAAGATGGAATTTACCGGCAGCGAGGCGTGATTTCCTGCAACATGTTCGAGCACCTTTATCGTCCCGGTTTTCGGGTCGAGTATATTGATGCCTCCCCCGTCGGTGCCGATCCAGATTTCGTTATCCCGCTCGGCCATGCTCAACACTACGTTGTTGGTGAGCTGCGAGTTCCGCGTGGTATACGAAGCCAGCAAATCGCCTTCGTGCGAGTAACACCTGATACCTTTATTATACGAGCTTATCCAAATCCGTCCGTGCGAGTCGATCATCATACTCCTGATTTCTTTTTCGTTTTTTAATGGCGATGCCGACACCTCTCCGGTACGTACATTAATTAAAAGGGAGCCTAACCAACGGTTGCAGCACAGCAACGTGTCGGGTGCCCAAAAGCCGATGGAGCTGATAGAGAAAGGTGCGGAAGAAGCGAATTGCTGTACCGGTCTGACGGAATCGGTGGCGTAATCGTATTTATAAAGCTCGTTCCAGCCTCCGAAAATAATGCCGTCGTCGGTAGTGCAGCAGGAGTAGGCAATGATATTGTTCCCTTTATCGTCTTTCGGAATATAAAAGTCGTCGGTGGTGGGCCGGTAACGGGCTATGCCCCGGTCTGTGAGTATCCATACGTGCTGCTGCTTGTCGCCGGTGATTTTGTGGATATAGTTATGGGGCAGCGCATTCGGATTATTCGCTTCGTAACTGTACCTCTTTAGCTCGTATCCGTCGAAACGGCCCAAGCCGAATTTGGTTCCTACCCAAACGAACCCTTTTTCTTCTGCATAGATGCACCGGATGGTGGACGGCAACCCGTCTTCGAGCGATATTTTTTTGAAATAATATTGGTTGCTTGCCGCCGGCAGGCTCTTTAACAGGAAAAAAACGAAAAAAACAAGCAGATAAGTGGAGCGTTTAACAGGCCGGCGTTCTTTTTCGCATACAAGTTTCCTGCATGCCGGAATACACTTTTCACGCTTGCGTTTTGTATTCATATCTCGGTGTATAGTAAAAGGTTAATTATATCATTCGTAGAAAACAGGAGTAAAGGTAGTATTTTTGTGCAGACGGAAAACAGAAAGGAAACAGAAAATTGTTTTTTATTATTTCCACCCTTTCTCTTCGGTTGCGACGGATAGAGTTGAAAAATGTTTTTTAACATGTAAAAGGAGGCAAACTGTCAGTTCGATTTGGAAAATCCGAGTTCCAATTTTTTCTATCCGCCTTCCATTATTGGCTTATATACAGGTTATAAGTACGCGGTAGTTAATTTTGGAGGAATTGTAGTGTTTGTTGGATTTTTGATTTTTTAGGCTTCTTTATATTTGCGCCCAAGTGTTCCACACTGGGAAAACACCTCGACGAATCGCTTTTCGTTCATGTTACCGGCGGATTTTCATTTCACAACTATAAATTTCTAAACTTATTATTATGAGAAACAAATTTCTGTTCTTGTGTTTCTTGCTGTTTGCTTCTTTAACGGCATGTAAAGACACGAAGTGGGAGGAATTGCTGGCCGGAAATCCTCCCAAAGACGCC
>JAJBTJ010000069.1 GCA_020860905.1 Parabacteroides sp. | reverse complement strand
ACATAGGTGGAACCAACATCGTGTTCGGAGTAGTAGACGCCAGAGGAACGATTTTATACAGTGCAGCTATCAAAACAGGTATATATCCCGATATAAACGATTTTGTGTCGGATTTGGCTAAAGGCCTCGAGTTGATTATGAACCAGGCCGGCGGACGCGAAAAAATAAAAGGCATCGGCGTAGGTGCGCCCAACGGTAACTATTTTACCGGTTCCATCGAGTTTGCCCCGAATCTTCCGTGGAAAGGCAAAATCCCCCTGGCCCAGATGATTAGCGAAAAATTAGGCGGGATTCCCTGTACGCTGACCAACGACGCCAATGCAGCCGCAATCGGTGAAATGACGTACGGTATCGCCCGCGGTATGAAAGACTTTATTGTGATTACATTAGGTACCGGTGTAGGTAGCGGTATCGTTATCGGCGGGAACCTGGTATACGGCAGCGACGGTTTTGCCGGCGAACTGGGACACGTTATCGTACGCCGGAACGGACGCCAGTGCGGTTGCGGCCGGAGCGGTTGCCTCGAAACATACGCCTCTGCCACGGGAGTAGCCCGCTCGGCCCGCGAGTACATGGAGCTTACCTGCACTGAAACATGCCTGCGCGAGCTCGATCCGGGCGACGTTACTTCCAAAGACGTATACGATGCCGCCATGAAGAAAGACCGCGTAGCACTCGATATTTTTGAAAAAACGGGTACTATTCTGGGAGAAGCGTTCGCTAATTTCGTAGCCTTTTCCAGCCCCGAAGCGATTATTTTGTTCGGCGGCTTGGCAAAAGCCGGCGATTTGCTGCTCGATCCCATCAAGCGGGCCATGGATAAAAACATGCTGAAAGTGTATGCCGGCAAAACGAAATTGCTCGTTTCGCAGCTCAAAGAAAGCGATGCGGCCGTACTGGGAGCCAGCGCGCTCGGATGGGAAATCAAAGAACCGGTTATGGCGCCCCCGATGCCGGAAAAAGAAGATGCGGAATAAAACGGTATCGGGCAGGTAAACCCGGCTTTGTTTGCCCGGCAGCCCGATAAATAACACGACGACATGAGGTCAGCGGAAACGAAAAGAACTTTCTGTGGCTTCATGTCTTTTTTATAAAAACTATGGAACATCCGTTACATCAATTTCATTATTGTCCACAATGCGGAAGTGCTTCGTTCGGAAACGCGAACGAAAAAGCCCGGAAATGCAACGACTGCGGTTTCGTTTACTATTTTAACCCGGCTGCTGCCGTAGCTTGCCTGATACGGGATAAGAACAGCGGCCGATACCTGTTTGTAAGAAGAGGAAACGAACCGGCCAAAGGAACGCTCGATTTAGCCGGCGGCTTCCTCGATTGCCACGAAACGGCTGAAGAGGCGGTAAAGCGGGAGATAAAAGAAGAAACCGGGCTCGACGTAACGGATATCCGGTATCTGTATTCTTTTCCGAATATTTATCCGTACGCCGGTTTCAACGTGCATACGCTGGATTTGTTTTTCGAATGTACGGTTAACGGCTTCGCCGGGGCGGTGGCGGCTGACGACGCTGCGGAAATCGTTATTTTGCCGGCCGGCAAAGTAGAACCTGGAGCATTCGGGTTGGCGTCAGTGCGCCGGGGTGTGCAGCGTTATTTCCGCAATCTTGCCGGTTCCGGCGATTGACGTACCGAATCGGCCCGGTTTAACCGCTTGAAAGAAGAATACATAGCGGATTTTTCTCTTCTTTTGTTTTTTTATAGGCTTGTTGTAGATTATCGTGTATATTTGCAAAAAAATAAGCGAACACAGGCTTCGCAAACCGAAATAAATAAAGAGCCGGCCCCCGGTTGTTTATCAATAAAGCCATAAGCAATGAAAAGAATACTGATTCCGTTGTGTTTTGTCCTCGCGGCACCTTTCGCCGGAGCCCAGCGTTCCTATCTGTACCAGTCGGATAAACGCTTGTTCGAAGAAGGAAAAGAACTTTTTATCTTAAAGAATTATCCCGGCAGCATAGATAAGCTGGAAGCCTATAAAAAACAGGCCAAAGACGCCGACCTGATTCAGGAAGCCGATTATATGTTAGTATCGGCCCTCTATGAACAAGGCCGTCCCGATGCCCCTGAGCGGCTGGAAGAATACCTCGAAAAATATCCCGATAGCCGCCATGCCGACGAAATCAACTTTTTTCTCGGTTCCGCCTATTTTGCCGCCGGCGACTATCCGGAAGCCATTTCCTATTTCAACCGTACCGATTTGGATATGCTTTCGCCCGAACAACAGGAAGCATGCAGTTTCCGTTGGGCCTATTCGTTGCTGCAAACCGGTAAATTCCAGCAGGCGCGCCGCTACTTTTCACTACTCGGCCGAATCGGCCGTACCTATAATCAGGCAGCCGCCTATTACATCGCCTACATCGACTATGCAACGGGCGATTACGACAATGCACTTGTCGGATTCGGCCGCCTGAAGGAAAATCCCGAATACCGGGAACGGGCTTTGTATTACATGGCCCAGATTTATTTTATGCAGGATAAGTTCGACAAAGTAATCTCTGCCGGCGAAGCCTTGCTGAAAACCTATCCCAAGAGCGAAAACAACGCCGAGATATACCGGATTACCGGTAATTCGTATTACCATTCAGGCAACCGCGCGCAGGCCATGGCTATGCTGGATAAATACGTATCGTCGACCGACCACCCGTTGCGGGGCGATTTATATATCCTCGGAGTTTGTTATTTCGACGAAGGGCGATACAAAAAAGCCGTCGAATACCTGGGGCGTACCGTCGGGCCTGACGATGCCCAGACACAAAGCGCTTACCTGTACCTGGGGCAAGCCTATCTGCACCTCGGCGACAAGAACAACGCCCGGATGGCTTTCGAAAATGCGGCGAAAGCCCCGTTCGATTCCAAAATAAGAGAAATCGCTTTATATAATTACGCATTGCTGCTGCACGAAACCAATTTTACCGGTTTCGGCGAGTCGGTTACCGCGTTCGAAACCTTTTTAAACGATTATCCCCGTTCCGCCTATGCCGATAAAGCCAACGATTACCTGGTGGAAGTGTATCTTACCACTAAAAATTACCGGTCGGCGCTGGCCTCCATCGAGAAAATCAAGCATCCCGACATCAAAATCCTCTCGGCCAAGCAAGATATCCTGTTCCAGTTAGGCACACAGGCCTTTACCAATTCGGCCTTCCAGGAAGCAATCGGGCTGTTTAACCGCGCTATCGAGCTGGGAAGCTACAATACACAGGCACGTAACGATGCTTATTTCTGGCGGGGAGAGGCCTATTACCGCTTGGGCGACTACGAAAAAGCGGCCTCCGATTACCAGGCTTACCTCAATAACGTGCGCGGCACCCGCTCCGATATGCACGCCCTGGCCTATTATAATCTCGGGTATGCTTATTTTAAATTGAAAGATTATTCGCGAGCCTTGAATAGCTTCCGGCAGTATACCCAGGAAGAGGCGAACCAGAAAAATCCTTCCCTGGCGGATGCCTATAACCGCATCGGCGACTGCCTTTTCTATAACCGTCAGTTTGCACAGGCGGAAGAAAACTATTCGCGGGCGGCCAGCCTGCAACCTTCGGCGGGCGACTACGCCGTATACCAGAAAGCCTATGTACAAGGGCTGCAAAAAGATTATCCCGGTAAAATCGCCCTGCTCGACCGTTTGGTGCGCGAATTCCCCTCGTCGCCCTATGTCGACGACGCTTTGTACGAGAAAGGACGGGCATATGTATTGCTCGAAAATACACCGGCCGCCGTACAGTCGTTCGCCTCCCTGATAGAACGTTTCCCGCAAAGCAGCCTGTCCCGGAAAGCCGGCGTGCAGTTAGGACTGTTGTATTACAACGATAACCAGCCCGAAAAAGCAGTCGCTGCCTATAAACAGGTGATTGCCGCCTATCCGGGAAGCGAGGAAGCGAAAATCGCTTTGCAGGATTTGAAGTCGGTGTATATCGACTTGAACGATGTCGGCTCGTACGCCGCTTATGCCAATTCGTTAGGCGGAAATGTACGTTTCGAAACGAGCGAGCAGGATTCGCTTACTTACCTGGCCGCCGAAAAGTTGTTTATGCGCGGAGATAACGAAGGTGCGCGCCGGAGCCTGGCGAATTACCTTCAAACCTTCCCGCAGGGAGCATTCAGCCCGAATGCGAATTATTACCTGGCCAGCATCGCGTTCAACCGGAAAGAGTATGCCGAGGCCGAACGCTTGTTTACTCTCGTGCTGGAAAGCGGCGATACCAAGTTCCGGGAAGAATCGTTGGCGCGGAAAGCGGAGATAGCCTATTTGCAAAAAGATTACGGAGCCGCCTTGGCCGCTTTTACCCAGTTGCAGGCGGTAGCCGAAGACCCGGCCAACCGCGAAGCCGCTTGGGTGGGAATTATGCGGAGCGCCGGTTTTGCCGGTAAGCCGGAAGAGGTGCTCGTGGCTGCCGGTGAGTTGCTGAAAAACGCCAAGTTATCGCCCGAGTTGAGCAACGAAGCCCGTTATATGCGGGCAAAAGCCTATACGGAATTGAAAGAGCCGGGAAAAGCGGCGAGCGACTGGCTCGTATTGAGCAAAGATACGCGTACGGCCCGGGGCGCCGAGGCCAAATACCTGTTGGCGCAGTGGTATTTCGATAGTAATGAAACGGAGAAAGCCGAGAAAGAACTGATGAATTTCATCGAAAACGGAACGCCGCATGCGTATTGGCTGGCCCGCGGGTTTATCCTGCTGGCGGATATTTATATCAGCAAAGGCGACGATTTCCAGGCGCGCCAGTATTTGGTAAGCCTGCAAAACAATTACAAAGGCGACGACGATATTGCCGGGATGATAAAGAACAGATTGGGAAAACTAAAGAAATAAGGAGTAAGAAGAATGAAGGCTAACTTATATACGGGAATACTGTGTGTGATGATGCTGGGAAGTTTTTTCCGGGTAACCGCACAGGACGACAAACACCTGAACCGGGAAATGACCCTCGAACGGGAATACGACCCGTCCGTGCAAGACGCATCTAAAATCAATTCGTTGCCGGTTATCAAAGAGCCGGTGATACGGAAATCGCCTATCGGGTACGCCGATTTTACGCTACCGGTGGAGCCGCAAAAAGAATTGAGTATTTTAAGCTCCGGGCATGTAATGACCGATTTGCCTTACAATAAACGCCGGGGATACTTTAATTTCGGCGGTGGCAATTACCTCAACCTGAACGGAGATGCGGGGTACCACATCCTGAACACCGACAAAGACCAGTTGCGTATTTCGTTTTCGCACCGCTCTACCAACGGGAAAATCAAGCTGCTGGTGCCCGACGGCGAGCCGGCGGTAAAAAGCAAAGCCAAATTGAACGATAACCTGGGCGGTATCGATTTCAACCATGAATTCGAAAAGGTCGCCCTGTTGATGGAAGCTAAATACGGCTATTCCGCCTATAATTACTACGGCTATTACCCGGGAATGGAGCCGGGAAGTGATTCCGGTAAGAACCAGGTTAACCAACAGGTATTTTTCAAAGCTGGAGTAGAGTCGAAAAAAACGGAAACATTCAACTACCTGTTAGAAGCCGAATACCGTAATTTCTCGCATAAATACGGGTTGAGCGCCGATTACCACGGCGTAAAAGAAAATGCAATCGGCATTTCTTTCGATATAAACGCCGATTTCGACGGAAATAAAAGAATCGGGTTGGCAGGAAAAGTCGATTACCTGGGATATACTTTCCCGTCGGCCTATAAAGACCGGTTTGCCGGGTTCAATAACCACGCCGAGATTACGGCGAGTCCCTATTTTACTTTGTTAAACGACAACTGGAAAGTCAAGTTGGGGGTAAATGCCATGCTGATTACCGGCGAAGAAAAGAAATTTTTCGTTTCCCCCAATATACAGGCCGAGTTAGGCGCAGGGGATGCCACGGTATTCTATGCCGACTTGTCCGGCCGTATTCAAACCAACAGCGTATACGATGTTTCGCTGCAAAACCGCTATGCTAATCCGGTGAATGCCGTTATGGCCTCACGCACCTGGCTCGACGGAACGGTAGGTGTACGGTCGGGGGTACTTCCGGGTTTCTGGTTCGATGTATTTGCCGGCTATAACATAACCGACCGGAACCATTTCTTTATTCCTTCCGTTATTTCGTATGCACCTTCCGCCTGGCGTAACGTGGGGAATGCGGCCTATACCGACAGCCGCTTGTTCCGGGCAGGCGTTTCGTTGAAATACCAGTACCAGCAGTTGCTGGATATAAAGCTGAAAGGAGTATATAACTCGTGGCACGTATCCGATTACGACGCTGTGAATGTACCGGCATCGCACGGAAAGCCGAAAGCCTATAACGAGCCCGAGTTCGAACTGGATGCGGGTATCCGGATAAAACCCGTCGATAAAGTAGCGGTAGGGCTCGATTATTATTTGGGAGCCGGCCGTTACACTGTTTTGAATACCGCGACCTGGGAGAACGTGAAGATGAAAAACATCAGCGAGCTTAATCTTACCGGCTCGTACTTGTTCAACGACACTTTCGGCATTTATTTGAAATTCAATAATGTATTGAACCGGAAATACGATTTGTTCTACGGGTATACAGCGCAAGGATTCAACGCGATGCTGGGCGTAAATATAAACTTCTGAACTGTACGCGATATAAAAAAGTCGGCACAGAAACACCGGGCGTTTAAGTAATACCTGGTGTTTCTGTGTTTTGCTTATGCCCGGTACGTTGTGACGGAGGCATTTCAGGCTGAATATCCGGCGTTTTTGTGTGCTGTTTCCCGCCCCTCCGTTCTTAAACAAGCTCTTTGCGCGCCAATCGGAACAACGCCTGTTTTTATTCGTTTTCGTCTTTCGGGCGGTTCTGCCATCCCTGTTTGTTTAGCTTACCTCCTTATAAATAAACCACTTTTTTTATTTATGTGGGTAACAATGTAAAAATTATTCCCTAAGTTTGCAGCCGGTTTAAAAACGGAATAAGAAAGTATGCAGAAAAATTTGGTAATAGTAGAGTCTCCGGCCAAAGCAAAAACAATCGAAAAGTTTTTAGGTGACGAATACAAAGTCATGTCGAGTTACGGACATATCCGCGACTTGGAAAAGAAAAACTTCGGTATCGACCTGGAGCACGACTTTCAACCGCACTACGTTGTTTCCCCCGATAAAAAAAAGGTGGTTTCCGAGTTGAAGAAATCTTCCGACGAAGCCGAGCAGGTCTGGCTCGCATCCGATGAAGACCGCGAAGGGGAAGCCATTGCCTGGCATCTGTACGAAGTGCTCGGATTGAAAAATAAACCGACCAAACGCATCGTATTCCACGAAATTACCAAAACGGCCATTGTCCAGGCCATCCAGAATCCGCGTAATATCGACCTGAATCTCGTGGATGCCCAGCAGGCGCGCCGCGTACTCGACCGTATCGTGGGCTTCGAGCTATCGCCCGTACTATGGAAGAAGGTACGTCCGTCGTTGTCGGCCGGCCGGGTACAATCCGTAGCCGTGCGGCTGATTGTGGAGCGCGAACGCGAAATCAACGCCTTCAATCCGGAAGCCGCGTACCGCGTACTGGCGAATTTTATTTTGCCCGACGGCACCACCGTGTTGAAAGCCGAGCTGAACAAGCGCCTGAAAACCCGGGAAGAAGTACTCGCCCTACTGGAAAAATGCCAGGACGCTACTTTCTCGATTGAAGACATCGTGAAAAAACCGGTGAAAAAATCGCCGGCGCCTCCGTTTACCACCTCTACCTTGCAACAGGAAGCCGCCCGGAAGTTAGGCTTTACCGTGGCCCAAACCATGCTGATTGCCCAGAAACTGTACGAGTCCGGATATATTACCTATATGCGTACCGACTCCGTAAACCTGTCGAACCTGGCGCTGAATACGGCCAAAGAGGCGATAGTGGATACGTACGGAGAGAACTATTATAAATTCCGCAAGTACCACACCCATTCGAAAGGAGCCCAGGAAGCACACGAGGCTATCCGGCCTACCTATATTTCGAACGCCGCCATCAAAGGCGATGCGCGTGAAAAGAAGCTGTACGAGTTGATTTGGAAACGTACCATCGCCACTCAAATGGCGGATGCCGAGTTGGAACGCACCCTTATCCATGTGGGAACCGAGGGCATGAGCGAAAAGTTCGTCGCTTCGGGCGAAGTAATCAAGTTCGACGGTTTCCTGCAAGTATATATGGAAAGCAGCGACGACGATACGGAAAACGAACAAAACAGCGGATTGCTGCCTCCGGTAACCTTGCACGAAAAGGCCGACCTGGAGCAGGTAACCGCTACCGAACGCTTTACGTTACGTCCGCCCCGCTATACCGAGGCCAGCCTGGTCCGCCGGTTGGAAGAGCTGGGCATCGGGCGTCCTTCCACATACGCCCCCACTATCCAGACCATCCAGCAGCGCGCTTATGTGATAAAAGGCGAAAAGCCCGGCGTGGAGCGCACCTACCATGTAATCGGCTATAAACAAGGCGCTGTAACCGAAGAGGATAAAACCGAGATAGCCGGGGCCGACCGGAATAAGTTGATGCCCACCGATGTGGGAATCGTGGTGAACGATTTCCTGATGGCTCATTTCCCGGATATCCTGGATTATAATTTCACCGCCAACGTAGAAAAAGATTTCGATGCGATAGCCGACGGCGAATTACGTTGGACAAAAGCCATTGACGATTTTTATAAAGTATTTCATCCCATCGTGGAAGAAACGGCTTCCATCCGAACCGAGCACCGGGTAGGCGAGCGCGAGTTAGGTATCGACCCGGCGAGCGGCAAGCCGGTATATGTTAAAATAGGGCGTTACGGCCCGGTTGCCCAGTTAGGAACGGTAAAGGCGGAAGAAGATGCCGAAAAACCTAAATTCGCTTCGTTGCTGAGCGGGCAGTCTATCGAAACCATCACACTGGAAGAAGCATTGAAATTATTCGAGCTTCCCCGCACATTGGGCGAATACGAAGATAAAACGGTAACGGCGGCCATCGGCCGGTTCGGTCCTTTCGTACGCCATAACAATGTATTCGTTTCCATCCCGAAGGGCGAAGATATTATGGAGCTCACCTTGGAACGAGCCATCGAGCTGATCGAGGAAAAGCGGTTGAAAGACCGGGAACGGCACGTGAAGAAGTTCGAAGAGGAGCCCGAAATGGAAATCCTCAACGGCCGGTACGGATGTTATATCGCTTATAAGGGAGCCAATTACCCTATCCCGAAAACCGTAACCGAGCCGGCAGCGCTTACGTACGAAGCCTGCATGCAGATTGTAGAGAAACACGTGGCTACGAAAGGGAAAACAACAAAAACGACAAAGAAAACGAAAGCGGCTTCGGCCGCCAAACCAACGGCGACGAAAGAAAAAGCGGAAAAGAAAACGGCCACGAAAAAGAAAGCCGCCACTTCTAAAAAGGCAACAGCCGCTAAGAAACCGGCAGCTTCCGCCAAAGCGGCGACTGCCAAAAAAACGAGTGCTGTGGCCCAGAAAGAAAAATAACGATTGAACACAGAAATACAAAAGGCACAGTGTAGTTTATGTTCGGTAATAACTACACTGTGCCTTTTTATTTATTTTCCGCCAACCTTTATATCGAGCCGTCAAAGTCGCTTACCAACCTCCACCTACCCAGCGCTGAAAAGCGCCGGCCACATCGTATGGCCCCCCGGGCCTCAGATACTATCTTAAAAAGCAATGCT
>JAJBTJ010000086.1 GCA_020860905.1 Parabacteroides sp. | reverse complement strand
AAAGAAATGAAAACCCACCGTGGTAACGGTCGTTCCCGGCTCCCCGGAGAAAAGCGACCCTTCTGTTTTTTCTTTTAAAAAAGAGAAAACAGGCTTCTGTCCTCGACTTGCACTATTTTTCAACGAAAAAGAAATTTTTGTCATTATAGATTTTGTTACAAACAAACCAATCCGATGGAGAAAAGCCCAGCATATTCCGTAGCCGATGCCGTAACCCTATTACGGCAGTACTGGGGACATGCGTCGTTCCGCCTGAAACAACAAGCCATTATCGAAGCCGTTTTGCAGAACCGCGACGTGCTGGCCCTGATGCCCACCGGCGGAGGCAAATCGCTTACCTTCCAGGTTCCTACGATGATGCGGCCGGGCCTATGCTTGGTAATCAGCCCCTTGCTGGCGCTGATGCAGAACCAGGTAGACAAACTCCGCGAAAAAGGGATACCCGCCACTTACCTCGGCTCCGACCTTTCGCACACCGAAATCGCACAACGGCTGGAGAACTGCGTGCTGGGCAATTATAAATTCCTGTATATCTCGCCCGAGCGGCTTACCAACCGGCTGTTCCAGACTAAGCTCTTCGAGTTGAAAAAGAAAATCAGCCTCTTGGTAGTCGACGAGGCCCATTGTATTTCGCAGTGGGGACACGACTTCCGCCCGAGCTACCGGCTGATTGCCGATGTACGCGACGTATTGCCCGATACGCCCGTACTGGCGCTTACCGCCTCGGCCACCCCGGCCACCGCCGCCGACATCGGCGGGCAGCTCCATTTCAGGCGCGGCGGTACGGTTATCCGCAGCCCGTTCGTACGTACGAACCTCTCGTACATCGTACGCGAAACGTCCGACAAACCGGGCGAGTTGCAGCATATCCTGTCGCGCGTGCCAGGGCAAGCCATCGTGTATGTGCCCAGCCGGCAGAAAGCGGAAGAGTACGCCCGGTGGCTGATAACGAGAGGAATTTCGGCCACCGCCTTCCACGCCGGCTTCGATACCTCCGGCAAGGCGGAAAGGCAAGCGCGGTGGCTGGCAGGCTACAGCCGGGTGCTGGTAGCTACCAATGCCTTCGGGATGGGGATCGACAAGCCGGACGTGCGCCTGGTAATCCATACCGATATGCCCGATTCGCTGGAAGATTACTACCAGCAGGCAGGGCGTGCGGGCCGCGACGGCAACCCCGCCTGGGCGATTGTGCTGAAAGGCCGGCACGATGCCCGGCAACTGAAAAAGAAAGCCGACGAGAAGTTCCCGCCCGTAGAAACGATTATCCGGATATACGAAGCACTGCTGAATTGCTTGCAGGTGGCGGAAGGGGCAGGCGAAGGGCTGTCGGCCACCGTCGACCCGGCGGCATTCGGCCGGGATTTCGGTTTCTCCCCGGTTACGGTGCAGGCGGCGCTCGAAATCCTGAGCCTCAACAAATACCTGTTGTTCGAGCCGCGTCCCGATACCCAGGGATTCGTTTCGTGCAAGGAGAGGAAAGAAAGCCTGTACGCCCTCATCGGCGACAACGAAGCGTCGAGCCGGGTAGTAACGGCGTTACTGCGGAATTACGAAGGGCTGTTTTCAAAAGGAGCGTTTATCGACGAAACTTTCCTCGCGCGCGAAACCGGGCTGTCGGTCAGCGAGGTAAGCTCGGCCCTGCTGTACCTTCGCTCGGCCGGCTTTCACTACGTACCGCCGCAAACCAAGCCGCGTATCCGTTTGCTTTGCGACCGCCAGCCTTTAACCGCCATCTACATTACCGAGCAGGCTTACGGCTTGCGGAAAAAAGCGTACGCAGAGAAAACGAGTTATGCAGCCGCTTACCTGGAGAATAAGGAAATTTGCCGCGCCCGGCTGCTGTCGGAGTATTTCGGCGAAGAAACCCCGCCCGATTGCGGCCGGTGCGAGGTGTGTATCGAAAAAAAGAAACGGAACGAATCGGTAAAAAATGCCTGAATGATGCAACAGTACGATAAACAACCTGCTTTTAGAGCCTGATTATAACTACCAATCGGCTTTTCCCGGAAAGCTGCCCTGTTTTTCGTACCGTTGTTAACGGTTGCCACCCTTCAGATTTTAATCCCCCAGCTCAGCATCAAATCGTACGTCGACGATTGCACCGGTTCGTGGTACTTATAATACGAGTCGCGGCTGAAGTACCGGTACGACAAGGCTATATTCCACTTCTTCCGAGAATAATATACTACTTTCGGGCTGAAGATAGCCAGCCGCGCGTTCCCCTTATCCCCCTGTACGTTGAATGTGTTCGGGTCAACCAGCGAAAAGTCCGTATCCGGGTCGTATCCCTTCCATGTAAAAATATGATAATTCTCCAGGTTCAGCAAAAACGTCCAGCGCTTGTTGTACGTAATGCCCGCAAACGTTTTCACGCTGTAGCCGCTCCCCAGGTTATAATCCCGTTCGCCCACCCGGTAATAATCGGTCAGGCTGCCGCCCAACCCCACCGCATTAGCGTACAACTCGCCGTAAATATCCACCCGGTCGGCCGGAGTAGCCCGTTTGTGGTACAACAACCCCGGCCCCGCCGCAATCGCTTCCGAAATCCGGTACGGACCCGTTTCCATTTTGCTCCCTTTGATATGCTCGGAATCGTAGTAATCGAAATGCTGGAAAATGCCGAACGACAAGGTGCGTTGCTCTTTTGTCCACACTTGCTTGCCCCAAATCGCCCCGATGGTATTGAACTCCGTGATAAGCGGCTGCCCTGAAAGCAAATCTACTTGCGCCCGTATCTGGAACCACTCGTATGGCGAAAAAGCTGGCTCTTCGTACGGGTTGCCGTAGTTCAGCCGGAAAATAACCGCCAGGCTTACGTCGCCGTGGCTCGAATGCTCCTGCTCAGCCAGGAAACGGGGCCCTGCGTTAATCGTAAAATTTACCGGTGCGTATCCGAACGCCCTGCCCTTCGAAGAACGGTAACGCCACGCATCGCCGGTAATGAGCCGGTTGAGCGCCCGCACAGGCGACAGCAAACCGGCCAGAATCTCGCGTCCGATTCGCTCCTTACCTGTCGAACGGTCGTCGAGGAAGAGGTCGGATAGCCGGTAAGTGATTTCTCCCAACGCAGCGCCTCCGGCCGTAGTGGCAATCATATCGTTAATCGAAGGCGGCTCGTTCTCCATAAAAAACTCCCACATCAGGCTGCCGCCTACAGTAAACGGAACCGACTCCCAAAAGTCGTACCCGTTGCTACGGGCTGCATTGAAGTATAACGAACCGTGGTACGGATGAGCGAACAAGTTAGTCGAGAACTTGTCGGTATCCCATACCGGGCCGGTTTTGAAATTGCTCTTTATCGTCGACCAGCTAATCCGTGCGAAATCTTCGCCCACTACATACCGGTTTACTCCCCATATGAAGATATTAGTACCGAATACCTCGGCCGCAGCCCGCCACGGCCGCTCGGGTACCGAGCGGATACTGTCGCAGGTATACATGCGCCCGCCCATTTCGGGAAACTGCTGGGCGCTGAGAATCCCGGCCGGCAGGCACAGGCAACAAAACAGGACGAGCCGTTTCATATCTTTATACATAGAGTAGTTTACCGGCGCAAATATACTTATTTAACGAACATACCCTACAACAGATTGTTTAAGCGGCCCACGATTCGTGCGATAACGACAACCGCTCCGCAACGGCCCGCCTCCGGTTTAGCCACACTACCCGGGCAGATAAACCGGAAATCCGGAATTGTCAAAATGTAAGATAAACCCTCTTTATCGAATCACATAGTTCGCTTTGCGCTGTTTTAGCTAACCCGTACTTTCGGTAAACCGAGCAGGATAGAAGCCTTGCAACAGCTTTTCGAAAAGCTACAGCATACTTTTCCGAAAACATAAGCATGCTTTTAAAAAACATAAGCATGTTTTCGGAAAAACATAAGCAAGCTTTTTTCGGAATTTGTAGCCATTTTGGAGCTAAAAAAGTACGGTTTGTGCTGTTTGTGATAAATAAGCGATAAAAAAGTACATAAAAAGTCTGTGTTTTAAAAAAAGAAGAGCAGGACAAGCGAAACAGCTTCGGGAGAACGTTCGTTTGTGTACTATTAATATGTATCGCTACGGGAGTGCATATCGAATAAATAATAGGATTTCGGATAGGATAAAAAGAATTTTGTCCGCTATAGCGGAAATCAGGCATCCTTTTGTATTTGCTTATCTCCGCGAGAATCGCCTGTACGGAAAGAGCATCCGGTTCGTACGGCTACAGCCCGTAGAAACAGGAGCTGAATTATCAAAATGACAAGTTGATTTTTCCGTTCCGAACGGACGTTGTGCAGGGCGTCGGGAGGAACGCGCTACCTGTCCTTCCCGGTCGGAAGAGCCCGCTTCGGGTGCTGTGCGGGGCATCGCGAGGCGAACAGGAGGGAAGCGTTTCGTTTTTTCCCTGCACTCTCCCTCGCCTGTACAGGATAAGCAGAGAAGCAATACGGGAAGGAATCCGGAAAAGGATGTTTTTGGCTCCTGCTACCCCGAACCGGAAGCGCCGCCCCGTTTTAGAAGGAACCCGGAAAAGGATGTTTTAGCTTACTTGGTGATATATTTGCAAATACGTAAATCTCGTAATATGAATTTTCATTTTTAATATTACCTTTGTTTTCGCCGGACCCCCGCCGGAGTTGCTCCCGCAGAAAGCCCTGCCGGCGTTGGCTTTGCATCCGGGGATTACCCTGCTTGTTCCGGAAAAGGAGGGTAAAGCGCCAGGCGGCGAAACCGGATTGCTTCATAAAGCAACTTCGCCGTTTAGCAGCCTTTACGAACCGGTACGGCTCCGGTTACGAAAGGCACCTCGGGCGTAAACAGCTTCCGGCAACGAACAAACAGAAAATAACGATAAAAAAACTACCATGAAAACAACCTGTCCCGGGTGGGCGTTCCTCGTATTCTTACTGGCATGTGCAGGATGCCGGGAAAGCCAGGAGGCTTATTTGAAAACGGTTTTGAACAACCTGCAACAAATCGAAGCCGCCTCGTATAACGAATTTACCGAAGGCTGGGAGCCCGGCGATACCGCCGCTGTGCGCTCCAACCGGTTGGTAAAGGAATACCGCCATCCGGCCGATACCACCATCGGAGCGGCCTATGCCAGTTTCGACGCCCGGGATACGGCCCGGCTGTGTTTCGCCTACGACGGGAGTATCCGCGCATTTGTGTATCCCGACGATACAGTTATCTTCATCGACGATTTTTCCAGCCGGCGATTTCCCTTCCGGCCGGTGAATCCCCCCTTTTTCAATTATGCGGAAAGTATTCTGCGCTATGCCCTCGAAACCACCGACAGCATTACCACCGAGTGGCAAGATGCCGGGCCCGATTACCGGTTCCGCCTCGTGATTCACGAACCGGAGCAGGTAGAGTTTTTCGGTAAAGCCATCCGTATGCCGGCCAATCCGTATGTAGACGACCCCGCCTCGGCCTACGAGCTGTGGATAAGGAAAGCCGACCGGTTGCCTTATAAGATACGCCGCGAAATGTCGCACGGCTCCAATAACCGTACCTGTACCGGCCTCGTGTTCTACCCGCTGCCGGGTAAAGGATTGGATATAGACGCGTATTTCCCGGACGGATACGAAATACGGAAATATGGCGAGCAAAAAACGGATGCTCCCGGAAGCGGATTGCTCGGAAAGCCGGCACCCGGCTGGGAGTTGGCGCACTGGAACGGCCGCCCTGTAACACTGTCCGGGCTGAAAGAAAAGGTCGTGGTAATGAATTTTACCGGTATCGGTTGCGGCCCTTGCAAAGCGGCTATCCCGTTCCTGAACGGATTGCAAAGCCGGTTCGCACCCGGCGAGGTCGGGCTCGTCGCTATCGAAAGCTGGGGCAAGCAACCGGCTTCGCTTAAAATATATGCCGGTAAATACGCTATCGGCTATCCCTTCGTTTGCGGCACCGACGAAGTACTTACGCATTACTTAGGAAGCAGCCGGGGAGTACCCGTATTTTTTATCCTGGACGAAAAGCGCACGGTAAGGCAAATCATCCGGGGCTACCGTCCCGAAACTACCGGCAACGAGCTGACGAACGCTATATCCGGCTTGCTGTAAAGCCGGTTGCCCGCCCGCCGGCCGCCTTATCCGGAGGCGCCACAAGTAAAAACACCTCTTCCGGAACCGGGAAGAAAAAAAACGGCCGGGAAAATGAAGAATAAAAAAATTAAAAACCGAATCGATGGATAAAATGAGTTTAGACGACCCCCGTACGTTCCCTTCGCCCCAGGTGCTGAAAGAAACGTTGGGTGCGAGCTACAGCGCCTTCGAAGCGCTCGTCGCCTGGTTGCTTTCGATAGACGCAGCGCCGGAATGGAACTATTACCGCGACGGCCATGGCTGGTTGGGCAAGATGCCCTGTAAAAAGAAAAACTTGGGATGGATTCACGTGTACAGCGGTTACTTTATCCTTACCTGCCACTTTACCGTAAAACACCACGAAGCTATTGCACAACTGCCTATTCCCGAAGCTGTTAAAGAAGCGTTTTTCAACACCGAAACCACGGCCAGGCTCCGGCCGCTCCCGGTTCGTGTCGATACGGAACGCTTACCGCCCGAGATAGAAGTGATACTCCGGTTCAAAAAAGGGTTGAAATAGCCGGAGCGGTACCCCCGTACCCCGGTAAAAATACATACAGGTTTATGAAAAAAATCGTTCTCGCCATCGATTCGTTCAAAGGATGTTTAACCTCTGCCGAAGCGGAGCAGGCGGCCGAAGCCGGGATAAAAGCCGTATTCCCCGCCTGCGAGGTAGTGCGGATTCCGGTAGCCGACGGCGGCGAAGGGATGCTGGATGCCTGGCTGCCGGTAGTGCACGGTACCGTGGTCGCGGTGGAGGCGCACGATGCGTCGATGCAACCGGTACGCGCCCGGTACGGCATTTCGGGCGACGGAAAAACAGCCGTTATCGAAATGGCCGCCGTAAACGGGCTCGCCGGGATACCCCCCGCGAAGCGCGACCCGTGGGAAACTATTACGTACGGAACTGGCGAACTGATACGGCATGCGCTGGCGAGCGGCTGCCGTAACCTGCTGCTCGGTATCGGCGGAAGCGCTACCAACGACGCCGGGCTGGGCATGCTCCAGGCGCTGGGCTTCCGGTTCCTCGATAAACACGGGAATGCGTTGGGAACGGGGGGCCGCATCATGGAGCAGGTCGTTGCCGTGGATAGCGCAAACGCCGACCCGTTATTGAAAGAAGCCCGTTTTACCGTGGCCTGCGATGTGCGCAATCCTTTTTGCGGCCCGGAAGGGGCGGCCTGCGTATTTGCCGCGCAGAAAGGGGCTTCGGAAGATAGGATAAAGAGGCTGGATGCCGGTATGCATTCGTTGGTTGCGGTTATCCGGCAGGCAACCGGTAAAGATATAACGGACTGTCCCGGCGCGGGAGCGGCCGGAGGGTTGGGCGGCGCTTTGCTGGCTTTCCTCGGCGCGGAACTGAAACCGGGTATCGGTTTATTGCTGGATGCGGTCGGCTTTTCCGGCAAGATAGCCGGCGCCGACTGGGTAATTACGGGCGAAGGACGCGCCGACAGGCAAACGTTGATGGGGAAAGTGGCGGCAGGCGTCGTTGCGGCAGCGAAAAAACAGCGCGTCCCGGTACTGCTGATAGCGGGTAGTATCGCCGATGTCGCGGAATTGAACAGGTTGGGGGCGAAAGGCGTTTTCTCGGTTATGCCGGGACCGGCCTCGTTGGCACAGGCCATGTCGCCGGCGTTTGCCGCAGCGAATATTACCCGGCTGATGCAGCAACTCTGTAGCGTATGGGGATAGGATGGCCCCCTTTTCCCGCCGCCGGCTTTACGGAAGCGGCGGCATCGGCTGGGTAGCCCGGACGGTAACGGACGGGCTGTGCGTGGGGGCGTGCCGCGATGGAAAGGCAAAAAGGAATGCGGAGGCGAATCAGTAGAACCTTTACCCGGTAAAGCAGGAGAGAAGCAGTATCAGGTAGGCCGCGCCCCATCCCCAGTAGATAATTTTAGCCTGGACGGGATGCTCTTTCCGGTTGCGATAGGCCACCACGAAAGGCATAGCCGGCAAGCATACGATAAAGACTGCTATGGCGGGCAGCTTCCAGGCCAGCCGCAAACCGGCTATGCACAGGTAGTAACCTCCCGCAACGACCAGCCATAGCGTGATGAGTGTTCCCATATCCGCAAATATAGGTAATTTTATTCACGTGGTAAACAGGCTCGTACGTTCCACGGCGGAATTGCAGGCAAACCCCGCCGGATGAGCGTCCGGGAAATGTACGGTTCGGCAACCTTTATCCCTCCCCTTGCGCCTACAAACGGTTCGGTCGGTTTGCACCTTGCCCCTTTGCCGAAGAACGGCGAGTTAGGGATGGGCATACGAACGATTCAGTCTCTTCGCGCCCCGTTCGCTGCGTCACCGGGGCGTTGCGTTCGTTTGCCCCCCTTCCTGAAAAACGCATTGAACTTTTGTTCTGGCAGTTGCAGCGTCAGTAACGACAGGGTGATAATCAAGATGCCCGTCACCGAAATCCAGTCGGGTTTTTCGCCCGGCAAAAGCAGCCAGCTCAGTACGGCTCCCGTTACCGGAATCACGAATTTCAACATATTCAGTTCGGATACTTTTACGCCCGGCTTTTGCAGCAGGTTGTACCAGATGGAGAACCCGGCGGCGGGGATAATGGCGAGCCACACGAGGGCTACGTAAAACTCGGGCGGATAGATTTTCAGTTCCGGTTTTTCCACGATAAACGAGGTAATCAACAGCATCGTTCCGCCGGTGAAATTGGCAAACGAAGTAAGGGCTACCGGCGAAATGGCTTGCTTGCGCTTTACTACCAGGATATTGGTGGAGCCGCCTACCAGGTTGCTCAGCAACAGCAGTGCCACCCCGCCGTAAAATCCAGGGGCGTCGGAGGTCAGCTCTCCTTTCGCCAGGCTGATAAATACCACGCCCGCCAGCCCTAACGCGATAGCCGTTATCTTTCTCCAGGTCATCGGGTCGTTGCGGAGGGTAAAATGCGCCATGACGGCCACGAACAGCGGGCCGCCCCCGATAATGATAGCGGCAGTAGCTCCCGGCACCTGGTCGAGTCCCATAAAGAAGAGCCCGTATTGCAGGAACGTTTGCAGGAAGGCGAACAGCAGCATAAACTTCCAGTGGCGTAACGCCGGGCCGAAACGGATATGCCTGGCTTGCATTACCGGAACGAGCAACAGCCCGGCCAGCGTAAACCGCAGCCCCGACAAGTAAATAGGGGGTGCATACTCGAAACCTATCTTGGCGCCGGCAAACGCCGAGCCCCACAGCAGGCAGGCAAATACCGCTTTCGCTATTATCCGGGAATTCATATTCGTTTTTTGGGGAACAAAGGTAGTGTAATCCCGAATCAGAAGCAAAGCTCAGCTTTGATTATAGCGAGGTGCAGCCTATTTTCTCTTTTTCCAAAAAAAACAGTGAGATGGCTTTTCATCGGAAAGTCGGCTTAGGCCGTTGCCACGTCGGTCTTCTTTCTCGTTCGCCGCGAGAAACGCCTACTGGTAGTTTTCATTTTTTGCTTGACCCGAAAGTACATGACAAAAACTGGGTTTAGATAAAACAGAAGTATGAAAGGCCACACAAAAGAATGAGCATCCGTTCCATTACCAGCTTCCGCCTACGGAGCCTTGAAAAACACCGGCCACCTCGTATGGCCCCTCGGGCCTCAGATACTATC
>JAJBTJ010000084.1 GCA_020860905.1 Parabacteroides sp. | reverse complement strand
GTATATCTCATAGTAGAAATAAAACCATTACAAATCAGGTTCGTGTGGGTTACACGGCAGATTCAGTGTTTTATCCTCAAATAGTTATTGATATACAGCCTATTACCATATAGTTAGAGTTACCAGTTAGGAATGTCTTTTCGTTGTTTCTTTCGGCCGAAAGAAACAACGTCTTACTTTCCTTCCCAGCCTTTGTTTTGTACCAACTGCGGATTCATCAGCAACTCCTCTTTCGGAACGGGGAAATAATACCGGTAATCCTCCCACGGCAAAATACCGTTCGTTATATGCGCACTGCGCGGATAGGCCATAATAAACCCGTCGGCGTCCGGAAATACATCCTTTCCTGCAATCGCCTTCGTAGCGATTTCCGGCTTGGCGCTGTGCGAGCCGTCGTACAGTTTTTGCAACTCCGCGTCGAACAACATCCCCCGCAACGGCACTGTAAGCAAGTTCCCCGCCTTCCAGCGCATCAGGTCTTCGTACCGGTGGTTCTCCATCGCTAACTCTACCCGGCGTTCACGGCGGATTTCACGCAACAAAGGCGGTACTTCGTATGCCAGCTTCTCCCGGTAAATGCCGTCTAGCCGCGGGTCGGCCGGCTCGTTCCCTACCGTAAGCCATGCACCTGGATACGCTTCGAAATCGAAGCCCGCCCGTTTGCGCAGCGCATTTATCGTTAAATCCACATCCGCCTGCGACAACGTACCGTCCAGCACATATTTCGCCTCGGCGTAATTCAGCAAGATTTCGGCATATCGGAACTCGATACCCGGTTGTATACCGTTCGTTGTACGGTCTTGCTCCACCCGGTCGCCCATCCAGTGCTTGATGATGCGGTAACCCGTTACCGTAGTTCCGCTTCCGCTGTAGCCTATCTGCGGATAGGTAATTCCGTTCTCCGCTTTATCTACCACGCCACCCTGGTATACCGTAACGTGCTCGCCCGGCCGGCAAACCGTTTGGGTAAGGCGCGGATCGCGGTTTTCCAGCTCTGTCCATTTGCCGTATCCCAAAAAGTTCGGGTTCTTTATGTAATTTCCTTCCGAACCCCCGGTATAAATCGGACTCCCGTCGATACACAGGTACTCGTCGACCAGGCCGCGGGTAGCTCCCATCGCCTGCCGGTTCGAATTGTTCTGGTCGTAATACCGCTGGGCGGCATGGCCGTTCTCCCCTTCTACATACTTGCGGTACAAAATCACCTCCGGGTTGGCCGACAAGTCGATAGCCGCAAACATCGACCAGTACGGCTCCGGCACATTTTTATCTTCGTACAGCTTGTATTTGCCCAGCAGCGCTTCGCAGGCCGTAACGCACGCCTGCAGGAATTTCTCCGCCGAACCTTCGAGCCCCAACTCGGTATGATACTTCCGGTATGTACCCTCGAACAGGCAAATACGCGACTTAAGCGCATTCGCATGGTCTTTGTTGAGGCGCCCGGTTTCCTCGCGCCCCTTCTCCGGCAGGAACGTTACCGCCCGGTCGAGGCACCACAGCACCGAATCCATCACCTCGGCCCGTGGCGTGCGCGCCGCGTACAACTCTTCCGAGTCGGTATTCAGGTCGGTTACAATCCAGGGCACATCTCCGAAGTACAGCACCTTCTTGTAATACTCCCATGCTTTGAAAAAATACGCCTCGGCCGCCCACTTGTTTTTCGTTTCCTCCGGCAGGTCGGCCCGGCCATAGCGCGCCAGGAAATAGTTCACCGCGCGCAGGTCGCCCCAGTCCCAGCCGGAGTTGGAGGCGCCGGTAGGCACTTTGTAGTTGCCGCTCAGGCGGTCGTCTTCGCTTCCGCTCTTCACGGCATTGTCGGAAAACACATCGCCGTACATCAGCGGGCTGCCGCATACGTTGAGCGGATACGTGCGCGAGTCGGACCAGCCAGAGCCGTGCCCTTTGATGTATTTCGGATACAAGGTATTGAGGTAAAGCTTCATATCGCTTTCGCTCTTCCAGAAATTTTCATCGGTTACCCGGTCGAGCGGGTATTTCTCCATAAAGTCGTCGTTGCACGCCGCCAGCGAAACCAACCCGCAGGCGATAAACAGATATTTTATTTTCATGATTCGATTTAGTTTTAAAGATTAGAAACCTACTTGCACGCCGAAAGCAACGGAACGGAGCATCGGATAAGCGGACGAAAGCAAATCGGGGTCGAACGTATCGGGAATCTGCGTCCATTCGAACAAGTTATAACCGGAGAGGTTGAAACGCACCCGGTCTAACTTGATTTTGGAAGTAACCGCCTGCGGAAGCGTATAACCCAGGGTAAGCGTTTTCAACCGCAGGTACGCCCCGTTGAACAGGTAGCCGGTCTGCACTTGCAGGTTCTGGCTGCGGTTGACATACATGGGATACTTCGCATCCGTACGCTCGGGCGTCCACGAGTTATCGTATACTTCGCGGTTACCGGCTCCCCCGGCTCCCCAGAAAGCGTTGTCGCTAATCCATACGTCGCGCTTGGCCACTCCCTGGAAGAAGATGTTCAGGTCGAAATTTTTCCACGACACGTTACCCGTAAGCCCGAAACGGAGGCGCGGCGTATTGTTTCCGATAATTCGCCTGTCGCCCGGATTGGCCACCGTATTGTCGCCGTTGGAAACAATCCCGTCAGGGCCTACGGAGTTACCGTTCTCGTCTGTTTCGCCGCCCAGGTCTTTGTACCGGATGTCGCCGGGATACCACGTCGAAGCGATTTTCGCCTGGCTCGGCCCTTGCAGCACATATTTTCCGTTCTCGTCTTTCGTAAAATCGCTCTCCTGCAGGATACCGGCCGTTTCGTAGCCCCATATCTCGCCCATTTTCATGCCCGAGTAAAGCGACGACAGCAGTTTGTTCGGGTTTCCGTTAAACTCCAGTACTTCGGTTTGGTAATCCGAAAGCACCAGACCCACGTCGTACCGCAAGCCGTTCGAAAGGCGGTCGCGCCAAGTAACGCTCAAGTCCCAGCCATTCGTTTTCAACTCGCCCGAATTCCGTTTCGGCGCCGAGGTGCCCAATACGGCCGGATACTTGTCGCCCATTACCAGGATGTCGGTGGTACGGCGTTGGTACCAGTCGAAGGTAAAGTCGAGGCGGTTATCGAGCATGGTAAAGTCGAGCCCAGCATCGACGGTCGTAGCCGTTTCCCACGTCAGGTCGGGTGCGATAAGGCCCGGCGCCGAGATGCCGATAGGCCGCTTGTCGCCCATGATATAGCCTACATAGTCGGCGCTCCCGTATTGCGCCACATACGCATAATTATCTACGTTCTGGTTGCCCAACGAACCCCACGAGCCACGTATCTTCAGGTTGTCGAGCCAGCCTTTCGCGCCTTCCATAAACGCTTCTTCCGAGATACGCCATCCGGCGGATACCGACGGGAAGAACTTGTAACGCGAATTTTTCGGAAACCGCGACGTACCGTCGTAGCGGCCATTGAACTTAATGAGGTAACGCGAGGCATAGTTGTAATCCACCCGGATAAAGGCGCCGCGAACCGCCCAGTGCTCGAGCGCGTCGCCGGCGAACTGGGTGCCCGTAGTAAGGTTGATAGCCGGCACGTTGGGGGTAAGGATACCCTGCGCCTCCGCCTCGGTGCGGCGGTACTTATACCATTCCTGGTTGAAGCCTACGACTCCCGAAAGGGTATGCTTGCCGCCGAACGTCCGGTTGTAATCGGCATAGGCGTTCACGGTGTACAGGTCGGAGTGGGTTACCTGCTCGAAGATGCTCGACGGGTCGGTATGGGTTTTGATAAGCGACGTCCAGTTGCCCGAGAGGTACTCGCGCGTGGGAATAACCCGCTTGTTGTAATAGTCGGTGGGACGATACGAGAGGTCGGCTTTCAGCTTCAGCCCGGGCAGTACGCTGATGGTAGGGTTCAGGTTGAAAATGGCGGCCGTATTTTTCTTTTCCTGCGTGGCGCCGTAGGCAACCCAACCTACTATATTATCAGTCCAGGTATCGGGGATGGGGTCGTTAGGCCCGCTCTTCACCGGCGAGTTGATATTCCGCTCGGGCTCGTTCTTCATGGCGCTCCACAGCGAGCCTTTTTGCGGGTTAACATAGGGCTCGTCGTACGTAGATACGTTATACGAGGCTTTAAAGCCTAACTGGAACCACTTGGTGATGTCGGTATCGAGGTTAATCATACCGTTGTACCGGCGCCGTTTGTCGGTGTTGATTTTGTACATCCCTTCCTGTTTCTGGTAACCGAGCGACACGTAGTAGCGCACACGCTCGCCTCCGCCGTTTACGTTAACGGTATGTTTTTGCATAGGCGTCCAGTCGCGTACGGCCAGCTTGTAGGGGTTCACGTTGGCCACCCAGGTAAAATTGGTGTTGCTGCCTTCGTTGTAAATCCAGGCATTTTCGGGGGTGGGGTTTTCGATGTACCGCTTCTTGGCCCCGAGCAGGGTTTCGGCCCACGACGACACGGTTCCGCCCGTCATCTCGGTTCCCTGGTTGGCTGCTAATTGCTGTGTGTAGGCATCGAGGATGTCGGGGATATGCGAGGGAGTATTCCACTGCAAGTCGAGGTTGTAACTCACCTTGGGCCGCTGGTTTTTCTTCCCGGTCTTGGTGGTAACCAGCATCACGCCAACCGCGGCGCCGGCCCCCTCGATGCCACACCCCCCGGCGCCTTTCAGCACGGCGATGTCCCCGATATCGCCAGGGGGCAACATATTGACGCAACCGGCGCCCACCTCGATGCCGTCGACCAGGATGAAGGGACTGCCGTTCTGGATTTCCCACTTACTGTTATTCGAGTTGTAGGCGACCGACGTTCCGCCGCGGATATTGAACGAGGGTACCGTATTAGGACCTCCGTTCGAGGTGGATACGTTGAGGTTGGGCACTACACCTTCGAGGGCCTGCCCGATACTGGCCACGGGTTTGTTCTGGAGCGTCTCGGCCGATACGGACGCTACGGCGCCGGTAAGGTCTACTTTCTTTTGCGTTCCGAAGCCGATGACTACCACTTCGTCGAGAGCCTGGCTTTCGTCTTCGAGCACGACATGGAGGGTGTTACGGTCGCGCACGTTTTCCGTTACGGTTTTGTAGCCGATGTAACTGAACACGAGGGTGCCTTTGGGGGGAACGGCGGGGAGGGCGAACTTCCCGTCGATGTCGGTTACGGTACCCAGGGACTTCCCTTTTACTTGGATGGTGACTCCGATGAGTGGCTCGCCCGTCTTGTCTTTTACGGTGCCCTGCACAGCGATGTCTTGTGCAAAGAGCTGACAGGTGCCGAGTACGACGCCTATCAACCACATACATACTTTGTTTTTCATTTGTGTGCTTTTTTGTCTGTTTACATAGATGATTTGGATTAACACGGTGGCAAAGCTATATGCCACGGGAGGGCGATTTTGAATAATATTATGTCATTTCGTGTTGATTTTGTATCAGGGAGAGGGCCGGTAGCACATTACGAAAGTTCTTTCGGGATTTACTGTCGCGGCGGCCTATTTCCAGGCGAGCGGGCGTATATCTCCGAACACGAATTAATCCCGACCTGTCGCAGGCATATAAGCTACCTGCCGGCCTGTCTCGCAGCCGTACAGATACAAGTTCCGTCCGGGCAAAAGCCGTTTATCGGCAACAGGCGGCCGGAAATACGGAAAAGGCCGGCGTCAACGAACCGCCGGGCGCAGCGGTAAGGGCGGCCGTTGGCCGGTTACTTCTTACTCCGCCTTATGCCGCCGCCGGTACTCCTTCGGCGTAAGACCGTACATCGCCCGGAAACACACCGCAAAGTAACTGCTGCTGCCGAATCCCACCCGGTCGAGAATCTGGGTAACCGTCAGGTCGGTGTCGCATAAAAGCTGCGCCGCCGTTTCGAGGCGTATCTTCTTAATCATTTCGGCCGGCGATACCTGCGTGAGGCTCCGCGCCTTCCGGTAAAAGTTGGCACGGCTCATATTCAACTCCGCACAAATACGGTCGACATCCAGTGACGGGTCGGAAAAACCCGCCTTGATTACTTCCGTGTAGCGGCACAGAAATTCTTCATCGGCCGGCGTAACCTCGAGACTCGCCTTCTCGAGTACGATTTTGCGGGCGTATTTGTTCTTCATTTTCTCACGCGCCGCCAGCAGGTTTTTTATCTTCGTATGGAGCAGCGACACGTCGAACGGCTTTACCAGGTACGCATCGGCCCCCGCTTCCAGCCCCGCTTTTACTTGGTGGGGAAGTGCTTTGGCGGTAAGCAAGATAACGGGGATATGCGCTGTCCGTTCGTTGTTTTTCAACCGGCGGCATAATTCCAGTCCGTCCATGCCGGGCATCATCACGTCGCTCACCACCAAGTCGGGGACTGTCCGGACGAGCGCATCGAGCGCTTCCTTTCCGCCCGGCGCCTTTATCACCTGGTACCCGGAAGAGAAATACTGCTCCAGGTAGGAGAGCACCTCTTTGTTATCTTCAATCAGTAGCAGCGTAGCCTGAGGATGTTCGGCCGGACGTTTGGCCGGCGGTTCCTTTCCGGCCAGCAACGCTGCCGCTAGTTGGTCGCGGTCGAGTGGCAGTTCCGTGGCAGCCGCCTTCCCTTCGCGGACAACCGGCTTATCGCCTACAGGTAGCAGCAGGCGCATCGACGTGCCTCGTACCAGCGACTCGACCCAGAGTACTCCCCGATGCCGGCGTACGATGGCGCGCGAAAGGCTCAGCCCGATACCTGAACCGCTTACCTGCCGGTGCAGGTCGGGCGTAGAGCGGTAAAACGGCTCGAATATCTTTTCCTTGTCCACTCCTTCCAAGCCGCGGCCGGTGTCGGTTACTTCGGCATATAAGTAATACTTCTCTACCGGCCCGAACCCGGTTGCTCCGAGCACCCCGGCCGCTTCCTTGCCCAGTAATTTTACGGAAAGCCGTACGACACCTCCGGCAGGCGTAAACTTAAAGGCGTTCGACAACAGGTTGAAAAATACCTTTTCGAGCTCGCCCCGGTCAAACGTAACCCACAAGCCGGGCGGTAACCGACTTTCCCATTCGAACGCGATACTCCGTTGCCGGGCGCCCGGAACGAACGAAGCGTAAATCTCGCGTACGAAAGGTTCGAACTCGAAATCCTCGGGCTGTAGTACCATCTTACCAGTTTCGTATTTCTGCACGTCCATCAAGTTATCCACTAACAAGAGTAGTCGTTCGGTGTTTTTACGCATCAGTAGGAAGGTGCTTTTCAGCTCTTCCGAGAACGAGGCATGCCGCAAAAGCTCGTTCAACGGATTGACAATCAGGGTGAGCGGTGTACGCAGTTCATGTGCGAAGTGGGTGAACAGCCGCATCCGTTCCTGGTGGAGCTCGTTGGTTTTCCGCTGCTCCAGTTGCTCGAAGCGGATGTTGTTTTCGAGCTCTCGCCGTGTGTTCCGGAACGAAATGAAACGGGCGGTTACCGCCCCTGTTACCAGTAAGTAAAGAAGGTAAGCCCACCAAGTACGCCAGAGCGGCGGAAGCACGGTAATACGCAACGCTGCGATTTCGGAAGCCCACATGCCGCCGGTATCGGACGCTTTTACCCGGAACTCGTACCGCCCCGGGGCGAGGTTGCTGAAGTAAGCCTCGCGTTGGCTCCCCGCTTCGCGCCAGCTGGCATCGAGTCCCTCCAGCATACAGGCGTACCGGCTCTGGGCGGGCGAAACGAAATCGAGAGCGGCATAGCGGACGACTATATTGGTTTGATTCCATTTCAGCGTAATATGGCGGGTACGATGCAACTCCTCATGCAGGATGGCGGTTTCGTCACCTAGCCGGACGCGCCGGTTGTTCACGTCGAGCGAGATAAGGTGTACCCGGGGCGGCACGGGGTTACGGCGGAAAGTAAGCGGGTTGAAACTGACCAGGCCCTTATGTCCGGCCAGGTAAAGCTTTCCGGAGCCGGAACGGGTCACCGCATCGGGGGTGAATTCCTGCATGAACTCCGGCGCGAACCGGACGGTTACGAAACGTCTCGAGTGCTTATCGAGCTTTAGGAGTGCAGACGCGGTTTGCAGCCAAAGGGTGCCGGCAGCATCCACGACGACAGCCAACACGGTACCGGCGTCGGTTTCAAAGGCCGCATTGAAGGTATCGGTAAGCCGCATCCGGTTGTCGAACCGGCACACCCGTCCTTTCCGACCGGCAATCCATACGGAACCGCCCGCATCACGCACGATACCCGCCACGCCTCCCTCCATTCCGCAAACCGTATCGACTTTCCGCGCCGGCATATCGTACAGGTAGACTCCTTCCGTGGTACCGAACAGGAACACATCGGGACGGATTTCGGTGATGTGACGGACATACCGGAAAGCCCGAACCGAATCGGCCACAGGAAACAGGCTGGTCGTTTGTCGGCCGTCGGCCAGTACCAGGTCGGAAGCCGTATAGGTGGGAATCCAGAGACGTCCGCAACTGTCAGCATACAACGTATAAATGTCGTTGTATTTGAAATCGTACAGCAAACGGTACCGTTCGTTGCGAATAGAAAATAGGTATACGGCGCCTTTATTGGTGGCACAGAAAATGCTGTCGCCCCGGATACACAGGCTCTTGATAATGTTACCGTACAGGTTGGTGCGGTAATCGGCCGTAAGGGGATACACAGTTTGCTCACCTGTATTCGGGTCAAGCCGCAGCAGCCCGGCACCCTCGGTGGCGAACCAGAGCGCGCCGTTTCTATCTTCTTCCCCTTTGCCGATAACGCCGGTGTATTCTTTCGGAGCGATAAATGTGAACTCACGGGTGTAGGGGCTGCAATAATTGGCTCCTCCGGCATAGGTGCCTACCCAAAGCGTACCGTCGCTGTCGCGGAACAAGTCGTATACGGAACAATGGCTCAACGCACCGGCTTTTTCCGGCTGCATCGGGCAAGGAACGAAGCGCCTGGTACGGCGATCGATAAAGCAAAGCCCGGAGGAAGTGCCCACTAACAAGGTACTATCGTTATACTCGATGAGCGAACGGAGAACGTTGGTATCGAATAGCGGGAGGCGGTTCGTTACCCGTTCAGGCGAGACGGTATCGCCGGCACAAGCATATACGTCACGCTCGTCGGTGCTGAGCCAGCAAACGCCTTGCCGGTCAGCAAGCAGGGTTTGCACGGAAGCGATTTCTTCGTAAAGACGCTTGGTTTTTCCCGAGGACGGGTTATATCGGTAAAGGCCGGCCGCCGTGCCGATATAGAGGCTACCGTCCGGATGCTCCGCCAGGCAACGTATCAGGGTCGGAAACACGCCGCCGCTTATCCGCTCGAACCGGTCGGTTCCCGCACAATACACATACAATTCGTCCATTACGGAAGCGTATACCTGCCCTGAGGCGCCAACGCAAAGCGCGTTGATGCCCCGGTTCCGCGTACCGGGATAGTAGCGCCGTATTTTGCCGGTAGCCGTTTCCATGTGATTGAAGCCATTGGAGGTGGCTATCCACAGATTGCCTTTTTTATCGGGGGCGAGGCTGTTAATGTAGTTATTCGAAAGGGTAGTGGTATCGCCCGGGATATGGCGGTATACCACAAACTCGTTTCCGTCGTACCGGTTCAGGCCGTTGCGGGTGCCGAACCACAGGAAGCCGTCGATGTCTTGGCTGATTTTCAATACACTGTTTTGGGAGAGTCCGTTTTCTACTCCTACGCAGGAAAAAAAGAAAGGGGTATCCCCACCGGCCAACACGGGTAGAAAGCAGCCCGGGAACAGCAGGAGTGAAAGAAAGAGCAGGTACTTGAAGCACAGCCGGTAAATAGGGTTATGGCGCACAATAAAAGTTTGTTTATTATGTAGCTTTATGTAGCCGGATTATAG
>JAJBTJ010000307.1 GCA_020860905.1 Parabacteroides sp. | reverse complement strand
GCTTTTTAAGATAGTATCTGAAGGCCCCGAACTCGCTTCGCTCAAACAGCGTGGCTTTCCGGGCGTTCGCTCCGTACCATTTTCTTAAGTACCGTATAAAACAAAATCCGGCCGGACGACAAATCGTAACGGCTTATTTTATTATAGTTGAGGTTCAACCAGAGATGATTTGCCGAATCGAACTGCATATCTGTAATCCAAAGTTCCGGGAAGTCCAGGATACCGACCGGTACAAAGTTGTTGTTTTCTTCCGAAAAAGAGTAAATGCGATGCTTGCTTCCTGCAAAAACCTGCCCGGAGGCAGATTCCGCCAGGGCAAAGAACGCATTGGAATCGGCAAATAGGTCTTCATTCTCCGGCCGGAACGATTGCCACGCACTCTCAGGCCTCGGTTTCATAAATATTCCTCTTTGGGTTGCAGCCCAAAGCCGTCCGTGCTTATCCTTATATAACCGGTTGATTTCCTGATCCAACTTATAAACGCCCGGCTCCTTTACGAAAGCGTTCGCATGTACATTCCAAGCTTGTATCCCTTTCCCGTAAGTTCCCGCTAAAAGCCAACCGTCGTATTCGCAAAGGGCGTAAACCGGAACATCCCACCCCGATGAAAGCAGTTCTACATTTTTATCCGGCGATATCCGCACCAATTCGCCGGTATAGGTACCGAGCCAAATCCGGTTCCGGGCATCTACATACATCGAAAGGAACTTATAATCCGTAAAAACACGATGCCGGGATACAGACGGAAAAGGCCGCACCATCCCTTCCTCGAATATAAACAGGCCATCGTCGCGGGTAAGCATCAATAAATTTTTGCCGTATGCTCCGACCGAAATAAACGATTTTCCGTTCAAATTTTCTTTATACACGGCTCCGAACGGTTTAAACTGATTGGTATAAGGGTCGTATTTGTTCAATCCCGACTCGGTTCCCACCCAAATACTCCCCGAGTTATCCTCGAAAATACTCAATATCTGGTTGCTGGATAAGGAATATGGATTAAACGGTACCGACCGGCAGTTCTGCATCGAGGCTTTTTTTATATCTTCAAACGAAGAGGCCATATACAATCCATCCCATGTGCCGAGCCACCAAGCTCCGTTCTTAATTTCCGTGGCTGCCCGTACCACATTGGCGTCATGATTCGGGTCGGTACGGTTTAACGGAATATTCTCCCGGTATTCTCCGTTTGCATCGAACAGGTCGATTCCGTGCTGCGTACTCGCCACAACTGTTTGGCCGGGCCCGGTTCCCAATTTGTACACACAGTTATCCAGCTTTGATTTCTTTTTGTTTCCCGGAGCGTACCGGTTACGTATTTCCAGTTTTCCCCCCTGCGTGTATTTTACAATAATACACTCCGTCGTAAAGCGTACCGATCCATAAATTCCCCCTCCCGTCTAATAAAAGAGAACGGATATACATAAAAGAAAGGTCCTGTCCGTCAAGCGAATAAACTTTATCCAAAGAAGCGGTCAACGGATTATAATGAAACAGGCCTTGTTCTTTCGTACCCGCATAAATACCTCCGGCTCCGTCTGTACACAGGGCACGCACTTTTAAGGTTCGGGTGCAAGAAGTAACGGCGGCTATTTTTTCCTTATGCGGATCGTATCTATATATTTCTCTGTTCGAACCTATCCACACAGCTCCTTGCTCGTCGACAAGCAGACAAGTCAAATCCGAATCCATAGTATCCGACAAGGGAACTTTCTCGATATACTCTCCCCCGGTATACCGGTATAAACCGGAAAAGGTAGCAAACCAGATTATCCCCATCCGGTCTTGAGCAATGGCACGGATACTTAGATAAGATTCGCCTCCCGAGGTAGATAATCGTTGAAACTCCTGGCTGCCGGCACCCAGAGCAGACACCAGCCAACACATCAAGATAATGTAACCGGAAAAAATCGGCCGAGGAAAATGAGTGTGCATAAGTATTTTCAATCTCCTGTAATATATTTACCTGTAATCAGATAGGTGGAGTGTATGGTTTTTCACTATGCGAACAAATATACTCATTATTTCAAGATTGCAACCATCCCGGCCACATAGATATGTTAAACTATCCTATAAAGTTACGAATTAACAAACAAGAAAACCATCCTTTTGCAAGCGTCGTGTTCACTATCCGTTTTTTATTTCCCGGCAATCCGGTTCCGTACAAAAAACAAACGGCAACCAAACCCGGCCACCGTTTGTTTTATCGCTAAACAGCATTCGATTAAAAACCTATGGATTTAACAAGCCCACATCCGTACTGGTCGTTAAAAAACGGGATACCCGAAACCTATCCTTCGCTGGATACGGACATAACCACCGGAATCGCCGTTATCGGCGGAGGCGTTACCGGTGCGCTCATCGCCTGGCACCTGGCACAAGCCGGCTTCGACGTTGCCGTATTCGATAAGCGCGACATCGGCACCGGCAGCACGTCGGCCAGCACGGCTTTGCTTCAATACGAAATCGACGAACCGTTGCATACCCTCGTAAAAAAAGCGGGGCTGAAAAGAGCGCGCGAAAGCTACCTCGCTTGCTACCAGGCCATCGACGACCTGGAACAAATCGTAAAAGAAGAAAAACTGGAAGTAGACTTCGAAAGGAAACCGAGCCTGCAATACGCCTCTTATAGAAAAGACGTGCACGAACTGGAGGAAGAAGCCCGGAACTGGGCCTGCATCGGCATCGACTGCGAGATGTTGGCGCCGGAAGAATTAAAAGACAAGTTCCATATCGACGCGCCCGGCGCCTTGTATTCGGAACAAGGCGCCCAGGTAGACCCCTACAAGCTGACGTACGCCCTGCTAAACAAAGGGTACGAAAACCTGAAAGTATTCGATAAAACGGAAATCGCCGCTATCCGGCCGGAAAAGAAACTCGTGAAACTCGTTACCGCCGACGAGCATACGATAACGGCGCGCAAGCTGGTAATCGCCGCCGGTTACGAATCGCAAGCGTATATTCCGTACAAAGTGGTGGCGCTCCATTCCACCTACGCCATTATCAGCGAAGCAAACGAAGAAAAAGAGCAGTGGTATAAAAACGCGTTGATTTGGGAAACGAAAACACCGTATCTCTATATGCGCACCACGGCCGACAACCGCATCCTGATAGGCGGCCGCGACGACGATTTCCAAACGCCGGAAAAGAGAGATAAGATACTGGAGAAGAAAGCCGGCCAGCTCAAAAACGATTTCAACGAGCTGATGCCCGGCGTACCGTTCAAAACAGATTTCCGATGGGCCGGCACCTTCGGCGAAACCACCGACTCTCTGCCGTACATCGGTTGCATACCGCAGCTTCCGAACACGTTTTTCGCTCTCGGATTCGGCGGCAACGGCATTACTTTCAGTCTGTTGGGTGCGCGGATTATCCGCGACCAGTTGCAAGGAAAAAAAAATCCCTATCAGGAAACCTTCGAATTTAAGCGCTAAAAAAAAGAAACCGAACCCGGAACAAACGGAAATAGCGTATGCTTACGCTCCGGTTATCCGGCGTAGGAGGGTATAAATACCCAACGTAGCGTTTGCAAGCGTTATCGCATATTTTCAACCAGGTACCGGGCATACCTATTTATATAGCAGGAATATCGTCGGTTTTTTCGATAAGTCGGGCAGCTTGCCCGCCCATTCTTTCACCCCTTTCGTTTTGATGTATTCATCGTCGCAGGTAAGATTCGAAGCGATACACAACCGGGTGGAAGGCTTGCACGTGCGTATCAGCTCTTCCGCCAACTTGTTATTCCGGTAAGGCGTTTCGATAAACAATTGCGTTTGATGCTCGGTGTAAATACGCTGTTCGAGCTTCTTTATCATTGCCGTCCGTTCGGCACCGTCGATAGGCAGGTAACCGTGGAAAGCGAAACTCTGCCCGTTGAACCCCGAACCCATTACCGACAGCAGGATAGACGAAGGACCTACCAGCGGCACCACCGTGTAGTTTTTCCGTTGCGCCAGCGCTACCACGTCCGCGCCCGGGTCGGCCACCGCCGGACAACCGGCTTCGGAAATAACTCCCACCGGCATGCCGGCGGCCAGCGGTTGCAGGTACCCCGCCGCTTGTTCGGGCGAAGTATGCTTATTCAACTCGTAAAAAGTAAGTTCGTCGATTACGAGCGAAGGCTCCGCTTTCTTCAGGAAACGCCGGGCCGTACGTACGTTCTCCACGATAAAATGCTTGATTTCCAAAATAACTTCCCGGTTCCACGCAGGAATTACCCGGTTTAGCGGCGTATCCCCCAAGGTAACGGGAATCAGAAAAAGAGCTGGTTGCATACACGGAATTTTTCTGCAAAAATACGTATTTTTGCGGGAAACTGTGAAACCGATGGCATTCCCTACTGATTTTATTTTGCGCACCCGGGCCCTTTTAGGCGACGAATACACCCTGCTCGAACAAGCCCTCTGTACCGAACCGCCGGTAAGCATCCGGCTCAACACCCGGAAAATCCCGGTTCCGGCCGTTTGTACGGAACGAGTGCCGTGGTGCCGTACAGGGTTTTACCTGCCGCAACGCTTGCCCTTTACCTTCGACCCGCTGTTTCATGCGGGCGCATATTACGTACAGGAAGCCGCTTCGATGTTTTTGGAGCAAGCCATACAAAACTGTGTAACAACTCCCGTAAAATGCCTCGACCTGTGCGCGGCGCCGGGCGGGAAATCCACGCACCTGGCCGGCATACTGCCCGAAGGCAGCCTGCTCGTAAGCAACGAGGTTATCCGCAACCGAAGCTATATTTTAAACGAGAACCTGATTAAATGGGGATACCCGGACATACTTGTAACCAACAACGACCCGGAGGAAATAGGCCGGTTGACGGGATTTTTCGACGTCATCGTGGCCGATGTTCCCTGCTCGGGCGAAGGTATGTTCCGGAAAGACACGGCCAGCGCCGGCGAATGGAGCGTAGCGAACGTAGAGCTTTGCGCCGCACGCCAGCGCCGGATTATCCAGGACGTGTGGAATGCCCTGCGTCCGGGCGGCCTGCTGATTTACAGCACATGCACTTACAATACGGACGAAAACGAAGAAAACATGCGGTACATCACGGAGAAATTAGGTGCCGAAGCGGTACCGTTGCCGGTTTTGCCCGAATGGAACATCACCGGACCGCTTGCTTACAACCGTGCGGCATACCGTTTCTTGCCGCACCGCACCAAAGGGGAAGGCTTTTTCCTGGCCGTTATGCGGAAAACCGGCGCCGGAGCAAGCCAGGCCGGAACCTGTAAGCATAAGAAAAAAGAAAAGAAAAAAACATCCGTACCGGTACCGGCTGACGCAAAAAGCTGGATAAGCCGGCCGGAACAATACGAGTTCGAAACGGTGCAAGATACGGTACGTGCGTTCTCCAGGCACTATTATAGCGATTACCAGCAGCTCGCCGGAGCGCTGCGTTTGCTGCACGCAGGAATCGAAATAGGAAAAATAAAAGGGAAAGACTTACAACCCGCCCAGGCGCTCGCCCTGTCGTTAACATTCGACCGCAACGCTTTTCCTTCGGTGGAAATAGGATGGAAAGAAGCGATAGGTTATTTGCGCCGCGAACCGGTAGTACTGCCGGATACCGTGCAGAAAGGATACGTATTGCTTACCTGCGACGGCCTTCCGCTCGGGTTTGTAAAACAATTGGGAAACCGCACGAACAACCTTTATCCGCAGGAATGGAGGATACGCACCTCGCACCTGCCCGAAAGCGAGCCTTCGCTTCTTCGTTGAACCGGTGGCTCAACGCAACTTATGGCGGTTGAAGTAAGGGCCGGCTTTCAGCAGAAAGAAAACCGCGGAAATCACCGTCAGGCAGCCGCCGAGCAGGTAAGCGTGGCTAAAGCCGCCGAATGCTTCGGCAATGCTTCCGCCCGCCATCAGGCCGATACCGATGCCGACATCCCAACTGGTAAGGTAAGTAGAGGTAGCCGTTCCGCGCTGGCTGTTGGGCGCCAGGTTGACAAACAGGGTATTGAAAGCCGGGAACATGGTTCCGAAGGCCACTCCCTGCGACAAGGCAATAAACAAAAACAAATACGAAGTAAAAGCCGGGCTCCACTGCATCAACGGCTTGCAAGCCGCCAAAGCGAAGAAACTGGCGCAGGCCAGGAACATCCCTCCCGAAATAACCTGGGTAATGCGCCCTTTATCCACCTGCCTGCCCGAAAAAAGCCGCGATACGGCCAACCCCACGGCCATACAAGTAAAATACAATCCGGAACTTACCCGGATACCGATTTCACCGGCGTACATCGCTACATAGGTAGTAGTCATCCCGTACGGAACGGAGAGCAGCAAGAGGGAAAAGCCGGCCGATAGGCCTTTCACGAGGAAAAAGCGGTCGAGCGATAACGGCTGCCGCTCCACAGGTTGCTTGCAAGGCGTTTTCACGAGCGAAGCCATCGCCACGCCCAACGCACCCGATAACAGCGAACAGGCGAAAATCACTTCGTACGGACAGGCGGCATACATAAACATGCCGGTCATCGGGCCGAAACTCATGGCGATGTTATTGGCCAGTCCGTAATAGCCCAACCCCTCTCCGCGCCTCGACGAGGGCAGGATGTCGATTACGATGGTACTGCCGGCTACCGTTACCATGCCGAAAGCCACGCCGTGCAAAACACGCAAGGCGATAAACAACCCCAGCAGCGTAACCACCATGTAACCTCCGAAAATAAGGGTAAAAACAACGAACGACAACAAATACAACGGTTTGCGGCTGAACGTATCGAGCAGGTATCCCGAAAAGGGGCGTACACAAAGACAAGCGATGGTGTAGCACGACAGGATGAACCCGATCAGGGATTTGCCTGCCCGGAACTCTTCGGCCAAATAAAACGGGAGCACCGGCAATATCAGATAGAAAGCAAAGAACAGCAAAAAGTTGGCTGCCAGAATATAGCAGAAACCGGGAGATAATAATTTGTCTTTAGCCATTTTCAAAACGAGACAGGGTTAACGGGAATAGGTTTCGTAGTGGATTTTTTCCGGGTCGAATTTATTTTTCGGCGAATGGATGCCTTCGGCATAACCTACCGGGATAAGCGTAAGCGGAACAAGCCGTCCGGGTAACCGGAGGGCGTTGTTTACGGCTTCTTCGCGCTCCGGATAGGGATAAACAGCGGTAAATACGGCACCCAATCCGAGCGATTCGGCGGCCAACAAAATATTCTGGGCTGCCATCGAGCAATCTTCTACCCAAAGTTTTTCCGATACGGCCGTATCGCCGCACACCGCAATCGCCAGGGGCGCCCGGGCGAGCATTTTACCGTACGGCAACGCCGCAGCCAACGAGTCGAGAACGGCCCGGTTGCGGATAACCACAAATTCCCACGGGCGTAAATCGCGTCCGGTGGGCGCCGCCATACCGGCCCGGAGCAACAGCTCCACTTTTTCTTTTTCCACCGGGCGTTCCCGGTATTGCCGTACGCTTTTCCGTTGAAGTATGTTGGCAATTACCGGATTCACCGCCTCTTTATTTTTTTTTCCTTCGCGAAAGGTACAGGCGAAAAGACTTATCAGCGCGATACAACCGGCCGTCAGTACCTGTAAAGTTCTTTTTGTTTTCATTGCAGGTTCGTACTTTTTTACTGCTTGCAAAAGTACGAGTTTAGCCCGTGCAACGGTTACGCCGGCGGGTTGTTTTCGTATTAAATATCCTTATTTATTCCCGCGGAAGGTTCTACCCCGCCCGATTCGCCGCTTGTGCGTAGCGCAGCGGCGCGTGGTGTTATTATTTGTTTCGGATGGCATCCATCGTATCGCCGAAAGTGTTATCTTTACGAACATTTAAACAAAAACGATATGGAAACCAAACGATTCAAGACGAATGCCGCTTGCAGCGGCTGTGTAGCGCACATCGGAGCCAAACTGAATAAAATCGTATCGCCCGACGCCTGGACAATCGACCTCGGCTCGGCCGACAAGATTCTTACCGTATCGGCCGATATTCCCGAAGAAAAAATAATGGCCGCCGTAACGGAAGCCGGTTACCGGGCGGAGCCGGTTCGCTGAAAAGGCTACCTGCACGTTACCCGCCGGCATAAGAAGGGAAACGCTCAAAGCAACAGTTCGCAAACAACTTTAAACAGATAAACACATGGAAACGAATCAATGCGTCGGAATTCTGACATCGGGCGGCGACGCCCCGGGTATGAATGCGGCTATCCGGGCCATTACACGGGCCGCCATTTACAACGGCTTCAAGGTAAAGGGTATTTACCGGGGCTACGAAGGGCTGATTAACGACGAGATAAAAGATTTTACTACCGAGAATGTAAGCAATATCATCCAGCGGGGCGGTACGATTCTGAAAACGGCGCGCTCGCAGGAATTCAAAACGGTGGAAGGAAGAAAGAAGGCGTACGAGAATATGGTAAAACACGGCATCACAGCCTTGGTGGTTATCGGAGGCGACGGTTCGCTGACGGGTGCGCGCGCATTTGCCGACGAGTATAATATTCCGTGCATCGAATTGCCGGGTACTATCGACAACGACTTGTTCGGTACGGATACTACCATCGGTTACGACACGGCGCTGAACACGATTCTGGAGTGCGTGGATAAGATACGCGACACGGCTTCGTCGCACGACCGCATTTTCTTCGTAGAGGTGATGGGGCGCGATGCGGGTTTCCTGGCGCAGAACAGTGCGATTGCTGCGGGGGCCGAAGCGGCTATCATCCCGGAAGACCAGACGGATGTAGACCAACTGGAGGAATTTATCAGCCGGGGATGCCGCAAAACGAAAAACAGCAGTATCGTCATCGTTTCGGAAAGTAAGAAAGACGGGGGCGCCATGCATTATGCGGAACGGGTAAAGAAGGAGTATCCGCAATACGATGTGCGGGTTACGATTCTGGGGCATTTGCAGCAGGGCGGCTCGCCTACGGCATCCGACCGCATCCTGGCCAGCCGGCTGGGCGTAGCGAGCATCGAAGCGATTCTGGAAGGGCAGCGTAACGTGATGATGGGTATCCGGAACGACCAGATTGTATACGTACCGTTTAGCAAAGCAATCAAAAACGACAAGCCTATCAACCGCGATTTAATCCGGGTGCTGGATGTATTGTCGATTTAAAAGGGAGGTTATGCTCCGCCAAAGCCAGGATTGACCGCTACCACAATGGCGGTTATTCGCTCGCCGCGAAAGAATTTACCGGCGCCGCCATTCGCCGCACGGTAAGAATAAGGGCGAGTTTGTTTCAGACACCGCCCGCTAAAACCGGTTTGGAACGGAATTGGAATAAAGGTTCAAAATAAAGCGCACTCCAAAAGTCGCACAGTTAATAGTCAACTGAGAAGGTAAAGAGTCTGGTACCGCACCGGGCTCTTTCTTTTTAGTTTTACTTTATCGCACTACCAGGCAAGAACAGGGGAATTTACCTTAAAGCGGTTTCAATCCCCCGGATTCCCTGCCTTTACAAAGGGATATTCTTTAGGGATATTCCGGAAATAATACGATATAGGCTGATTTATGGATAATCAATTGCCTATCTTTATTTTTAAGCATTCCCCCGGAAAACGAGGCTTGACAGCCCGAACGGAGGTAATCCGAACGAAAAATGCAAGATAAAAACAGTATCCTTTTTTTAAAGCGATCCGTTCACCGGATTTATTCTTTTTTATGCTGAATGAAAACCGGTTTTATGTGGATAAAAACAGTATCCGTAGCTTAAGGACGGACATCCGCAAGCTAAGGATACAGTTTTCATAGCGATGAACAGAGAAAAAGGACAGCCGGAAACCGGGTTTATCCGGGTAAGCCGGAAAAAAGTTCCTATT
>JAJBTJ010000010.1 GCA_020860905.1 Parabacteroides sp. | reverse complement strand
GATAATAATCATTTAAATCATACAAAAATGGCAGATTTGAAAGCTTTTGCAGAACAATTAGTTAACTTGACCGTTAAAGAAGTTAGTGAACTCGCTACTATCCTGAAAGAAGAATACGGTATCGAACCTGCTGCTGCAGCTGTAGCTGTTGCCGCTCCTGCTGCCGGTGGTGCAGCTGCTGCTGAAGAAGAAAAAACTTCTTTCGACGTAGTATTGAAGGGCGTTGGTGCTAACAAGCTGGCTATCGTTAAGTTAGTAAAAGAATTGACGGGCCTCGGTCTGAAAGAAGCAAAAGATTTGGTTGACGGCGCTCCCAGCAACATCAAAGAAGGTCTTGCTAAAGCCGATGCGGAAAACATGAAGAAAAGTTTAGAAGAAGCTGGAGCTGAAGTTGAACTTAAATAGTAAGTATAACCTGGTTGCCAGGTGATTTGGTTAGGAGGCCCTTTATGGGCTTCTTAACCTTTTTGTGTCTATAATTTCATTAAGTTCAATAAATTCCATACCAGATGTCTTCAACAGCTGAAAACAAGAGAGTTAATTTTGCTTCGATAAAGAACGCGCTTCCTTATCCCGACTTTCTCGAAGTACAATTGAAGTCTTTCCAAGACTTTCTTCAACTTGACACTCCTCCCGAAAAAAGGAAAAAGGAGGGATTGTACAAAGTGTTTGCTGAGAATTTTCCGATAGCAGATACCCGGAACAATTTTGTGTTGGAGTTCTTAGATTACTATATTGATCCGCCTCGTTATACCATTGACGAGTGTATAGAACGCGGACTTACGTATAGCGTTCCGTTAAAGGCAAAGTTAAAATTGTATTGTACGGACCCCGATCATGAAGATTTCGATACGGTTATACAGGATGTGTATTTAGGGCCGATTCCTTATATGACCGAACGGGGTACTTTTGTTATCAACGGGGCAGAGCGTGTGGTTGTTTCCCAGTTGCACCGTTCCCCGGGCGTATTCTTCGGCCAGAGTACGCATGCTAACGGAACGAAATTGTATTCCGCCCGTATTATTCCTTTTAAAGGTTCCTGGATCGAATTCGCTACCGACATCAACAATGTGATGTATGCTTATATCGACCGGAAAAAGAAATTGCCTGTTACTACGTTGTTGCGCGCCATTGGCTTCGAAAGCGATAAGGATATTCTGGAAATATTCAACCTGGCGGAGGAAGTAAAGGTTACCAAAACAAATTTAAAGAAACTGGTTGGTCGCAAATTGGCTGCCCGTGTATTGAAAACCTGGGTAGAGGATTTTGTAGACGAAGATACTGGTGAGGTGGTGTCTATCGAACGTAATGAAGTGATTATCGATCGTGAATCGGTATTGGATAGCGAGAATATAGATGCAATTTTGGAATCGGGTGTACAAACGGTTTTGTTACACCGCGAAGACCAAAACCTTTCCGATTATGCTATTATATACAATACGCTTCAGAAAGATTCCAGTAACTCGGAGAAAGAAGCCGTTCTTTATATTTACCGGCAGTTGCGTAATGCGGAGCCTGCGGATGAAGCGAGCGCCCGCGAAGTAATTACGAACCTGTTTTTTTCTGAAAAACGTTACGACCTCGGAGAAGTGGGGCGTTACCGGATTAACAAAAAACTGAATCTTACTACCAGCGAGGATGTAAAGGTTCTCACTAAAGAAGATATAATCGAGATTATCAAATATCTCATCGAACTGATTAATTCGAAAGCAATCGTCGATGATATCGACCACTTGAGCAACCGGCGCGTGCGTACGGTAGGCGAGCAGTTGTATAATCAGTTCGGCGTGGGGTTGGCCCGTATGTCGCGTACGGTTCGCGAACGGATGAACGTGCGCGATAACGAGGTATTTACTCCTATCGATTTGATTAATGCCAAGACGATTTCGTCGGTGGTGAATTCGTTCTTCGGAACCAATGCGTTGTCGCAGTTCATGGACCAGACGAACCCCTTGGCGGAGATTACACATAAACGGCGTTTGTCGGCGTTGGGTCCCGGCGGTTTGTCGCGTGAACGTGCGGGTTTCGAAGTGCGGGACGTGCATTATACGCATTACGGTCGTTTGTGTCCGATTGAAACTCCTGAAGGACCGAACATCGGTTTGATTTCGTCGTTATGCGTATATGCGAAAATCAACGACCTCGGTTTTATCGCTACTCCTTACCGTCCGGTACAGGAAGGTGTGGTGGATTGCTCGGAAGAAGCGCTCCGCTATTATACGGCAGAGGAAGAAGAGGGAAAAATCATCGCTCAGGGAAATGCCCCGTTGAACGAAGACGGGCGTTTTGTCCGTTCGCGTGTGAAATCGCGTGAAGGTGGCGATTTTCCGGTGGTAGCTCCCGAGGAAGTAAACCTAATGGACGTTTCGCCTACGCAGATTGCTTCTATTGCCGCTTCGTTGATTCCTTTCCTGGAACACGACGATGCGAACCGGGCTTTGATGGGATCGAATATGATGCGCCAGGCTGTGCCTTTGTTGCGCTCCGAATCGCCTATCGTAGGTACCGGTATCGAAGCGCAATTGATACGTGATTCGCGTACGCAGATTATGGCCGAACGCGAAGGCGAAGTGGTGTTTGTAGATGCGACTTGCATTAAAATAAAATACGACAGGACGGACGACGAAGAATTCGTAAGTTTCGAGGATTCCGTTAAAACATATCATTTGCCTAAGTTCCGTAAAACGAACCAAAGTACTACAGTCGATTTGCGACCTATTTGCCGCAAAGGCGACCGGGTAACGAAAGGGCAAATCCTTACAGAAGGGTATTCTACCCAAGTCGGCGAACTTGCTTTAGGACGTAACTTGAAGGTAGCTTATATGCCGTGGAAAGGATATAATTACGAGGATGCCATCGTGTTGAACGAACGGGTGGTACGTGAGGATATTCTTACTTCTATCCACGTCGACGAATATATTCTGGAAGTGCGCGAAACCAAGCGGGGTATGGAGGAACTTATTTCCGACATACCGAACGTGAGCGAAGAAGCTACCGCCAACCTCGACGAACGGGGTATTGTGCGGGTAGGCGCTCGCATTGAGCCGGGAGATATCCTGATCGGTAAGATTACGCCGAAAGGGGAATCCGATCCGTCGCCGGAGGAAAAGTTGCTGCGTGCTATCTTCGGAGATAAAGCAGGCGATGTGAAAGACGCGTCGCTGAAGGCAACTCCTTCTTTGCGAGGAGTGGTTATTAAAACCGCTTTGTTCTCGAAGGCTGTAAAGAAACGGAAATCGCGTTTGACGGATAAGGCCATCCTTCCGAAGCTGGACGAGGAGTACGAAGAAAAGATGAATCGGTTGAAAGATTCGTTGGTTGAAAAATTGCTTGCCCTTACGAATGGTAAAACTTCGCAGGGTGTAAAGGATTATATGAATACCGAAGTGATTGCCAAAGGAGCTAAATTTACAGCCAAGGCATTGCGCGAGTTGGATTATAATGCCGTGCAGGTAAGTAAATGGACTGCCGATGAGGATAAAAACGAATTGATTAAACAGGTCGTATTGAATTACCTGAAGAAATACAAGGAGTTGGATGCCGAGCTTCGGCGGAAAAAGTTCGATCTTACCATCGGCGACGAATTGCCTACCGGCATCGTACAAATGGCGAAAGTATATATTGCCAAGAAACGGAAAATCCAGGTAGGTGATAAGATGGCCGGACGTCACGGAAATAAGGGTATCGTTTCGAAAATTGTACGGCAGGAAGATATGCCGTTCCTCGAAGACGGTACGTCGGTCGACATCTGTCTGAATCCGTTGGGTGTGCCTTCGCGTATGAACCTGGGTCAGATATTCGAAGCCGTGTTAGGATGGGCTGGCAAGGAAATCGGCGTTAAGTTCGCTACTCCTATTTTTGACGGTGCTACGTTGGAGGATATGAATGAATGGACTGATAAGGCCGGATTGCCGCGTTACGGTAAAGCGTATTTGTATGACGGCGGTACGGGCGAGCGTTTCGACCAGCCGGCTACGGTAGGAGTTACTTACATGCTGAAGTTAGGTCACATGGTCGATGACAAGATGCATGCCCGTTCTATCGGGCCGTACTCGTTGATTACGCAACAGCCGTTGGGAGGTAAAGCGCAATTCGGCGGACAGCGGTTCGGAGAAATGGAAGTCTGGGCGCTCGAAGCATTCGGTGCTTCGCATGTGCTTCAGGAAATCCTGACTATTAAATCCGACGACGTAGTAGGGCGCTCGAAAGCGTACGAAGCAATCGTGAAAGGAGAACCGATGCCGCAACCCGGTATTCCGGAATCGTTGAACGTATTGTTACACGAGTTGAGAGGGCTTTGCCTGAGTTTTACGTTGGATTAATTCAATAATATTCGAAGCGGACAGGGTTTGCCTGTCTGCTTTATCCATTGATAACTCTTTATAAATAAATAATATGGCGTTTAGAAAAGAAAACAAGATAAAGAGTAACTTTTCAAAAATTACTATCGGTCTGGCTTCGCCTGAAGAGATTCTTGAAAACTCCAGCGGCGAGGTGCTCAAACCGGAAACTATCAACTATCGTACGTATAAACCCGAACGCGATGGTTTGTTTTGCGAACGCATTTTCGGTCCGGTAAAGGACTATGAATGCCATTGCGGCAAATACAAACGTATTCGTTACAAGGGAATCGTATGCGACCGTTGTGGTGTGGAAGTTACGGAAAAGAAAGTGCGCCGTGAACGGATGGGGCATATTCACCTGGTAGTTCCTGTGGCTCATATCTGGTACTTCCGTTCTTTACCTAATAAGATCGGTTATTTATTAGGTATCCCTACTAAGAAATTAGATTCGATTATTTATTACGAACGGTATGTCGTAATTCAGCCGGGTGTAGTAGACACGGTAGCCGAATACGATTTGCTTTCGGAAGAAGAATATCTCCAGATATTAGATAACCTGCCTAAGGAAAACCAGTTACTGGAAGATACCGACCCGAATAAGTTCATTGCCAAAATCGGGGCGGAAGCTGTATACGATATGTTGGCTCGTCTGGACTTGGATAAGCTTTCGTATGAGTTGCGCCACCGGGCCAGCACCGACAGTTCGCAACAGCGGAAAAACGAAGCGCTGAAACGATTGCAGGTGGTAGAATCGTTCCGGGCCTCCAAAGGCCGGAACAAACCGGAATGGATGATTGTAAAGGTCGTTCCGGTAATTCCTCCCGAATTGCGTCCGTTGGTACCGTTAGACGGAGGCCGGTTCGCTACTTCCGACTTGAACGATTTGTACCGCCGGGTAATTATCCGGAATAACCGGTTGAAACGGCTTATCGATATTAAGGCGCCCGAAGTGATTTTACGGAATGAGAAACGGATGCTGCAGGAAGCTGTCGATTCGTTGTTCGATAATTCCCGGAAATCGAGTGCCGTTAAAACGGATGCCAATCGTCCGTTGAAATCGCTTTCCGACAGCTTGAAAGGGAAACAAGGCCGTTTCCGTCAAAACTTGTTGGGTAAGCGTGTCGATTATTCGGCCCGTTCGGTTATCGTAGTAGGTCCCGAATTGAAGATGCACGAATGCGGTTTGCCTAAAAATATGGCGGCCGAGTTATATAAACCTTTCGTTATCCGTAAACTAATTGAACGCGGTATCGTAAAAACGGTTAAGTCGGCTAAAAAAATCGTCGACCGGAAAGAACCGGTAGTTTGGGATATCCTGGAATATGTAATGAAAGGACATCCTGTATTGCTGAACCGTGCACCGACGTTGCACCGGTTGGGTATCCAGGCGTTCCAGCCGAAACTCATCGAAGGGAAGGCTATCCAGTTGCACCCGTTGGCTTGTATGGCTTTCAACGCCGACTTCGACGGTGACCAGATGGCCGTGCATTTGCCACTCGGTAACGAAGCGATTCTGGAAGCACAGATGCTTATGCTGGCTTCCCACAATATTTTGAACCCGGCAAACGGTGCTCCGATTACCGTCCCTTCGCAGGATATGGTGCTCGGGTTGTATTACATTACTAAATTGCGCCCCGGAGCAAAAGGCGACGGCCTGATTTTTTACGGTCGGGAAGAAGCGATTATCGCGTATAACGAAGGAAAGGTAGACATTCATGCGCCTATCAAAGTATATGTAGACGATGTGGATGAAAACGGAAACCGGGTACGGATAATGCGCGAAACATCGGTAGGTCGTGTGATGGTGAACGATTATGTGCCGGAAGAGGTAGGGTATATCAACGAAGTGCTGGGTAAGAAATCGCTTCGTGAGATTATCAGCCGCGTAATTAAAACATGCGGTGTGGCCCGTACGGCGCAATTCCTCGACGACATCAAGGATTTGGGGTATTACATGGCTTTCAAGGGCGGATTGTCGTTCAATCTGGTCGACGTGATTATCCCGCCTGAAAAGGATGCCCTGGTAAAAGAAGGGTATGAGGAAGTGGAGCAGATTCTGGCCAATTACAGTATGGGTTTTATCACCTATAATGAACGGTATAACCAGATTATCGATACTTGGACGCATGTGAACAGCAAGCTGTCGAATATTTTGATGAAACAGCTTTCGTCCGATAACCAAGGATTCAACTCGGTATACATGATGTTGGATTCGGGAGCCCGTGGTTCGAAAGAACAGATTCGGCAGTTGTCGGGTATGCGCGGGTTGATGGCTAAACCGCAAAAGAGCGGCGTCGAAGGCGGACAGATTATCGAAAACCCGATTTTGGCGAACTTCAAAGAAGGGTTATCGGTGCTGGAATACTTTATTTCTACGCACGGTGCCCGTAAGGGGTTGGCCGATACGGCGCTGAAAACTGCGGATGCCGGGTATCTTACCCGTCGTTTGGTTGACGTGTCGCACGATGTGATTATTACGGAAGAAGATTGCGGAACGTTGCGCGGATTGGTTTGTACGGAGCTGAAGAACAACGAAGAAGTGGTAGCATCTTTGTATGAACGTATTCTGGGGCGTGTATCCGTACATGATATCCAGCATCCGATTACCGGAGAAATCCTGGTGAAAGCCGGCGAAGAAATCCGGGAAGATGCAGCAAAGAAAATACAGGAATCTCCTATCGAACGGGTGGAAATTCGTTCGGTACTGACTTGCGAGTCTAAACGTGGCGTATGCGCCAAGTGCTACGGATGTAACTTGGCTACGGGTCGTTTGGTTCAGAAAGGAGAGGCGGTAGGTGTGATTGCCGCTCAATCCATCGGTGAGCCGGGTACGCAGTTAACGTTGCGTACGTTCCATGTCGGTGGTATCGCGTCGAATATCGCAACCGAGAACAGCGTCGTTTCCAAATTCGACGGTATCCTCGAAATCGACGAGCTCCGCGCTGTGGATGCTTCGGACGAAACAGGTAAAAAGTATCAAGTGGTAGTAAGCCGGTTGGCCGAAATGCGTATTGTCGATCCGCATACGAAAATCGTATTGCTTACCCATAACATTCCCTACGGTTCCAAGCTGTATTTCAACAGCGGCGATACGGTTAAGAAAGGGGATACCATCATCGAATGGGACCCGTTCAATGCCGTAATCGTATCGGAAGTTGCCGGTAAAATCGAATTCGAGCACGTAATCGAGCACGTAACGTATAAACTCGAAAGCGACGAAACGACCGGTTTGAAGGAAAAGATCATTATCGAGTCGAAAGACAAAACCAAAGTCCCTTCGGCACATATCGTCGACGAAAACGGCGGGTATCTGAAAAACTATGCGTTGCCCCTGGGTGCACACGTGGTAATCGACAACGGCGACCGGATTAAAGCCGGCGAAGTGTTGGTGAAAATTCCGCGTGCCGTAGGTAAAGCCGGTGATATTACCGGTGGTCTGCCGCGTGTAACCGAGTTGTTCGAAGCCCGTAACCCGTCGAATCCGGCCGTAGTTTCCGAAATCGACGGAGAAATAAGCTTCGGTAAGGTGAAGAGAGGAAACCGCGAAATCATGGTTACTTCTAAGCTGGGAGAAGTGAAGAAGTACATGGTACCTTTGTCGAAACAGATTCTGGTACAGGAAAACGACTATATCCGTGCCGGTATGCCGTTGTCTGACGGGGCGATTACGCCTTCCGACATCTTAGCAATCAAAGGCCCCACGGCTGTTCAGGAATATATTGTGAACGAAGTGCAAGACGTATACCGGTTGCAAGGTGTGAAAATCAACGACAAACACTTTGAAGTGATTGTACGTCAGATGATGCGTAAAGTAGAAGTGGTTGATCCGGGAGATACACGGTTCCTGGAAACACAGGTAGTGGACAAACAGGAAATCATGGAAGAAAACGACCGTATCTGGGGCAAGAAAGTGGTTGTCGATTCGGGTGATTTACAAACGTTGATGGCCGGGCAGATCGTAACTCCGCGCAAGTTGAGAGACGAGAACAGTATGCTGAAACGGCGCGACCTGAAATTAGTGGAAGTACGCGATGCTATTCCTGCTACTGCCAATCAGATTTTGCAGGGTATCACGCGCGCTGCTTTGCAAACCGCCAGCTTTATGTCGGCAGCTTCGTTCCAGGAAACCACCAAGGTATTGAACGATGCCGCTATTAACGGAAAAGTCGACCGCTTGGAAGGAATGAAAGAGAACGTGATATGCGGACACCTGATTCCCGCCGGTACCGGTTTGCGCGAATTCGACAAATTGGTCGTGGGAGCAAAAGACAAGTTCGAACGTATTTTTGCTAACCGGAAAAATGTAGTGGATTTCAATACGATGGATGACGAATAGAATCCGGAGTTCCAATAAAAGAAAGGCCGTCTTAAAATACGAATAAGACGGCCTTATTTTTGGCTGTCGAGTACTATCGACAGCTTTTTTTATTACATTTGTATGGAAAAGAGTCGGCGAGAGGCCTAATCGGGCATAGCTTGCTTCTGGCATCCGGTTTGCATTATCTTTGTTCGGTAAAGGGATGCGCCTTAGCGTAACGAAGCAGTGCTTGTCGATTTCGGTTTGCCTCATCACGGTACATTGTATAATTTCAGAATAAAAATACTATGAACAAATTACTTATCGGATTATTAGCCGTTTTTTTATCTGTAAGCTTAACAGCACAAAACAAAACGAACCTGGATGTGATGACGTTCAACATCCGGTACGACAATCCGGGCGACGGGACCAATCAATGGAAATATCGGCGGGATTATGCAGCCGATTTGGTGAAATTTTACGCCCCGGATATTTTCGGTGCACAGGAAGTTTTGCACAACCAGTTAACGGATTTAACGGAACGGTTACCGCAATATGCCTATATCGGAGTAGGGCGTGAAGACGGAAAAAACAAAGGAGAATATGCTCCCGTATTTTATAGAAAAGACCGCCTGGAATTGCTCGATAGTGGTAATTTCTGGTTGACGGAAGACATGAATGCGATAGGGAAAAAGGGATGGGATGCCGCCTGTGAGCGCGTAGCTACCTGGGGGATATTTAAAGACAAACTAACCGGAAAAAAATTCCTTTTCCTCAATACCCATCTGGACCACATGGGAGAAGTAGCGCGCCGGGAAGGGGCTATACTGGTACTGAAGCAAGTAGAAAAGTTAGCCGGTTCTTATCCGGCGGTCGTAACCGGCGATTTCAATGCGGCGGCCTACGACGAGCCGATCCCGTATATTGGTAAATCCCGAGGATAACCGGCATTTGACCGATTCGCGGAATATGACAGCTTTACGCTACGGCCCGGAAGGTTCGTGGCATGATTTCGGACGTGTGCCGTTAGAAAAAATGGACATAATCGATTATATATTTGTGAAAGGAAAAATCGAAGTGTTGCGTCAAGGCATTTTATCAGAGCAAAAAGGAGCGCTTTATCCTTCGGATCATTAT